>CAZYPH010000232.1:0-1500 GCA_964649095.1 uncultured Oligoflexia bacterium | reverse complement strand
ACGGGCTTGCATTTTCGTTATCGAATTTTTTTAAAGATCCGCAATATCTTATATACGGAGTTATATATATTGTTGCGCTGATAGCATTTTTTATTTACCGCCATAAAAAGTGGGTGAAGTCTACGTTAGAGATTTTTTCGATTGAGAATCTCAATAATTTGCTGCGCGGAACGCCGTCATTTGCAGTGCTCAATCGTCGTAAAAAATGGTTTGCTGCGCTTTTTATACTGGCCAACGTATTTTTAATTATCGCATTGGCTCGTCCACAGTTAGGCACGCGTGAAGAAGTGATTAAAAAACAGGGGCTCGACGTGGTGCTTTTACTCGACGTATCGCGTAGTATGTTGGTCGAAGATGTGGTGCCCTCACGCCTAAAAAAAGCCAAACACTGGGCCCGATCTTTCTTAGATAAATTAGAGGGCGATAAAGTTGGTTTGGTCGCCTTTGCCGGCGCCTCGGCCGTCATTAGCCCTCTGACGACTGATCACGAGTTTATTACTACGGCTTTAGATGGGTTAGACGATGGTAGCATTGCGATACAGGGCTCGTATTTGAAGGGTGGTTTAGAAACGGCTCTGCGTCTTATTCGAGGTGTTTACGATTACACATCTAATAATGCCACTGGCGAAGACGAAGAGAATCAAAAAACACCAGCCGTCGACGAACGCAGTGATCTTACGGAAAACGACCACTTCGTCATTGTGCTGAGCGATGGTGAAGAAACCGAGGGCGCCGAAAAAGATTTTGTAAAATACCTAAAACAAGCCAACGTCAAAGTTTTTGCCGTGGCATTGGGTTCCGAGCAGGGTGGACCGATACCACTACGTGACGATACGGGGTATTTATCGGGTTATAAACGCGACAGCAGCAATAAAGTCGTGCAATCGAAACGGCAAACTAAAAACCTAGAATCTATTGCGCAATCGACCGGTGGCAAATTCTATTTAGGCTCTGAGAACGAAGGCGAGATACAAGAAATTATATATACTATTTCTCAGGGCAATCGCAGCGGTAACGATGAACAAAAAGTGTTGATCTATGAAGATTGGTACCAAGTACCCCTGGCGATCGGGGTCATCTTGTTGCTCGTATTGTCGTATTTGACGGAGGCGACGAATCAAGTGATTCCACGTATGGTGCTTGCGCTCTTCCTGTTTGGGGTGGCTAGCATTAGCGCGCCGCAGAACGCGAATGCTGCTGAGACCTTAAAAGAGTATCGCAGCAATCGTTTGGGTGTTTCTAGTTTCAAAAACAAAGATTATCCCGAGTCGATTCGGCAGTTTCAACAATCACAGTCCGAGAATGCTTTAGACCCGCGCCATCACATCAACTTAGGCGATGCGTATTATGCCGGTGAAAAAAAAGAGGCTGCGCAATTAGAGTTTAAAAAAGCGTTAGAGAGTGGCGTGCACCCCGTGTTGTCGGCCATCGGGGGTTATAATTTAGGCAAAACGTATGAAGCCGACGGTAAAAAAGAAGAGGCCTTTGCCGCTTATCAAG
>CAZYPH010000231.1:0-1511 GCA_964649095.1 uncultured Oligoflexia bacterium | reverse complement strand
GATGGGGTTTTTCTGATTCACTTTAAAAATACGCTCGAGCGACGTCACCACATCGATCGACTGAAAATCGCTTTTGGTGCGGGCCTTGGCAATCGAGACGAGCTCGACACCCGTCACCCCCAACTCACGAAATATGGCATCCACCTGACTCAGCTGCCCGCGGCCGCCATCAATCAAAACCACGTCGGGCCAACGGTCTCCATCTTGAGTCTGGCTAAAACGGCGCTCTAAAATCTCACGCATCGATTGAAAGTCATCAGGACGATCGACCGACTGTACATGGTAATGACGGTAGAGCGACTTGTCTGGTTTGCCCTCGATAAACACCACACGACTCGCCACCGTGGCTTCGCCTTGAAAATGGCTAATATCAAAACATTCTATACGATGCGGATAACGCCGCAACCCAAGCTTGCGCTGTACATCGATAAGATCATCAACGGTATAAATGATTTTTTTTGTCAGCTCACCCAAGTGGTGTTCGCAGGTTTTTTTCAGCATTGCCAATAAATCAACCAACTCGCCGCGTTTGCTATGCCGAAACTGCACGCGATTACCTAAAGCCCGCGCCAGTATTTTACTTTGATCTAAGCCATCGACAAAACCCAACTCCGACCGCTCACTCGACACGGTTGGCAAAACCACTTCTTTAGGCAACAACGTAGGGGTTTGTTCATAACGCGCCAGATAATACTGCGCCAAAAAACCATACAAAAACTCGGTGTCGTCGATACTCGGGTCGAGCTGATCAAACAAAAACGGTTGAACCCCGACGACTTTGCCCTCACGCACACTCATGACGGCTACGACCCCTGCCGTTACCGTCAAACCTTGTGTGGAGTTCTCTAACCTCGAGAAGTGCACCAGATCACGATCATAGTTCGACTCGGGATCGGTCAACTTCTGCTGCACACTAATATCGTGAATGTAGCGCATCTGATCACGGTGCTTCGCTGCCGCTTCAAACTCTTCGCGTTCGGCTGCGGCAAACATTTGGGCTTCAAGATTACTTAAAACAAGCTCGGTTTTGCCCTCTAACAAGTGCATGACCTGTTTGATATTGGCATGATAGGCGGCTTCATCAATCAAACCCACACACGGTGCGGAACACTCTTGAATCTGGTATAAAATGCACGGTCTAGAACGATTGCGGAATTCATTGTCCGAACAGTCGCGCAGTTGAAACGTTTTCTGAGCCCACTTTAACACTTCTTTAATCTGAAACGACGTCACGTAAGGCCCAAAATACCGCGCGCCATCTTTTTGTACGCGCCGCACGTACTCGAGACGAGGAAACGGATGCGCCGTACTCAACCGCACAAACGGGTACGTTTTGTCGTCTTTCAAACGTACGTTGTATTTGGGTTTGTGTTTTTTGATGAGGTTACACTCTAAAACTAATGCCTCCACCTCGTTGTCGGTGATGATGACATCGAAGTCGACAATACGACGCACTAAGAGTTCGGTCTTTAGGGGTTTATCGCGCGACTCCTGAAAATAGGTAGAGACCC
>CAZYPH010000230.1:0-1540 GCA_964649095.1 uncultured Oligoflexia bacterium | reverse complement strand
CCCCCCATGGGCGCTTTTGTGTATGCGGTGCTTGGGGAGCAACTGACTAATGTCAGTTGCGTGTGGGCTCGAAAGGCGCAGACATGTTTTGTGACCTTAGGAACAAAACAGTCGAGTCGGGGTCGACAGCACTTATTAGAATTGGAACGTAGTGAACAATTATAATTAGTGACTGGTGACCAAGCCTCGGCTCGAAAATAATATTTTTAAACGAATATGCCCCGCGATAGTGAGTCGCGGGGCGGTGGGCGCCTAGTGGCGCACACCTTTTTTCATGCGATGGAAGCGCATCAGCAGCGGTGCGGCGTATCGATTGTACCGTGACCACCCGAGTATCCGAAACCAAACATAACTGAAACTCTCGTTGAATTCCGTCTCGGCCCGTTTCGCTTCGACCTCGGCTTCTAGCTTGGCGTCAATTTGCCGTTGGAAGTCTTCTTCGAGCGCTTCATTGTGGGCACGCTCTAACTCCTCAAGTCGTTCAAACTCTTGGAGTTCTAGCTCGCGTTCTCGGTCGCGTGCCTCATCCTTGAGTCTGTCTTCGTAGCAATGGCATTGGTAGCTTTCGCAACCATAACACCATTCTTCGTGATCGTACTTACTAAACATTCCTTGGTTAGACTGGCGATCATCTACGATGATGTCTCGCCATACTTGGCCAGTTTTGTCTGCCTGAAGAGCGTCAGTGATTATGTCGGCTGTGTCGTACAATTTTGGTTGCTTTGACATCTTGATAGCTCCATGGCGGGATTGCCAAAAGGAGCTAGACCCACCGCTTGCTCACGTCTTAGGTGAGGGGACTAAGGTGTGTCGTCATTTCGGTTCCTTCCTCTAAGCGCCCTGATTATGTCCCGAAACAGGCGAGAAGGTTGCACTACAACGGTGCATTTATTGACTCAGTTTTGAACTAACTGTTAAAATCATAACACATAAATACTATTAAATCAATAGTAATCAATTTCGTAAAGATTTGCACAATTTTGTACAAAATGTACAATATACATATGAAAATCATTTCAACCACTACAGCACGCAAAAAAATCGCTGATTTGGTAGACCTAGTAGCTACTGAGGGTGCGAATTTTGTGATTGGGCGTCATGATAAACCTGAAGCAGTGCTTATTAAATTTCCAACCCAGTATCGTGTAGATATTAGTGATATCACAAATATAAATGCCTACTCGAATAGTTTTGATTTTTTGAACGACGAACCAGATACGTATACTCTGGCTGATATTAAACAAAAATATGCCTAAACGTGGCGATATCGTATTGATCCCGTTTCCGTTTTCGGATTTGTCAGGGCAGAAAATCCGTCCAGCGTTGGTGTTATCGAAACCGCTCAAAGGTTCAGATATAATTGTTGTTTTTATAACAACCAAACACAAATCAGATAAAAATTTTGCTATTACAGTTAATCCCACAAAACAAAATGGAATAAAGCTAAAGTCAGTTATTGTGTGTGACAAAATTGCTACCCTAGATAAGAAAATTGTATTAGGTTGTATTGGCAAATTAGAGCCATTGTTACAAAGTGAGG
>CAZYPH010000229.1:0-1544 GCA_964649095.1 uncultured Oligoflexia bacterium | reverse complement strand
GGAGACTACATGCTTAAATACTAGAAATCACTAAGATTTAAATGCGTTGGCCCTGCTGGGGTGAAGGCTCGGTTTCACGAAGGTCCTGTTGATCTGTAATGGTACCGGAGTAATTAGTAGGAACTAATTCCCCATCTTGTCGCTGTCGTTGATCGTAAATAAGCCTTAACAGTTCGTCGGGCGTATAACGTCTAGCGCCCAACTCTGTGGTTTCTGATTGTTCAGTTAGCCGAATGAGTTCTGGCGGAGGCGTGCTTTCATTTGCCACACACTCATAGTAAATTTCTTGCCCGCTACCTTCTTGAACACGTCGAAACGTCAACCAACGACCGTTCTGAAATATAACCATTTTCGATAAGTCACCACGAATCGGAAAGATCGCAGGCTGCTGAGTTCGTTTTGGGGCTTGGGAATGGGCCCATCGCGCCCGCAGAGCTAAATTTGGATGGGGTACACCCAAGGCAACACGAAAGATGCGCTCAAGCACAATCGGATCGATCGCGGGGGATGCTACATTTCTCGGAGCGCGATATCGAAAACGCAAACGGCCAGTTGTTTGATCCTCTAGAAACTGACTTCGAACAAAAATTTCATTATTGCTGTGATCTGTAACAACTTGTGGTTCCAGAGCTGGAGTGCCAGTAATAAAGTAGTTCGCGTTGTACTCGATTCTGTCAGTTATTTTTTTTGCTAGAGCTACTGGTAGGTCGACCTTTTGGATAATTTCGAGCAGCACCACAGCCGTCTGAAGCGTCATATTGTTATCGTTCGCTGCAAACTCTAGTACCTTCTGCCACGCATCCCAGTTGTTTTTAATTGTTATGGGGCGGGCGAGTAATTCAGTACGGGCTAAGGGGATAATGTTGTAAAGATAGGGCCAATTCGGGCCTTGATAGTCAGCGAATTTATCTACAAATGCAGCTAATATAAGTTCTAGTCCTGGAATGAGTTCGGCATTGCGTTGTCCGCCTTGTAGGCGTGCGAGGTAACGTACTAACAAATCGGGACGGAGCGTCGTATTTCCATCGTCTAATAGGCTTTGTAAGATCTCTAGGGCACGATCGCGTGGCAAGTGATGAAGATTATCATAAAATTTTGGTTGGTTCGGCCCAGCTAATGAAATGTCTGCTATATCCATTCTAGTGGTGTCATTAACGTCTGGGGGGGCTAGCGCCTCATCGCAAATATCGACTGCGTGGGCAGGTAACGAGGTTCCTAAAAGAACAGTCAAGAAACATAAAATTGTGGCATCTTTTTTTAAGAAAGATAACCAGTGTGGAGGCCGTGATTTCATGGGGATCGGATAACATAGAACATCAATAAAATATATTTATATCAGCGCCATTTGCTTTGGTTGGCTGGATGAGTAGTAATGATTGTTTTGCTATAAATATTAAGTATTTATATGTTTCTGAGCCAGTTGGATTAATACTTAAATAATAACACCTTTAACTATTCTATCTCTGACTACACCATAAAATGTTCTTCTAAAAACCGCTGCGCTTCAGGGTTGTTGCAAGTGGTTTGGATGCGATCGGTATCAA
>CAZYPH010000228.1:0-1604 GCA_964649095.1 uncultured Oligoflexia bacterium | reverse complement strand
ACAATTTCACGCAAGCTGGGAGAGTCGTCGACAACTAAGATGTGGGTGTTCATAGTTTAAATATCCTTGGTAGGGTGAGTTCAAAACGAGTGCCTTTGGAAGGTGTAGATACTACTTTTATGCTGCCACCGAGTTCTTGAATTTTAGATTTCACGGCATCCATGCCAACACCTCGTCCAGAGGTATCGCTCACTTCGGTTCGGGTTGACAGGCCTTCAATGAAGATGAGTTCATCGATAGACTCATCGGACATCTTATTAAGAACATCGGCCGCCATTAGGTTCTTTTTCGCAACAGCCGCCTTAAGTCCTTCTAGATTTAAGCCGCGGCCATCGTCTTCTAGTTTGCATGTAAAGCGATTGGTATCAATTTTTTGAATTGCGATTTTAAGATTCCCCTCAAGCGATTTGCTTTGAGATTTACGCTCTTCAACTGTTTCGATGCCGTGATCGATGGAGTTTCGAATCAGGTGGACTAGAGCGCCTTCTAGGGCTTCGACCACGGCGAGGTCGATTTCTAATCCTGCGTCGGATACAAAATCCAGTTTCATGGGTTTGCCTAATTGGCTTGAGGCTTGATTCATAACGCGCTCTGAGAAAAGTTTAATTCGTGTTGCCGGCACAACGCGTAGTAGAATAAAAAACTCCATGATCGACATGGCGTCGTCATTAAGCTCCTGAACGAGTTTAGCTAAATCTTTTGGAAAAGTTTCGTCAAAAAATTCTGCTTGTAAATTATTTGCAAACTGACTGAGGCGAACTTTTGTACCTAATATTTTTTTTAGTCGGCCTTGAACAACGTCCAGTCGTTCGTTGCTGATACGCACGCTTGAGGAACTGCGGCTGACAACTCCGCTCTGTAGATTGGTTTCCGTATGCGCCGCTTGATTAGTATTTGAAGAAGCGGCCTGGCCGTTTGCAATCGACCATCCTGCATTTACGTTTGCTCGAAACAAAGTGATGTTCTGCAGCAAAGTAATTAAACGTCGCGCGAAGAAGATCGGCAGACATAGGAAAATTCATCAGTTTGCCGTTTGAGATTGCCGTAAGCAAAGATTCTGCTTCATGAGCAACGTTTGCCAATGACGGAAACTGCAGGGACTTTGCTGTTCCCTTTATAGTATGAAAAATTCGGTACAGTTCTTTTAGGCTTTCTTCGTTCAAAGGCGAAAGTAGACGTTCACACTCTTCGATAAGTTCAGCCGATTCTTCGGCAAATGTCTTATCTAATTTTAATAGTTCGTCATTGGGGGCTTCAGGGTTCTTTTGTTTTTTCTGTATCAACTCAGCCAAGGGTTCCGGTTCGAGTGGCTTTGTAAGAAATGCCCAGGCACCAGCCTGCAAGGCTTTGTCTCGGCTACTAGCCTCACCCTCGCCGGTTAGTAAACATACCGGTATCCAGTGGTATTTTGGGTGGCGTTTTATCCACTGCAGCAATTCGATGCCTGTCATGCCGGGCATCATCCAGTCTGTAATCACAAACCAAGGTTGGTTCTGAGGGTTCGTGACAAGGCTCTCTAAAAATGCTTTGGCGCTTGAAAAAATTTGAAGATCAAAATCGGCCTCCGGCAGCATAGGCCTTAATAATAAAGCGGTGCGTTTTGC
>CAZYPH010000227.1:0-1605 GCA_964649095.1 uncultured Oligoflexia bacterium | reverse complement strand
TTGGCCAGCTTGGTCACATCGCCTCCCTCGCTTCGCGCATCTGGACCTTTTTGCGGATGAACTAATGCCCAAAAATCTGCAAGACTTTAAAGAATATCACGAAACTTCTTGCAGATTTTTAGTCTAAATTTTAACGAACTTTGTTTACCCAGAACCTAAGTAATAGGTTTTTCCGGGCCGACTAGTTAGACAGTGATTAATACTGTTGCACACCAACAGCTGATGCAGCTGCTGTCGGTGTGTTAGTGCGCCCAGCGGGTCGTGTAGCAGGTCGTGCTGCCGCGCGGCGTGGCGTAGTTACACGACGGGCTCTAGCCGCTGGTGCCGCAGCCGCCGGAGCTGCGCCAGCAGTTGGCGCTGGTGTAGCCACTGCTGCTGCGATATTCACGGCATCATAAACCATGACCTCGCTCACAATAGAATTGCGTGTAGCAACATCTAGCACCACCACAATGCGTTCGACGGCGCCACCGGTGCGACCGCTCGGTTGGTACGCGCGCACACGCACGGCGCGATCTGCGGTGTTTCGCGCCTGTAAAAGGCGTCGAATGGCATTAGGCTCACGCGTTAAATCGGCTACCCGAAATGTCATCGGCGTGGGGGTATTCCACTCATACGGACCGATGCCGTTGCGGGACTGTTCTGGTGAGGCGAATGCCACTTGCAAATCATCACGACCATCATTGCCCCACGCCCGACCTACCTCTTTAGTAGTTCGTGCTACTAAGTTGTTACGCTCAATATCTAATGGCACCCGTACAGTAGTGATCCCCGATAAACCCCTTGGACCGGTATTAATCTCACCAAAATACCCCACCGTATCCGGATTCTCCGACTCTAAAACCCGCAGGCCGACCATATTGATCGTAATCTGATCAACGGCTTCAGCGCCTGTGCCCACGCGCTCACGCACGAAATCGAGTTCCAAACCGAAGTTGCCGCCAGCGGCATAAGACACCTGTTGGTAATAGGCGACTAACGATAGATTATTACGACGATTCCCGCGCAAAACACGTTCAACATTGGCTGCACCAGTAACTACCGTCCACCCGGCAATGCCAGGATCGGCCGTTTCCGTTGGCGAAGCATTATCGGCTAAACCCACTTTATCGGTGTAGAGCCTTAAAAAATTCCCGGCGTTAATCGGTGTTCTTTTCAACCAATCATCGGCCTGCGCCAATACTTGGGGCGCGGTTCGTGGACGACCATTTGCAGCCGCTGGCCATACGCGTGGAGTCTCACGAACAACCTCATATACCGGCTGAGGTACCTGGTTGCTTGCCGTATCCACCGCCGAATTGGTCTCTACAGGACTCGCCGCTCCCTCTGGCGCTGCAGACTTAGCGCCCTCACCGGCCGGCGCGGCAGTCTCTGATTTTTTTGAACACCCACCCATTATCGGGCTCAGCGCTAAAATCGCAGATAATAAAGACGCTATATATAATTTCTTATACACAAAAAATTCTCCCTAAAGGTTAACAAGTACAACAGCTGACAATATTACTAGTGTCACTAGTGTAACGAGGTCGGGCATTGCGAGTTAGCCGGCAAAATGTACCCTGAGTTATTGCTTCCTAAGCATCCGCAGAGGCCCTATTGGCAAAG
>CAZYPH010000226.1:0-1606 GCA_964649095.1 uncultured Oligoflexia bacterium | reverse complement strand
GTGGGCTTGAGGGTGGTGCCAGCGCGTTTGTCGTGCCACCGCACCCCGATAGTGATCGTGTGGGTGGTGGTTCGAACGAATTTATTCCGCAAGAGAGTGATGGGTCTTTGCGGTTGGTGTTTGAGTGATAGGCTGTATTGTAAAGCAAGGCTCAGGAACTTTAGTCTTAGGGCCACCGCGCCTTGTATTCGCAATAACTCGGGACTGATCGCTAGAGTAACAAGTACTCAACATATTGTGCTGTCTTCGATAAATGCTGCGTCAACTAATTCGTGTAACGCGGTTTCTGACCTTGTTTCCGTCGCAAGACTATTATTTATCGATATCGATGAATCTTCATTTCAACTTTAGAGTTTATTAACTGAAAACCCTACGTTAACTTTCAAACTATGGAATTTCTAGCTGAACTATTCAATTTTTTAAAAACACGAAAAAAATATTGGTTACTACCAGTCCTTCTATCGCTGTTATTAATCGGCGGAATTATATTTGTGTCATCGGGTACCGCGGTAGCCCCGTTTATTTACACCTTGTTCTAACATCTTCGGAGGAGCCATGTCCAAAGAGCAAAGCTCTAAAGTTGCTACTGTTGCGCGGCCCTATATCGATTCAAAATTAGAAATTGGGTCAGATCGGGCGTTTGGCTTCGTATTTGCGGGCTTCTTTTGTATTTTGTCCGTCATGCCCCTTCTAAAGGGGCATAATTTTCGATGGCCCATGCTCTATATCGCGTTGGTTTTCGCAGTTATCGGTTCGGTCTTGCCACGTCTGTTACATCCTCTAAATATCGCGTGGATGAAAGTTGGCGCGATTATGCAAAAGATCGTGAGTCCAATTATTCTAATTTTTATATTCTATTTCGTAGTAACACCGGTCGCTATTTTGATGAGGCTATTGGGTGCAAAAGCGATGGTATTGAGCTTAGATCAAAATGCCAGCACCTACTGGGTAAAGCGCGATGCCGACCTATTGCTAAATTCGATGAAAAACATTTTTTAGGATTATTTTATGAATATTCTCGGTATTTCGGCCTTCTATCATGATAGCGCCGCAGCGCTAGTCATCGACGGAAAAATTGTCGCTGCCGCGCAAGAAGAAAGATTTACCAGAATCAAACATGATTCTGAGTATCCCCAGAATGCAATTCAGTATTGTCTAAATGAGGGTCGGTTAAGTTGGAATCAAATCGATCATGTTGCCTTTTATGACAAACCGTTACTAAAGTTTGAACGCTTGCTATCGACCTACGTCGCTTTTGCACCACAAGGGATCAGATCTTTTTTAAAGGCCATGCCCGTCTGGCTGAAAGACAAATTATTTCAAAAACAGCTACTCGTTAAAGAATTAAAAAAGTGGGAACCAGATGTTGACTGGGATAAGAAATTTTTATTTCTAGAACACCATCTCAGTCACGCGGCGAGTGCATTCTATCCTTCATCTTTTGATAGTGCGGCCGTTCTCACGATGGATGGTGTCGGTGAGTGGACAACTACCTCCGTGGGTTTTGGAAGCGGAAATCAACTAAACCTCCTTCAGGAAATACATTTTCCTCATTCTCTAGGTCTTCTTTATTCGGCCTTTACGTATTTCACAGGGTTTAAAGTTA
>CAZYPH010000225.1:0-1617 GCA_964649095.1 uncultured Oligoflexia bacterium | reverse complement strand
CCTACGCGGCAATTACGTTTGGCACGCCCGCCGCGGATAGCATCATTACATTCCGTAAGAGTGACGGTGTGTGCACTCCAAACGGGGTCGATGTGCCGGACTATATAAGTAGTAACCCTCGATTTACGGTGGAGTGCAAAAATGATTTCGGCACCAAATCAAGTTTATACCCCTTAGATGGCGCACGCAGTGTGCCGGGTACCGACTTTGCGCACCAAGGTGGGGATGTTTGGGTAGCCGACGTCGCACAGACCATCATCGACAAAGAACCCGAATGGCGTGGCCTATTTCTAACATTTGCCGGCATCGACAAAGTGGGCCATATGACCGGCGAGGTCGACGTGAAAATGCCGCTATCGTTTGACTCGAAGTATTCAGTGCCTGATGTCTTACGCATCGCCGATGCGCAATTGGGTCGTATTCTAGTAAAACTAGAAGAGAAGAAACTCCTGCAAAAGACACTGATCGTTGTCACTGCTGATCACGGCGCGCAATCCAACACAGTATATCTCGGCAATGGCCAAAAATCGCACGGCGGTGAAGATTTGCTGAACGACCGTTCAAGCCCACAAGCTTACTTTGTAGACCGCCTACTGCGCACCAATCGCGTGCGGGTTACGTATCAAGACACGGCGATGCGGCTATGGCTGCATAAAACGCCTACAGCGCCGTCAACGTCAGATACAGATTTGTATCGCACGTTGTCAGAAACGTCAGGTCTCGTTGAGATTTATCGTCTGACGGAAAATAAAGGCCAATATACCTACACACGCGTCTTTCAAAACTTAGAAGGCCGCTCGCCCGAATTCAAACGATGGGCTACTAGACACAACCAAAACCTCGTCAATAGCATGGCCGCACCTGGTAGTGCCGATGTAATTGGCCTACTTGCCGATGGTTTTGGTTTTGATTTGCCCGGCGATCACGGTGGCGCACAAGAACGTGTGCAACGCATACCTATTATTTTTAATGGCCCCGATGTGACGAAGGGCCAACCCACTCAAGAACTACGTTTGGTTGATATCAATAATAAGATCTCCAACATTATGGGTCTCTAAAGTATTCAGACACAGCGACGACACTACCAACGAATTGTCGCTGTGTTTTACTTTGTGCAGCGACCTGTAAAATTCTCTCGCCCACTTGTTCGATAAACCCAATTCCAAGAATATCTCCCCATGCCGCGCGCACAAAAATATCTATATATACTATTTTTTATATTTATAACGATCACTACCAACGCCAACGCCACGTTACGAGTGCATTGGGATTGTTTTTTGCCAGACACCACACACGCCCACCGGGTCGACTGCCAACAATTGCGTAACATGTTCTTTACGGTGCCCTTTTTACGAGACGAATCTCAAATGCAACAAGCGCATATGAGTATTCATATTCGTAGCACCCCACTCGCCAATGACACTCAGTTTCGACTGACGTTTTCTGGGCGCCCAAGGCCTGTCCAAACCATGGCCGTAACAACGGCACCCACAAACACATTTCGAACACTCCTTACCCAGCCGACACCGACGCTTTTAGAATCACCAACGGCCGAGCCCGCCACGAACGACGAGCTGCGTTTCACCATCATCGACCCTATTTCTTTTGGGCTTAGTA
>CAZYPH010000224.1:0-1645 GCA_964649095.1 uncultured Oligoflexia bacterium | reverse complement strand
ATTATCCAGGGGGGCCTTTCCAAAAAGCTAGGTGATGTTGTAGCGGTCGGTCTCAGTGTAAAACGCGTAGCGGCTCGTGACGGGAATGTCGCCCAACCCACCGGCACAGAAGCGTCAGTGATTGATGGCGGCGCCTCCCTAGCCTTTGCATTGCCGGAGAGCGCAACATTCGGTGTTCCTATTCAAATCGGCCTCACGTCGGACAACTTACTCTCCAAGCCATCGCGCGAACCCCTAGCCGGTGTGCGCAATGCGGCCATAGGCGTTAAAGCCAACTTCAATAAAATTTTGATGGTCTACGCCGACTACGTTCGGCACTTTCCAAAATCAAATAATATAATTGATAAACCTTACACCGTGTCGTTCGGCAGCGAGGTGGCCTTAGGCAGTGAAATCTACCTACGCGCAGGCTTAATGCGCGGCGACCAAAGCGGCTACAGCGCAGGACTCGGTTGGATCGGCCCAAAATTCGGACTAAGTTACGGCATGCAAAATAAAACGATGCGGAGTGGGGGCTCGGCGAAGAGTACAGATCATGCCGCCACCCTCGACGCCTATCTGTAGTTAGTTCACCCGGAAAAAGGCTCAGCTGCTTTGTCGATTGGATTTGCTTGTTGGTCAAAGCCCAACAAGCGGGATGTACTAAGCGAGGGCCGTGTAGAGGTATCGCCTCTTGGTGATCGGATTTACACCAAAACAATAGTTGAGCGATGACGAGTACGCTCGTCGCATCAACTCTTCGTTAAAACTACTGGGGTCATTAATATCGCCCTGCCCAATAACAACGCCATCAGACATTAGCATATAGGAATCACTATATTCTAATGCGCTATTGATATCATGATTCACCATGAGTATCGAAACACCGTCAGAATATAGTTCTTTTAAAATATTCAGAATCCTTAATTTATGATTCAAATCTAAGTGCGTAAGCGACTCATCAATTAGCAAAAGCCTTCCATTCTGAACCCAAGCTCTAGCAAGTAGTGCGAGCTGCTGCATCCCGTCAGATAGCTTTCGCACATCCACCTCAGCCAAAGCTTCTAATTGAAATTTTCTCAGCGCCTCAGGCACACGCCTCAAACGCTCCTGCGGTTTTCGGTAAGCAGCTTGAGCGACAAAATCACGAACGGTAACACCAAAATGAATCGTTATGGTTGGTGGTATAAAAACCACATCATCCGAATAGGCTTCAGTCGAATATTCCTTTAAAGATTTTCCATTCCAGCGAATCAAACCCACCTCGGGAACTAATAAATTCGCCATCATCCGAACCAACGTAGACTTGCCAGAACCATTAGGGCCCAAGAGCGATGAAAAAAAATGCCCCTTCAGTACAACATTCGCTGATCGTATAGCGTCACGATGAGTACCAGGATAACGAAACGACAGGGCCTCCACGGTTAACTCTAATGACATATCACTTCTTCCAACGACAATCCCAAAAGCCTAATAACGACCCACCCCACATTTAATAACGCCGACGCAATATCCTAATAAACATTGGCGCCCCAATCAAAGCAACCAACACCCCGATGGGCATTTCATAGGGGCTAAATACGATGCGTGAAGTTTGATCACAAACCAACAAAAAGGCTGCACCTGCTAATGCCGTAAGCCAAATGAACGCCTTGTGGCCGACAAT
>CAZYPH010000223.1:0-1692 GCA_964649095.1 uncultured Oligoflexia bacterium | reverse complement strand
CACATTGAAGATGATGTTGCGATACTGAAACTACTCAAAACAAAGATGTCGCCGGATGGAAGGCTCTTCTTATACGTGCCTGCATTCCAATCTTTGTACTCTAACTTCGATCGCAAACTGGGACACTTTAGACGCTATTCTAAACAACAACTAATTCAAGTTGTTCAAGACGCCGGATTTGAAATAACAAAAGCGCACTATGCCGACTCTCTTGGATTTCTTGCAGCCTGGCTGTATCAAAAAATAAGCGATCAAGATGGTACCGTCAGTATACGATCGGTCGTAATTTACGACACCATCGTTTTTCCAATTAGTCGATTACTCGATCGTCTCTTCAAACCGATTATTGGTAAAAATCTTCTCTTAACGGCTAAAATACGCTCATAAGCTTTTAATGACACCAAATAAAACAACTACTTTCTTAGGTTGTTCGGTAGGTGATCACTCCGCAAATAGGCCCCTGGTAGCTTCTCAAATGCTTGATCTATAGATACAAAAAAATTGAATCGAACTAAATGAAACAGAGCGGCCACGCCGTCTTTCCAATTAATCTTTTTTCCATGCAAGCGAGTCCTTGGGTAATAATGTATTGGCAGTTCGAAGATACGCGCAGACGTTTTTGCGATATAAGCCGTGAGTTCAATTTCGATACCAAAACGTTTTGAGGTCAAACGCATGGACTTCACAAGATCAGAACGAAAAATTTTATAACAGGTCTCCATGTCGGTTAAATAGATACCCGACAGTAAATTACTAAGAAATGTCAGAAAACGGTTGATAAAATAGTGGTAGGTGCGATGCACTTGGTAACAACCATCTCTGAATCGACTGCCATAAATAACATCGGCTCGATTTTCAACCAATGGCGCAATCAATGACGGAACATCGGATACATCATATTCAAAGTCCGCATCCTGAATCATGACAAGGGTACCGCGAGCCTGAGTAATACCGTGAATCACCGCCTGCCCCTTTCCCTCGTTTTTAGAATGCTCAATAAGTTGGAATTGATATTGAGTCTTTAAACGTCGCAGAATCTCGCGTGAGTTATCCGTCGAACAATCATCAATGAATATCCACTCGCGATCTATGGGACACTCAGAACGCATTAAATAATGAAGAACATTTTCAAGATAACGGCCTTCGTTGAAGACGGGAACTATTATGCTAAGTAACTCTCGGTCTGGGGTCCTTGAATTATTTTCCAATTTTGTCTCCACTAGAATCCGTTAATACGACCCCACAGGGAATGTAGCCGCGCTCATGAGTGTCATGAATGAATACTAACTGACCGTTTTCACAGGTCTCATGGACATCGGCCCAATATCTTGGGTTCGATTCTAAACAACGCACACCAAAACACGCTAGTGTATTCCACTGGGAACGAATAGTGCGGAGTGCATTCACTACGAGAAAAGCACTCAAAGCCAGTGCCAATCCACTAGCCGCAATAGAGGTATGGATCTTGCGCCAAGGCAAACAGCAATTCGGTGGTAAATAATTTTTGGAATACAGTACACCGACGTACACACTCAATAACATCACAACTGGATACAACCACCTGGACTGCTGGCTCCCTAAAAACCAAATAGTGAAATACCCGAAGCCGACGAATCCAAAAAAGAAACTTACTCGCCGCACACGCTCGTTCATTATCCCTACAAGAACTACGAACCATAAAAATAACCACAT
>CAZYPH010000222.1:1337-1748 GCA_964649095.1 uncultured Oligoflexia bacterium | reverse complement strand
ATTTGCGCATTCTATTTGAAGCAACTCGCATTCACGACTTGGATGTTATTACCGATATTGCTACAGTGAATGGAAGAAAAATATTAGGAATTGAATGACAAATAAAAAAATTGTAGGGAGTGCGATAAAAATAATTGGAACTGTTTTTTTAGTGACCGCAATACTATTGGTAATAAGCGAGGCATCTTTAATGGTACTGAAGCCTTGTGAAAGAGTTTCTGAGTCTTCGTGTTCTATGATTCTGACTTGTGAGCCAAAGAAAAATACTGACTTACCTGAGAAGTGTGATCCAGAGAAAAATGAAAAAATAGAGATTGGAGAGTGTCTGATTTTATCTTCTGGCTCTCAGGGTCCGATAAGTTGTCAACAAAAAACATTGGGTGCAATTAAAGTTTTATTGGGAACATTAAT
>CAZYPH010000222.1:0-1327 GCA_964649095.1 uncultured Oligoflexia bacterium | reverse complement strand
AAAATACGTTCTACTCACAGTAGCTTTGATTACGGTGGCAATCGTTGCAACTTATTTAACGACTAATTCCATTCATTGTAGTAAAAAAACTGAGAGAGCTTGCCTTGACAGTCCTCAATGTACTGCTGTGTATATTGAGGAAGCCAAATCAGAAGAAATTTTTGGCGATTTGTTACCTTTTCGAGAAAAACCTATACATTGCCGAGATCTTCAATTAGGTCGCTTAGAAAACTTTGTCAACAAATAAATAATATGCTCCAACAACCATTTTATGATCCCACCAAATCATATGAGGCCAACTTCCAAGATGGCCCGTTTGGAACTTTTGCCGATGGGAAAACTATCAAACGCACCGGCGAGCCAACTCACACATTTCTTGGTCACAATGTATATTTGCCATTCGGCATTCCGGCTGGACCATTAATAAATTCAAAATATGTCAAGTCGGCTTTTCAAAAAGGCTTTGATATAGCTACCTACAAAACGGTGAGAACACGTCCTCATCCTTCCCATCAACACCCAAATGTTCTCGCAGTTCACATTGACGGTGACTTAACTTTAGCCGAAGCAGAAGGCGAGCTAACCGCGGACACAAACTATTCAGAGCCACTTTCTATCACCAATTCATTTGGGGTGCCTTCCAAAGATCCAGATATGTGGCAACCAGATATGGCAAAAGCCGCACAATCTGCGGGAATTGGTCAAGTTATGGTAGGCAGTTTTCAAGGCACCAAAGATGCAAACGGCAGTGTGCAAAATTTTATAGAAGACTATGTGTTGGCGGCACGGCTGGTCAAAGAAGCTGGAGCCACAATTTTGGAAGCCAATCTTAGCTGTCCTAATGAAGGCACCGCCGATTTACTTTGTTTCGACATCGAACGTGTGCAACTAATTTCGCAAAGAATCAAAGATGAGATTGGTGACCTTCCTCTCATTCTAAAATTTGCTTACTTTGAAAGTGACGAACATTTGTCTGAAATGATAGAAGCTGTCGGAGAAATAGTACAAGGGATATCTGCAATAAATACTATTCCAGCTGCAATAGTTGACAAGAACGGTAACCAAGCATTGCCAGGTGAAGGACGGCTACGAAGTGGTGTTTGTGGGGCTGGGATTAAATGGGCTGGCCTAGGAATGACTCAGAGGCTCTACAAACTTCGTAACGAACATGCACTAGATTTCGCCATCATCGGAGTGGGTGGAGTGATGTCGCCCACAGACTATAAAGAATATCGTGAGGCAGGAGCAGACGCTATTCAAAGTGCCACCGGGGCGATGTGGAAACCAGACCTAGCATTAAAAATATATTCACAAAAAGAAAACAGGA
>CAZYPH010000221.1:0-1756 GCA_964649095.1 uncultured Oligoflexia bacterium | reverse complement strand
TGCAGATTCAATTAGTCTTTCTTGCTCGCATACTTCGTTAACATTATTTCCAGTGACAATAAAATTTCCAGGACGATCTCTGCTGTCCATCGGGGCTCGGATACAATCGCCGGGTTTGATATTCAGATGGAAGGTAGAGGCCTTCTCTATTTTGGCTCGATCTATACTGATTTGTTTCACTTGGCCCGATGCGAAATTAAAAAATTTAAGTACCGCAAAACGGGACTTATAATCATGGATATCAATTGTAAACGGTATATCACTATAGACATTTAGAAGAGCATCTAATGTATCAAATTGTGTTAGGTACGGAATAATATGACTATTGATACCACTTCCAGCACCGCGGGCAGCAATTTCAATTAAATAGACTTGTCCATCTTCGACTATATATTCTGCGTGGGTTATTCCGAATGAAAGGCTTAGAATTTCTATAACTTGTTTATTGGTTTCAATTAGCTTTTTTTCTATATCAGGCTCAATGTCCCCTAAGAAAGTAACTCTTTCATCGAGGCACGGATTGGACTCGTAGTGGGACTTTTGTGATACAGCCAAAGTGTGCGCCTGGAAATCTTTGACAAAGGTTTCAACGGCATATTCAAGCCCCTGTAATCGTCTCTCGAGAAGGACACCGCTACCTGAACTTTCTCTGAAAGATTGTGCAATTTGTTGTTGATATTTTGCCGAATTATTATGAATAACAAAAACTCCTCTACTGCCCTGTGAATTAACTGGTTTTACAATACATGGGGCCCCTTTCAAGACGTTTGAGTAGAACTCTTGTGCGTCATTTTCTGATGCGCAATACTTGCTCTCAGGAAGTGCAGAATCAATTTTACCCTTCAAGTAGGCTCGCATTGTGGCCTTATTTGAGAATCGCATCGATGTTTCATAACCTATGCCCGGTAAGCCTAATTTTTCTGCGATGTAGGCAACTGTTGGAACCGCAACATCGGTCATATCAGTTGTTACGAAATCAATTTGATGTCGCTCGGCGCATTCCAAGCTTTTCTTTAAATCGACAGTGTCGATGCGTTCAAACAGATCAGCAAAAAATTTCGCAGGTGGGTCATTGTAAAAATCCGTAACCAAAACACGCAGGCCTCGAGATTTTGCTTTTTTTACTAGTGGGACTTGATTTATCCCTCCGCCTACTACGTGAATAAGTTTGGTCTTCATAAATTGTGAAAATGATAAGAGTCGTTTTATTTACGCCTAGTTGCTAAAATGAGCTCAGACGAACAATGTCATTTCAGCAGATAGTATTGATAAAATGAAGGTAATTGCGATTAACGATAGAAAAATTGCATTCTTCATATCAATTCTGTTGGGAGGATATCACTCGTAGGGTGTTCAAGAGAATCTTTTTTACCAAAAAAGAGTTTAAGTTTAATTATTAGTTAAGGTATCTCATACTTGAAAGGTATGAATATTATGACAGTTCGTGCGATCTACCCCAAACAAACAAGTGTTAACCTTGATAATTATCAGCGGTCAGGAGAAGGCTTCGATGCTTACTTCGGATTGCCGAATGACATTATATTTTGCAAAACATGTGTCTACTCAAATCAATATCCCACTTCAGCCATCGAGATCGCTCATACCTCAAACACAAAAAAAAATACGCTTCGCCTAGATGATCAGGGTGTTTGTGATGCTTGCCGAGCTAATGAACGGAAAAAACAAACTATTGATTGGGTAGAACGAGAAAAAATGCTTATTGAATTGTGTAATAAGCATCGTAGTAAAGACGGTA
>CAZYPH010000220.1:0-1772 GCA_964649095.1 uncultured Oligoflexia bacterium | reverse complement strand
GTTGATTCGTATCACTTACGGTTGGTAGTTCTTTAAGTTTGGCATCGGCAGCAAAAAGTAGTCCGTCTTGTTCATAGACAAAGTCCACCTCACGGCGGCGATCGGACCAATAGTAAATCGGGTGCGCGTTGCCACGGTTCAGGCGGTTGCGCCGAATTTCTGACAAGACAAAAGTCTCCCAAATGGCACCGGCGTTGGGATGCGTTTTGATCTGCTCAGCCGAATCAATCTGTAGCAGGGCGCAGAGTAGGCCGGTATCGCTCAAAAAAAGTTTTGGGCTCTTTACGAGGCTTTTTGTCTTATTGTTAAACCACGGTTCAACTAAGTGCACTAAGCGTGAGGCCTCTAATACAGACAACCATTCGCTGATGGTACTGGGGCTTATGCCAATGTCTCTAGCCAGGTCTGATTTATTGAGGGTTTGAGCCGATCGCAGGGCACAGGCTCGAAGAAAACGATCAAAGTCTCGCAAGTTTCCAATCTGTAGAAAGTTACGAACATCGCGTTCTAGATACGTACTAATATAAGAGCTAAAATAGCGTGGAGTAGAGAGCTCTGGTGTTGTCCACAGCTCTGGAAATCCGCCACGCCCAATCATCTGCCACACGTTAGTAGAAATTTGAGCATCGGCGAGTTCGCTGTGGGTTAACCCCTCGAGTGGAAAAATTTCAATACGGCCAGCCAGGCTTTCTGTGATGCCTTGCATGAGCGCAAAACTTTGTGAGCCGCTCAGTAAGAATAACCCCTTGGAAGACCTATTTTGATCGATGACCTGCTTGAGTTGGCGAAGCAATGCCGGAGCATATTGTACTTCGTCAATGATGAGCGGTGTTGGGTGTTTAGTTAGAAATTCGGTGGGATTATTTTCTGCTAAAGTAGCCTCTGGCACGCTGTCGAGCGTGACATAGTGGGCTTTTGGGAAAAGATTTTGCAGTAAACTACTTTTACCAATCTGGCGTGGTCCGATGACGGCTAAGGCTGGCCGAGTACGAGCGGCGATTAATATTTCATCGGCAATTCTTCTTTTAATCCACATATTTGCATTGTATCGAAAAAAATTGTCGATGCCATCGAAAAAATTTTACGATAGACTTATAAAAAACCCCAAGTCCTCGTAAGGCTTGGGGTTTTTCTAAAGCATGCGGATGAGTTGTGAATTAGTCGCGTCGTGAGCCGAACAACCGTAGCAAACTCAAAAACAAGTTGATGAAGTTCAAATACAAACCAAGAGCCGCAAACACAGCGCCTTTGTCGGCCATGGCAGACTCTTCCGGCGACAGTGACCCTGTCACGCTAATGTAGGCCATGTGTTTAATACGTTGGGCATCGTAGGCGGTGAGGCCTGTAAAAATAAGCACGGTCACCGCTGCTAGAGCCAGGTTCAAGGCCTCAGAAGCTACAAAAATATTTACCAAGCCTACTAAAATTAATCCCCAAACCCCCATCATCAAAAAACTACCCATGCTGGTGAGGTCGCGTTTGGTAACGGTTCCTAAAAGGGCCATGCCGCCAAACATACCAGATGCGACTAAAAACAACTGGCCGATAGACGACATCGTATAAATCAAAAAGATACTAGCTAATGTCACACCCATCAGGGCCGAATAGGCGAAAAAACCAGCCAAAACCTGCCCGCGGGATAAACGCTGAGCCCCCATGGTGAGTCCAAAAACAAGCCCCAATTGGGCCAACATCAGGCCGTAAAAAACCAACTTTGAGCTAAATACAATTTCAACGGCGGCTGGGGTGCTAGCTACCATCCACGATACGGC
>CAZYPH010000219.1:0-1794 GCA_964649095.1 uncultured Oligoflexia bacterium | reverse complement strand
GTTTATGTGGGAATAGAGTCGCTAAAACTGCCGTCGGGTAGCTGGGACGGAACACTCTTCGATGGGGTGTTGAATGATCGCTACGAAATCATTCTGAATTCAGATGGAAGTTTTAGCGAAGGCGACACCATTCAGTTTAGTGCTGATATAAGAATTGATAAGCCGTTTCTACACAAAGAGCGATTGCCAATCATTTCTGCATCGATAGATGGTCAGGTTGAGTGGGATTGGGGAGTTATCATTCTTGGTCGTTCAGTTCACCAGTATTATCGTAGGACCTCCAAAGAAGGGAAATTGGTTGAGCTTCGGTCGGGCGCATTACAGATTTTGGATAAAGGGGAATCATTTAACAAGACTGCGGACTTTATTCAAATTGCTATCAGGTTGAATCTAACTTCGATCGTTCTTAGCTCACCTAATGGGTCAACTGAACTCAATCTTAGTGCCGAGGAAGAAAATCGATACGATGCATGGAGTCTTGTTTACAAGTTTGGGTGGAATTCATTGGGTGATGAATTCTTCGGCACAATCGACAGACTATCGATTAGTCGGAAGGCGTCTAGTCCTTGAATTTTTCAGCAAACTTGGAGTCAAGAAAGTCACGAATTTCTTTCAGGGCCAACTCTTGTGACGAATCAATTTCTACTTGGATTTGGTGTTTTTTCTGTTTGGCTACGGTTTTCGTAGCAGATGAAATGGTCCTTACAAAAATTTTGTTACAAGACGGTGTCAATTCACCAAGCTGATCCCCAGTTATATAAAACGAGGCTCCTTTTTTTATCAAATGATCTGAGAGGAGCGTTAGACCAGCGGCATGTACTTCTTCAATAAAGACACGAAAACCAAGAGTTGAACCTTTCCGCGTCGGATTTATCGCTTGGAATGTTCCGATCGTAGGTTCAGAAAGGTGCTCTGCGGTAATGAATTGGGCAATGGTTTCTTCAAACTCTAAACGCATTGGTGGTTTGATTACATAATCATTAGCTCCAATTTCAAGACCGTGTGCAATGCTCTTTTGATCACGGTCGCCAGACATGATGACTATTGGCACATCGTCCTGATAATCCGTTCTAATTGTTTTGATAATATCAAAACCGGAAAGCCCATCCCCTAAGTTGATATCAACCAAAATGAGTTTTGGTCGCTTAGCTTTAAAAGATTTCAATAATAGTTTTGGGTCTGTAAATGTTTTGACTTCACAACCGTAAGTTTGAAAGCGGCGCTCAATAACTTTTGTTAACTCGGCATCGTCGTCGATAAAATATATGAGCGGTTTTGTCATTCGCTTAGACTCCTCCGCCAAAGCTCAAAGTGCTTCTTTTCATCTGAGCTCAGTCCAACGGTACTTAAGATAGTCCTAAAAAAACCGTCTTTCAATTCACTCAGGTGGTTGTCGATTCTAGCTACAATTGTTTTGCCTTCTTTTTGCAAGTAATCATCAGAACTCAATTGAATTGATTTTCCAGGATAGAATTTGACCTGACTTTCTACCTTAAGCCGTCCAATAGCTTGTTCAATTATCGAACCCTCGATTTCTGCTTTAACAAGTGGCAATGAGTTCTCTGGAAAGCGAAACACAAAATTTGTTTTTGATAAAAAAATGTATCTCAGTTTCTGCAAGATAATTCGCGATTCAAATGGCTTTTCTAAAAACTGGTCGGCTCCCATTTCAAGAGCGCGCTGAACCGCCTTTTTATTTTTGGTACCACTAAGTACTATGACGGGAATAGCAGCCAGTCGCTTATTCATGAAACGAAACTTCAAAAATGTAAATCCATCGAATTCTGGCATATT
>CAZYPH010000218.1:0-1796 GCA_964649095.1 uncultured Oligoflexia bacterium | reverse complement strand
AGAACAGGCGTTTCGTAGTGCATGCACCCAACACCTCGCCGTTACTGCTTTGGTAGATTTTGATTTAAATACTTTCTCCAGCGACTCCCGGTGAGTCATTGATATATTAATAATATCAATAACATTTATGATTTTGACTTAGCACTCTCTTTCTCACATGGTATGAGTGGGGTGAAAGATGGGACTGTCTAAATCGGAATGTTTGAATGCGCTGTTATCTAATTTTGAGTTGATTGAGGATCGGTTTCATCGAAAGAAATCGGTTCAAATCTCGATTTGTGATGCCGTTAAATCAGCCTACGCAATTTTTGCGTTGAAGTACCCGTCGTTGCTTCAGTTTGAGATTGAGCGGAAATTAAGGGCAAATCAACAGAGTAATCTCAACAAAATTTATAGGATAAACAAGGCCCCCTCCGATACTCAGATGAGAGAAATTCTGGATGTGCTGGATCCAAATGAATTAAACGCGTCGTATCGGGAATTATTTTCGATGGTAGAGCGAGGGAAATTACTTAGGAAATTCACTTTCAGAAAGGACAGGTATGATGGGCCTTCTTACCTGGTGCCATTAGACGGGACTGGTTTTTTTTGCTCCTCGCAAGTTCATTGCGAAAACTGCCTTGAGAGAAACACAAATTCTGGAAAGCAGTACTATCATCAAATGCTCGCAGGGTGCATCGTTCACCCTGACCTCAAAGCCGTATTGCCGTTCGCTCCTGAACCGATTCTTAGGCAAGATGGGAGTTCAAAAAAATGATTGTGAATGGGAGGCGGCTAAGCGTTTTATTCTGCGGCTTAAGAGTGATCATCCACACTTAAAGGCTACTATTACGGCCGATGCTTTGATCACTAAGATGCCAATGATCCGCCTTATTTTGGATCAGGGTTACAATTACATTCTTGCAGTGAAGCCTGGAAGCCATAAGGGCTTGTTCGATTACATCGACGCTTCTGAAAAGCGAGGTTATGTGCGTATCCATGAATGGGAAAAAGCGTCTGGTGATAAAGTAAAAAAAATTACTAAGTACAAAGTACGTGTAAAAGAAAATGTTCCCCTGACAAATAAAGATGCAGATCAATTGGGAATCAACTTCGTCGAATATTGGGAAGTGACAACTTGGCAGAAAAAAAATGGAGAAGAACAAGTCGAAGAGAAACATTTTTCATGGGTTACCGACATTGGTGTTCGCAATATTAAACAAATCAATGATGTAATAAGCGGCGGTAGGGCTCGATGGAAAATTGAAAATGAAACCTTCAACACGCTCAAAAATCACGGCTATCAGTTTGAACACAACTTTGGGCATGGCCACAAGAATTTGGCCACTGTATTTGCCATGCTGATGACACTGGCATTTTATGTCGATCAAATTCAGGAATTAACATCAAAAAAAGTTAAAGACCTTTTGACGAAAATAAATAGATCTCATCTATGGGAAGAGATTCGCACTGCCTACAAGACCTATGAGATCGAAAACTGGGAACATTTGTTAGAAATACTCAGACATCGATTTTCTACCACCTACTACATGCAGCCCCCAGTTCCACCACCAAAATAAAGCCATACTCACCGGGAACTGCTGCCTGGCTTAATCACTAACCCCTTTTTGCCGCGGCGGGGACTTAAGACGAGGTACTACTCATTCCAAAGGAGGCCGCTAGTTCAGGGAGTCCTTTTTTGTAATCACGTTGAGAACATTTTTTTAGCGCCGATACAAACACATTACGATTAAAGTTCTCTGCACTTTGCATTTGTTCGTAAAATGGAACCTTTACCTCTTGGCCCGTTACTTGGC
>CAZYPH010000217.1:0-1852 GCA_964649095.1 uncultured Oligoflexia bacterium | reverse complement strand
TGTGAAATCGGGTGGCTCCGATGGGTGGCGCCCGTAGCGGAAACCACTTCCGATATGGATGTAGGCCCGCGGCCGCGAATCAGTTCGATAATTTGCAGAGATAGTGGCGTTTGAGTTTAAAAGGCTTCACACCCATAAACACCCACAAAGTCACTTAAAATGGCATTTTATGGGTATTTATGGGTGAAATTATGGGTATTCTAGACGACCCAGACCGTTTATCAAGCGAGCCCTAGTAAGAAAAAACTGAATGCGTTGTCGATTATCGGGGAATTACTGCCCAAAAAGTGTCGTCCAATTGCTGGGAATAGACCCCTAAAAAGTGTCGTCACCTATCTGCTGCCTATTTCGGAGCATCGTGGCCAAAATGTGATTGGCACTAAAGTGCCGGTCACGATCAGACCGTAACGGCCGCCAGGCTTTCCATATCAAGGCGACTGTTGCCCTAACAGGAGGCCTTATTAATAGTTTAACTTGTATATTAAACTATTCACGTATAGTTTAATATAGAGATGAAAAAAATAAGGTACCTCTCAGGTGTTATTTCTGAAATCTTGCCAAAAAAAATGGTTTTCATTGGCGGGCCACGCCAAGTCGGCAAAACAACCTTAGCGCTTGAGTATTTGTCGCCCTCAAGCTCAAAAAACCCCCAATATTTAAATTGGGACCGAGCTAGTGATCAAAGGTTGATTCTAGATGACGAGCTTCCGCTCTCAGGAAGCATTCTCGTCCTTGATGAAATACACAAATATAAACTCTGGAGAAATCTCACGAAGGGGCTCTTTGATAAATACCATGAAGACTTAAAAATCATTGTCACAGGATCCGCTCGTTTGGATCACTTTAGAAAAGGGGGCGATTCACTCCTGGGTCGCTATCGCTATTTTCGTCTTCATCCTTTCTCAATCAATGAACTGAAACTTGAAAAAAGCGCCGTTGAGGATCTTTTAAATTATGGCGGCTTTCCCGAGCCGTTTTTATCAAAAAATCGATCCGAGCATAAACTATGGTTGAGAGAGCGAGTGTTTAGGTTGGTGAATGACGATGTTCGTGACCTTTCAACGATTAAAGATATCTCTCAAATTTCTATGCTCATTCGATTGCTGCCTAGTCGTGTCGGATCGTTGCTGTCGCTAAAAAGTTTGGCTGAGGATATTTCCGTCTCGCAGCCCAGTGTCGACCGGTGGTTACTCACACTCGAACAAATGTATTATTGTTACCGAATAGCCCCCTACGGATCGCCCAAAGTACGCGCGACAAAGAAACTGCAAAAACTTTACCTTTGGGATTGGTCAGAAGTTGAAGGCATTGGGGGTTCTAGCCCTCTTGGGGCTCGTTTTGAAAATTTTGTCGCCGGTCATTTGCTCAAATACTGCCATTATCTTGAAGATACTAAGGGCGAGGACATGGAGCTCAGATATCTTCGCGATGCCGATGGACGTGAGATCGATTTTGTCGTTTTAAAAAATAGAAAACCGATTTTTGCAGTGGAATGCAAAAGTGGCGACAGAGGAATTTCTCCACATATTAAATACTTTCAAGAGCGCACGTCTATTCCGGAATTTTATCAGGTACACTTAGGAACCAAATCATTTGGGCATCCCAAAACGGGCATGGTTTTAAACTTTCAATCATTTTGCCAAAAACTGGGGTTGCCGTGAAATGGGGGTGCTCCGCTGGAAGGGGCCTCCGTGATAGTGGAGGAAAATACCTTCGGCCATTGCGTCTAAATAGTTCACCCGGAAAAAGGCCCATCTGCTTTGTCGCTTAGTCGGCGAGTTCCCGCGCTGGCCTTTTTTGGCCAGCTTGGTCACATCGCCTCCCTCGCTTCGCGCATCTGGACCTTTTTGCG
>CAZYPH010000216.1:0-1921 GCA_964649095.1 uncultured Oligoflexia bacterium | reverse complement strand
CTAAATAAAACGCCCCTAACGTTTAAACACTTCTGGCTACCAAACGCACCAGAGCAGCATTTTGAGCATTGGCAACAACAGCATTGGAAGTCGCGCCTTACGGGCACATACGCCTTTGTTGCACCCACCCACGTGCGATTAGAAGCGTTTACGCCCATCGCACTTTTCGAATGCCTGAAACTACGGTCAGCGATTTTTGTTGTGGAACAAAATTGTATTTATCCCGACATTGAGTCGACCGATCTTCAGTCGATACATATTTGTATATATACAGATATATTAATAGGAACATGCCGCGTTTATTTAAACGAAAGTGCGATGGCGCCTGATAAGCTAGTTATTAAAATCGGGCGTGTCGCCGTCGACGCCAGTTATCGCCATCAGGGCATTGGGCGTGCCCTTATGGAGAAGGCCCTTGACGTTAGCAAGCAACTTACAAGCCCCGCGCTACCCATTGAAATCTCAGCTCAGGAATACTTGTTAGATTTTTATTCAAGCCTCGGTTTTCATCCCCACGGCGCGTCTTACTTGGAAGACGGCATTCCACATCGGTTGATGTTGTTGGGGTGAGGGGTATTCGTTCTGAACTGTTTAGGCGGCTGTTGCAAATTGTGGAGGATTATTAAGTAACAACCAGTCTCGTTTGACCTCCCAAGCGGTCGGGAACGAACCATACGTTTGTCGAGCGATTTCAGTTGGGGTAAGCTCCGGTTTTCTTTCCACCAAGGCCCACATATCAGCCCGGTAGCTAGGGCCAATCATAATACGATAACTATAAGCAAGATGACGTTTTGCCAGCTCTGCAACCGAAGCAATATCTTGCGGTCGATGCCTTAGTAATTTCGACGGCACCTTCAAGACGGTGCCTATGAAACGAGGGTCTTCGCCATAGCGTTCAATCTGAAAATCAGTACCCTCAGACATTAAATCAAACCGATGACCGCGTTTGAATTTAGTAGGCACTTGCTGGAGCTTCTTTAGCCTCGAGTCTTTTTTTTGCCACTGCGCCAGCCCCACCCAGAAAGCCTTTACACGCACATCATCAAGCGCAGCAACCAATCGAGTCAGTCGGTCTACGTTTACCCTTGCCACGTGGATACCAAACCAATCGACAAGCAATGACAACACGCGATAATCGGCTTGAAACAGGCCCTCTATCGAGGCAGCCACAATGGTGTCCTCAATATTAGGCTCATCGGCAGACGGCACACCACCCAAACGCATTCCAATAGCAATGAGGTCAGAGGTTAACGCCTCTCCCACCGCATAACTGACTGGCAATAAGCTACGTTTATACGCCATACCCCAACCTCGTGGCCAACTTAGAAATCATACTGTCGACATGCGCAGGCCACTGTGGATTTGTGTCCTGGACTTTGAGCCATGGTAGAGCATCACTCAGCTCCTCTTGCAGGGGCTGCATCGCCATGCAGTCACCGAAGTCCTGACCACGATCACAATAGGCAAAGAGTTTTGTTTTCAATAAGTCTGATCGACCTAACGTGTACAGCGACAATGCAGCGCCCTGATAAAGGACCTCTAGACGAAAACGCCAGCCACTCGGAAGTATTTGCTTCAATGCGACTGGACCATTGTTCAACCAATCTTCTCGCAGAGACGAGCCGCTTTTATTGTGCGCTCGACTAAAATCTTTCGCCGCCTGCTCAATATCTTTTGGAATTTCCGGATCCAACACATCACAGTCCTGGGTCTCCCGAGCAATTACTCCCAAAATGGATAGAGCCGCGCCGCCAATTACCACCGCATTAAACTGGAGCTTGCGACGAGTCAGGTATTGGTCAAACTCCAGAATGATTTCTTTTGGTTTCATCAATCGCCCCCGTCTAAGTATAACTATAAACTATACCAAAAACGGGGTCAAGAGCGCCGACTTTTTTCCCCTCTGATTAATAGCCACCCT
>CAZYPH010000215.1:0-1931 GCA_964649095.1 uncultured Oligoflexia bacterium | reverse complement strand
ATAATCTCCAGGAGGCAAAACCCCATTTTCAGTAAATTGAGCTGGTATAGCCATCTTTCACCCTGCTTTATATTATCGTCAAACTATACATTTAAGTAAAGTCAAAAATTTCAATATAAATTCCAGCACATGGAACCTCGTCGACGGGGCTTATCCGACGGTTAGGGTGCATTAACGACGAACGTTGGCTAGCTCGAAGCTTTGATTAAAAATTCTATCTCAGGGCTTTTCGACAAAACTATTTTCAAGCGCATGGAGTTCACTGTCGGTTACTCCGACGCTTTTAAAATGCTCACGCCAGGACGCCACCACGCTTTTCATTTTAGCAACAATAGCCCTAGCCTCTTCTTGATCTATGCGAAAACGTTCCAATTGCGACAAGGCGTTCCCTAACGAGGCTTTTTTCCCTTCACTTCCCAGCGTCATCGCAAGTGCATAACTTTGAGAATTCACACTGGCCGGCACTACATCATAGAGAGGTGAAAGATCCCAATACTCAGGGCCTGAGTTGATAAAACCAAAATTTCTTAAATGATCGTCGTTGTTGTAGACAAGAATATTAAAAATCAAACGCTGAAATAATTCTCTAAGATCTCTTTCAATATTACTCGAATACTTAACGATGGCGTCTACCAAAGCATGGTAGCTCCACGTCGAGTAGTCGCTCTCATGGGCTCCGGTAATCGTTAAACCGGAAATGAATGGAATCGGCTCCCCGTTAGCAAGACGATCAAAACGTTCAATCAGGTAAACGGTTCGACCTGCCACTGTGGTCGTTTCGATATGAGGCACGTGCAGGCCGCATTTCCGAGCAAGCGTCATCGTAGCAAACTCAACCAATGGCTCATTTCGACTATCCAGTGAAAGCGAAAACTTTGCGAGGTACGGCTTCCCATTCCAGAGAAGTGTCGCCTTGGGCCGTGCCCCACCCATAGACGGTCCGTATTCTAGATACTTTTTTAAGCGTATTGATTCCTGCGATACTTCGATGTCTTGAATCGCCCCGACACAAAGTGCAAGATCTAAAGAATTGGCCTCAGCATCCTGAAATCCGGACGGCGTGTATACTTTTGGTCCAGAGGTCGGATCTGCTCCAAAACCTAAAGCACCTACCCGGTCCGGTCGAGTGGCGACGACGTACTCTAATTCTGTTAAACCACGCGCGAACTTTTTATCGAGCAAATAACGCCCCCATTTATCAGGGCCAGCATCGCGAATGCCATTGAACAGACTAAACCCAACGGGAGTGCTGAATGTTTGATCGGACAACGGGAGCTGCACAGGATCAATCGCTAGCCTATTCGGTCGCTCTAAGTATTTTGCTCCGTACCGAAATAGACTTGAAGAATAGCGCCCCGACTCCTCAAACTGAAGTAAACCGGCCGGTACCCAACCATCAGAACATAGGTAAATATATATATATACTTCTCGAAGCATTAAAAATTTACCTTCTCGTCATCAATTTTTCTTGCTGCACCCCGACCACGGCGAGCCCTGCGAATCGCCGTTGCGATAAACTCAAGATCATTCTCTGGGTTCAGCGCCTCTTGCAGGCCACGTAATAAATTGAGCGCACTTAACACTTGAAAAAAGATGCCTAAGGACACTTTCGGGCTACCCTTTTCAAGCTGGGCCAGAGTACGACGATCCACTCCAATACGCGCCGCAAAGGCAGCAGCTGACAATGCTCTGCGCTTGCGAGCGGCAGCCAACTGGCGACCAACGTCCTTGAGTTCTAGTTCCGCATCTAACGTTAATAACTTTTCCCAGTTGACCTTGTGTTTTGTGGATGACTTCATAAAAATACTCCACCAAAAATTGTACATTATAATGATCACTTATGTCAATTTATGTACATTTTAAAGTACTATAACTACAGTTTTCGAGACCCGCCGCCCGGGCGGGGCTTATCCGACGGTTAGGGTGCATTA
>CAZYPH010000214.1:0-2014 GCA_964649095.1 uncultured Oligoflexia bacterium | reverse complement strand
TCGCCTGGCTCCGCTCTCGTGAAATCGGGTGGGACCGGTTAGGTGAAATTTTGCACCATCGCCTTGTTTTCAATGCATATATTAGACAATATTATTGCAGATTGAGTGAGTTCCTTAGAGAGGATCAAAATGCAAGTAAGAAAAACAAAAGAAAAACAAAAGAAAAACAAAAGAAAAACCAATTCGGCGCTCCGGCCCAATCAATAGAAGCAGCAGCCCCCGGCAAACTCTATGACAAACCCTATGGCCGGGGCCCATTTGCTATTGAACTACTGGGGCCGGGCTCTGATGATGTAGTGCTTGACGTGGGTTGTTTTGATGGGAGTCTTGAATACCACTACCTGCGGGGGCGCGTTCGTTCTTTTCACGGAATCGATTTGAATACGGAGGCGATAGACCGCGCCCGTAAATGGTGTGAACCGCCACATTCGTTTCAGGTGGCGCCATCAGAGAAAATTCCTTTTGCCGATAACGCATTTGATAAAGCGCTCTGTTTGGACGTATTTGAGCATGTGTTTGACGAACGACAAACTGCCAGGGAGCTATTCCGGGTGTTAAAACCCGGCGGAACGTTAGTTTTGTCAGTGCCTCATGATTTTTTGAATTTCCTTGATCCGGACGAATTGACCAGAGGGGCTCGAAATATCGTTCGAAGATACATCAGGAAGAAGCCTTTATTAGATCATCCTAAACACCGTCACTACAACGAAGCGCAGCTACGTGACTTCTTTGATGGCTTCACGTTCGAAGTCGTCCATAGATGCGGCACTCCTGTGTTTTGGATATTGGCCATGGCCTACACTGCCTTCGGTATCCCTCAAAGCATAGTTAGGCGCCTGGCGGCCATCACGGGGCCGTTAGAGAACTGGGATTACAGAACGGCCTTGCCTACGGGGTTTAACATCATGGTGAAATTAAGAAAACCGGCAGCAGAGCGTTGCCGATAGTCCTACCTCCATATTGATTAAAGCTTAAAAGATATTTTGTGCATAAAACATCTCTTAAGTATTTGAGTCAAAAGTACGGGTAGCAAAAAAGCGGGACAGGCGCGCATGCCCTTCACATCGCCTAAAATTACCATTGACAAAGTGTGTACTATAGTACACACTTAAGAAGTGAAGATTTCGATTAAAAAACGACTTGTCGAAACCTATTCCACAGACGCTGGAAAGCACCCTTACCTAATATGGCTTGGTCAACTTAAAGATAAAAAAGCGAAAGCTAAAATTATTGCCAGAGTTGAACGAGCAGCGCTTGGGAACTTTGGAGTTTACGTTGATTTAAAAGACGGCGTTTTCGAATTAAAAGAGAACTTTGGACCTGGATATAGAATTTACTTTGGTCTGGTTGACGACGAAATCATTCTACTCGTTTCGGGCGGAGATAAAGGGTCACAAAAACGCGACATTAAAAAAGCAAAACAATATTTGGCAGACCACATTTCTAGGAGCAAAAAATGAAAAAGAAAATGAGCAGTTACGAAAATTTCATTATTGAGCAGTTGAAAGATCCAGAGCTTGCGGCTGAATATCTAAGAGAACACTGGGAATATCAGGGTGACGACAAACTTGAACTTCTACTTCAAGCCCTTCATCGAATTGCTTCGGCTAAAGGAATGACCGAAGTTGCAAAAAAATCTGGAATTAGCCGCCGCAATCTTTACAAAATGTTTTCGGACAAAGGAAACCCTTCAGCGAAAACTTTATTAGACCTAATGGGAGCATTAGAAATGACGTTCACCGTCGCAAAAATAAAGCTCTCTAAAAAGACCGGTAGTGTGAAAAAGCTAAAATCAGCTGCTTAAAGCATTCGAATATTCCTACGAATATTTAGTCGGCCCGGAAAAACCTGTTTCTCAGGCTATGGACGTGACAAGTCAGTTAAGATTTCGATTAAAAATCTGCAAGAAATTTCGTGATGTTCTTTAAAATCTTGCAGATTTTTGGTTATTAGTTCATTCGCAAAAAGGTCCAGATGCGCGAAGCGAGGGAGGCGATGTGACCAAGCTGGCCAA
>CAZYPH010000213.1:0-2076 GCA_964649095.1 uncultured Oligoflexia bacterium | reverse complement strand
CCACACAGGGGTATCGCGTAGAATCGAATCTGATGGAGAGCGTCGTAAGTTAAAGGAATTGATTGGTCGAATCAAACCAGAGGGTACGGGGGTTATTGTCCGCACTGCTAGTGGCAAACAGCATGAGCTCCAGTTGAAGTCCGATCTCGATTACTTGGTCGATACTTGGAACGAAATGCAGAAAAAACTCCACCGCTCTCGTGCACCGAGCGTGATCTATCAAGACTTGAATATTACGCTTCGAGCCATGCGTGACATGTTTACGGAAGAAGTTGATCGCGTTGTTGTGGATAGCGAAAAAGAATACCGCGCGATGGTAAAATTTGTATCACGTGTCATGCCTACTATGCGCGACCGCGTCGTAGAATATACGGGCAAAATGCCTATTTTTGACGCCCTGGGGATTGAGTCTGAGATTTCAAAATCGCTCGAACGAAAAGTGTGGTTGAAATCTGGGGGCTACCTCATGATCGACCAGGCTGAAGCACTTGTGGCTATCGATGTCAATACTGGGCGTTATGTGGGTAAAAAGACTTTAGAAGAGACGATTCTTAAGACCAATTTAGAGGCTGTTAAAGAAATTGCCTATCAGATTCGGGTAAGGAACTTTGGCGGCATCATCATATTAGATTTAATCGATATGGAAAAAGAGAGCTCGCGAGAAAAAGTCTATAAAACCCTGGAAGAAGAGCTTAAAAAAGATCGCGCCCGACCATCGATTTTAAAAATTTCGTCTTTAGGTTTGATTGAAATGACCCGCAAACGGACTCGCGACAGCATGGTTCGCGCATTGTGTGAGTCGTGTAGTTATTGTGAAGGTCGTGGATTTACACGCAATAAATTAACTCTTTGTTATGACATAATGCGTGATATAGAGCGCGAGGCGCCGCTAGAGAGTACATTGGGTATATCGGTGCAGTGCCACCCCACGGTTGCTGATGTTTTGACCGATGATAAACGTGATGTCTTAGCTGGTCTTGAACACCGTTTTGGCAAGTCAATCACTGTGCGCGGAAATGGTGCCTACCATCATGAACATTATGAGTTGACCGTACACCAGCAGGCAAAAAGTTTGGTGTATTCACGAGAAGAAAGAATTCAGATTATGAAATCAAGAATCCAAGAAAATGCTGGAAAGCCGTTAGATGTTCGGCAGGAAAAATCGGTGATCATAGCAAGTGCCGAGGCGCCGGTGTCCACAGCAGTAAGTGCCTCAGCTCTTCCTTCAATTTCAACAGATGTTGCGGAGCCTGTAAAAACAGAGCCTGTTAAATCAGTTATTTTAACTCCGGGAAAAGTTATTAGTTCCGCTACGAGTCCGGCTCCAGCTGCAGTTAGTGCCGGCGATGGGGCTACTTCTGAGGTTTCTCCTGTAGTGGTTGCGCCAGCGGTGCCCGCAATTAAAGTGGAAGTACAAAGTGAGAAGGTGCAGAGCAACCCAAAGTTGGTCTTGGAGATAGTGGATGGCGTTCTGAAAATACGTTCGACGGAGCCTGAGCCAGCCCCCGTGAAGCCGCCCGTGCGTGTGCCAGGCATTGTTTTAACGCCGCAGATGGGTCTGAATACAAATAACACGGCAGGCGAGCAGCCAGCGGGTGGAATTGTATTTGTGGATACCAGCAACCCCAATACCGACGTCTTAGGTATCGATGATAACGACTCTAATGGGGATGAGGACAGTATTGGTAACGGCACAAGTCCCGATCGCGGCGGTCGTAACCGCAATCGTCGTGGCAGGTCTCGTCGTGGCGGCGGTCAAGCTAGGCATGGGGCTACAGGTGGACATGGTGGGGCCAATGCTCCCGCGATTAGTCTTTCGCCGACACCACGCGATGGCAATGCGATCGCTAACGGGAATACTACACCCGATAATGCCGGTAATACGGCCGGAGACGATCAGGAATATTTTGATGATCCGAATGAAAACTTTGGCAATACGTTAGAAGGTTCGACTGGGCACTTGGCCCATGCGTTGGGGTTGGCCCCAGCAGGCGGTGGTAATCGTCCGTTTGGTCCACGCAATAATCAAGCCCGTCGCAATCGTTTCCAGCGTCAGCAACAAAAACAAGGTCGTGG
>CAZYPH010000212.1:152-2130 GCA_964649095.1 uncultured Oligoflexia bacterium | reverse complement strand
TGGTAGGCATGTATCAACATTTTGTGTGGGTGGTGTCTGCCATGGTTTTTGTTTTTCCTCACCTTGTAATGGCGTATACGTACCAACCACCAATAAAAAAGAATCGTGACGAATTAATAAAGGCAGCAACCCCTGAAGAGCTAGAGGCTGCTCAAGGCATTGAAGCCATAATGGTTAACATGATGTTACAAGAAATGCGTAAAACGATTCACGAGAATGAATTGATGCCTGCTTCGCATGCCGAGAAAATTTACAAACAAATGTTAGACGACGAATACGCAAAGTCGCTAGCGAAGAACCAAGGGTTAGGTTTTGCCGAGTTGGTATTGGAACAGTTTCAGAGATCTAGGCGCCCGCTTGCACGGCCGCAGATCAAGAAGTAACATGAAGGTTGAGACACGGAGGTCTTAAGAATTTATGGAAATCAAGTCACGTACGACGTCCACTGATCGCGCACAAGAAGCCAAAACAAAAGAAGTCGGTTCCAAGAATACGAAACGCAAATCCATGAAAGAGGGCCAGTCTGGCAACGTTTCAGAGGATCAGGCGGGTAGTGTTTCTATTTCATCACAAGCCAAGTCAGCCGCTAGAGTAAAAGAAGCCGCAGGAAAAATTCCAGACGTTGACGAAGCGAAAGTCGCAAAATTTAAATCAGCCATCGAAAGTGGTGCGTATAAAGTCAATGCCGATGCGGTAGCAGACCGTATGGTAGATGAGCATTTTAAGACCATGTTATAAGACTAGCTCATTAAACATGTAATAAGCATGGAGGCTTATGTCATGAGTAACAGTACAGAATATATATATATACTAAATCGAATGTTAGAGCTCCATACTGTACTGTGTGAAACGCTTGAGCTTGAGTTCGCTTGTTTTGTGCAAGCTGACCATAAAGAGCTCGTAGAGGTCGTTGCTACAAAAGAGGCTGTTGTTCAAGAGATTTACAAATTAGAAAATTTACGGCTTTCACTCGCGCAATCGTCATACACACTGCCTGAAACATCAACCGAATCAAAACTAAAGCAACTTCTTCGTGAACGTATTGAGCATGCTAAAGACCTCAATCAAAGAAACATGGGCTTTGCCAGCGAAGCTATTGAGCGTATTGAGTTTCTCAAACGTAATGCCTTAGGGATTTCAAACGAAACGTCACGCGAGAACTATTCCTCACAGGGGGCCCGTTATCCCACACCAGAACAAGGGGGTAGGCTCTTGTCTACAGAAGCCTAACTATCGATGAGTTCAATTAACCCATTCCATACTGGCAAATCAGGTCTATTTACAAGCCGAGCCGCTTTGGCAACGACAGGCCACAATATTGCCAACGTGAATACTGAGGGTTTTTCACGTCAGCGTGTAGAGCAATCTGTAATGCCTCCCGCGCAAATGGGTAATACGACTTACGGAACGGGTGTTAAAGTTCAAAATATCCTACGTATCAACGACGACTATTTAACCCGCCAGATTTCAAACGAGTCTAAATACTTGGGTGATTACGAAGAAAAAGAAATGGCCCTAGCGCAGGCCGAAGAAATTTTTAATGAAATCGATAATGCGGGTCTTAATCGTTTGATGTCGAAGTTTTTTAATGAGTTTCGAAAGCTTGGAAACGAGCCCGAGAGCGAGGCTATGCGAGCCACTGTACGTGAATCTGCGGAATCTTTGATTGCCGATTTTCATCGCATCGCCAGAAACTTAGATGACGTTCGTAATAATATCGACAACCGCTTAGATGCGAACCTGAGAGCGGTTAACGAGCTTACGACGCGCATTGCTCATCTTAACGAAGAAATTAAACGTTCCGAATTACAAGGCGGCAACGCCAATGACCTACGTGATTCCCGTGACCTTGCTACACAAAAACTTTCTAGTTTAATCAACGCCAATGTCGCCACAAATGAACGTGGAGAGTTAACAATCTCGGTCAGTGGGGTGGGTCCATTGGTGAGCGGTGTTTTGAAAAATAAATTATACGCCG
>CAZYPH010000212.1:0-142 GCA_964649095.1 uncultured Oligoflexia bacterium | reverse complement strand
CCGAGAAATTACCTGACGGTACGACCCGAGTGATGTTGGAAAACTTAGCACCAGCTGATGTAACCGATCGCCTGCATCTGGGTAAAATTGGTGGTTTATTAGAAGTTCGAAAAGGCATCATTCAAGAAACCAAAGATAGACT
>CAZYPH010000211.1:0-2152 GCA_964649095.1 uncultured Oligoflexia bacterium | reverse complement strand
TCACAAAATGGAATCCCCTATCAGTATACCAACGATATTAATAGCCCTGAAACAGTTAATTGGATTTCTAGTTTTAAACCCGATGTAATTTTTTGTTTTGGTTGGTCTCGTATAATCAAAAGTGAATTACTCTCAATCTCTAGGCTTGGGATAGTTGGCTATCATCCAGCAGCTCTTCCATTAAATCGTGGAAGGCACCCCATTATATGGGCCCTAGCTCTCGGGCTTAAGGAAACTGCCTCAACTTTTTTCTTTATGGATCAAGGTACCGATTCTGGAGATATATTATCTCAAGTCTACATTCGATTAGACGATGGAGATAACGCACGTACTCTGTATGATAAAATCGTTTTCACCGCACAAACACAAATTAAAGAGTTCCTTCCTCAGCTTCAAACCAACTCGTTTCAGCGTATGAAACAAGATCATAGTTATTCTAATACTTGGCGCAAACGAAACAGAAACGATGGTCTCATAGATTGGCGAATGAGCTCAGTGACTATTCATAATCTTGTGCGGGCTCTTGGAAAACCCTATGTAGGGGCTGAATTTGAGCATAGTGGCGTTTCTTACAAAGTTTGGAAAACGACAGTTGCAGGTGGGGTCCCAGACAATCTTGAGCCTGGTAAAATTGTTGGCGTCACTGACAATCATTCAATTATTGTAAAGTGTGGGGTTGGAGCAATCGAGCTTTTACTCACCGAACCAAAACTGTCAGTTTCGAAAGGTGAATATCTATGAAAACATTAATAGTTGCCCCTCACCCTGACGATGAAGGACTAGGTGCTGGAGGCACTTTACTTCGCTACAGATCTGAAAACCGATCGGTTGCTTGGCTAATTGTAACAACTGTTACGAACGAGTTAGGATGGTCTACCTCTCAAGTTAGCAGGAGAGAAAAGGAAATACTCGATGTTAAAACCTTCTTCAATTTTGAAGAGGTTTTTAACCTAGGTTTTCCAACTACTAAACTTGATGAATTACCGATAGCAGTTATTGTTCAAAATATTTCAGCCATAATAGAATCATATCAGCCTAACGAAATACTGATTCCACATTCCACTGATGTACATACGGACCATCAAATTGTTCACAAAGCAATTGTGAGCTGTGCGAAATGGTTCCGTCACCCCTCAATTACACGAATACTTTCTTATGAAACACTTTCAGAAACTAATTTCTCGACTGAATATAACAATCAATTTTTCCCCAATGTCTTCGTCGATATTTCAAATTTTTTAGACATGAAATTGCAAGCAATGGAAATATATTCTTCAGAAATTGGAGACTTCCCATTTCCGCGCAGTAGAACTGCAATTGAATCACTCGCTCGATATCGTGGCTCATCTTCTGGATTCCATGCTGCCGAAGCTTTCCAACTTTTGCGCGAGAGGTCATGAACCGTGACACCACAAAAGCATCTGCGATGCCTTCGCGATTTCATAACTTCAAACCTTCAATAAAAAGGGAATCAGGCTTTCTGATTTTAGTGTCGGAATGATCTAATGCGTACGAATTGAAATTTGGAATTTGGCTCTGATCAAACGTTTGCACTTTCACAGAGTGAAAGCCAACACTCTTTAATGCTTTCATCAATGAATACCGATCATACATCCAATAATGAATCTCACCTGATTTTCTAAAAATTCCCTCTTTGAGAGCATTCTACGCCTTAGAACGTACCTCGTCTTAAGTCCCCGTCGCGGCAATTTATGATTAAGCAGCGTTTTGCTGTTGATCGTACAACGTCTTACCGCCCGGTCTACAGTTTAGCGCCAAAAGACCGTAAATTCATAAGTAGACAACAAACGAGAATAAATAAGGAGAGTCTAGTTATGGATTTAATCATATTAAAAAGAAGATCGATGGCTTTAGGGCTGGCAATGGACAATTACAAAAAGTACCGGCCGAGTTGTTATGGGAACTACGCCAGGCATGGGAACATCATACTGATTCAGCAGATGATTTTCGTCGTGCACTTGGTATGAAGGTTGGGACGTTAAGAAAACTGTTGGTCGAATCAAAAAAACTAAACCATGTGTTGGCAAGTAGCGAGGCCGTTGGTTTTTCAAGTAGCGAAGAGCAGGCATCGTTGGTGTGTAAAAGTCTCGACTTGATCTGACAGGTTACCCAAATTGTCAGCGTTGATTTG
>CAZYPH010000210.1:0-2166 GCA_964649095.1 uncultured Oligoflexia bacterium | reverse complement strand
TGTTACGTATAAAAAAGCGGCTCTGACTGTAGGTTCTGGGGTGACGGTTGGGCATGCGGTAACGCTACATGGGTGCACTGTGAATGATTATTGTTTAATCGGCATGCGCGCGGTCGTTATGGACCATGCTGAAATCGGCGCCGAATCGATTGTAGGTGCAGGCAGTCTGGTCACACAAAACTTTAAGGCGCCACCGCGGTCGCTGATTATGGGCAGTCCAGCTAAAGTGATTCGTGCACTCACGAAAGAAGAGATCGCGTTTTTACACCAAAGTGCGGCCAACTACATAAAGTATGTTGCGATGTATCGCGAAGGGGGTTTCCATGGCTGAAATGATGACGGATGTAGGTCTCACGTTCGATGACGTGTTGTTGTTACCAGAATACTCTGAGGTCCTGCCGACGACGGTAAACGTCGAGACGCGTTTGTCTCGGCAGATTGTTTTAAAAATTCCCCTTTTGTCCGCCGCAATGGATAGCGTCACTGAAAGCCGCATGGCCATGGCTATGGCGCAAATAGGCGGCATTGGTGTCATCCACAAAAACCTTTCACCTCAAGACCAAGCGATTGAAGTGGAGCGTGTGAAAAAATCCGAGTGGGGCATGATTTTAAATCCTGTCACCGTAGGGCCCGAGCAGCAGTTGACCGAAGCGCTAGCACTGATGCAAAAGTTTAGAATCTCCGGAGTGCCCGTCACGGAGTCAGGTAAATTAGTTGGTATGCTCACGAACCGCGATTTGCAGTTTATCGAAAACCTCAACCAACCGGTGTCGAGTGTCATGACACACGAGAATTTAATTACCGCCGTCGAGGGCATTACGCTCGAAGAAGCCAAAGGTATTCTCGCCACGCATCGCATTGAAAAATTACCCGTCGTTGATAAAAACGGCCTCTTAAAAGGCCTCATCACGATACGCGACATTCTAAAGCGTACCGAGTTTCCGAATGCGAACAAAGACCGCTACGGCCGTCTCATTGTAGGTGCCGCTGTTGGCGTAGGGGCTGATCTGCAAATACGTGCGGGGCTTTTAGCCGAGGCAGGTGTAGATGTATTTTTCGTCGACTCGGCCCACGGCCACTCTAAAGGCGTTTTAGAGGTCGTACGTTGGTTAAAACGGCAGTACCCACAACACGATGTGGTAGGCGGCAACGTCGCCACGGCAGCCGGCGCACAGGCGTTGATCGAAGCGGGGGTCGATGCCGTAAAAGTAGGTATCGGGCCCGGTAGTATTTGTACTACGCGTATTGTGGCTGGTGTGGGTGTGCCGCAAATTACCGCCGTTATGGACGCGTACAAAGTATGTAGCAAGTTTAACGTGCCCGTAATATCCGACGGTGGTGTGCGTTTTAGTGGGGATGTTACAAAAGCACTCGCCGTTGGTGCTAGCTCCGTAATGATTGGTTCGTTGTTTGCCGGCACAGACGAAGCTCCAGGTGAGACGATTCTATTGCAAGGGCGCTCCTACAAAGTGTACCGCGGCATGGGTTCGTTGGGGGCGATGAAACAAGGCTCTAAAGACCGCTACTTTCAAGGCGATGTCGAGGCGTCGAAGCTCGTGCCGGAAGGTGTTGAAGCCCGTGTGCCGTATCGTGGCTCGATTCTAAACATCGTCCACCAGATGGTGGGTGGCCTGCGCTCGGGTATGGGGTATTTGGGCGCGGCAACTATTGGTGATTTGAAGAGTGCTAAGATGATGCGTATATCCGCTGCGGGGATGAGTGAGAGTCATGCACATAATGTCACCATCGTTAAAGAACCCCCCAACTACCAACTCAGCTAATTTACTCGTAAAGGGCGCATCTGCTTCGTTGTGTGGTCGTGCGCTCAGTACGCCGTACTTTTGTGTACGGCTCCCTCGCTTACGCCCACACGCCTCGCATCTGCACCCTTTACGAGTAAATTAGCGATTTTTGTGGGGAGGGCGCTGGCCTTTTTTGGCCAGCTTGGTTGTGGAGTTTGTTCTTGGGCCTCCCTCGCTTCGCGCATCTGCCCACTCTACCGAGTAAATTAGTGTTTGTGTATTTATGTGCCCACACGCCTCGCATCTGCAGACTGAGTGGAACCGAAGTGTGCAGTAAAAATATATATATCTAATTTAATATATTTATTATTTTTATTGCCGCCCCAGTGGTCGCACAAACTGTTGCCAGCGTGTCAAGCCAAGT
>CAZYPH010000209.1:0-2168 GCA_964649095.1 uncultured Oligoflexia bacterium | reverse complement strand
CGGTATGTTTTGCGTGCGATTGTGCTTACAGAATCGTCAAGCGACGTCGGCCATCGGTATGCAGCAGCCCGACCGGAGCTACGTTTAGAAAGTGTGATTCGCAACGGCGGCGCCCCACTCGGCACCTACACGCGATTACCCCTCTCAGAGTGGCATCGGTTGCGGTATTACGCCACGCCGCCGAATACGCGTTCAAGCCAAAACGTTAATTAAATGTTTGATACAACGCCGCATACGCACGCGCCACGTGCGCCCATGAAAACTGGGCGGCTTTCTGAGGGGCGGCGGCGGCGTGGGATTGCAGCTCGTCACAAGGCATCGTAAGAGCGGTTGCGACAATGGCTTCGGCGTTAGGCAGTATTCTACCGGCGATGCCGTCACCCACACACTCGAGCGCCCCACCAAATGCCGTCACCAACGGCACACAACCCGATGCCATCGCTTCTAACAAAACCAGTGGAAAGCCTTCAGAAACAGAATCCATCACCAAAAAATCACTCAATTGATAGGCTTCCTTTAAGCGGTCTTCGGATAACCGTACGACAGTGCCCGGTTGTAGTTGTTTCCGTAACGCTTCGAAGGCGGGCGTTTGCGCATCGTCATGGCCGACGACCAAAACTTGATAGGGTTTATTCGTAGCAGCCTGCTGTAATAGAGCTCGTAAAAGCCGCAACAAACCTTTGCCTTCAAAATCGTTGCCGACAAATAACAACCACCGGGCATCGACGCTTTCGGCCCGGAACTCTGGAAATAGTCGTTTCCGATCCGCGCTACGATGCTCTCGCGGCAATGGCCGCCACATACTTAAATCACACCCCGACGGAATGACATGGGTCGATGCTTGCGAACTCACAATACCAAGCTCATTTTCAACATAACGTTGTACTTCAAGTGACGGGTACACAACATGGCGGGCTGCACGCAGAGTGCGTTTTTCAGCCCAAGACAAGGCCTTAAATTGCAGCTTTGCAAAAAAACCTGGCTTGGGCTTTCCTAACCACGACCTGATATATATACCGTGCGCAGTATATATATCAGGTCTTATAAATACAGGATGGTGCGCATGCAATACATAGTGCTTTCGCAATAACGGCAACACATAACGCAGACTGGTTTCAAAAAAAAACTTCCACTGATTTAGACCCCACGACGGTTCGCAGACATTAAATATTTGGCGCGGCGCGCGGCGTTTTATATTCAGCCGCTCAAATAATGTTTGGGGTCCAAACAAATGCACGCAATATTGCGACTTCAACTCGCTATAAAGTGCGGCAACGGTATTTAAAATACCTCCGTAACGATGCCCACATGCCATCACTACTTTTTTTTGTTTCAAGTTATTCTTCCGGATTGTCTTGAAAAGCGTCTGAGAACAAAGCCAACAATTCGTTGCGCGAGAAGGCTTTTAAGCCTGTTGGTGATTCTTCGACCAACGCATTTGAAAGTACTTTTTTAGCTTCGATAATCGAGGCAATACGGTCTTCAATCGTATTCGGTGTTTGCAACTTAAACACCTGCACCCCACGCGTTTGACCAATACGATGCAAACGATCGGTAGCTTGGTTTTCTTTTGCTGGGTTCCACCAACGGTCATAGTGGATGCACACGCTACCAGCCGTCAAATCAATGCCTAAGCCGCCCGCTAAGAGCGAACATAAAAACACGCGGCAATCGGGATCGCTTGAAAAACGCTCCATACGTTTACCACGATCTGGCGTATCACCACGCAGCTCGGTATAACCAATGCCGCGGGCTGCTAGCTGATGGCCAATCAAATCAATCATGCCCAAATACTGCGTAAATACGACAATTTTTAGATTCGAACCGAGAGCCTGATTTACTAATTCTTCAAAGACTTCCCACTTACCACTTTCGATCGGATCGACTTTGGCGACCTTACGTTTACCACTCGTAATCTCAACTAGTTTCGGATGGTCACACACTTGTTTTAAACGTGTTAACAACGCCAAGATACTGGCGTAATCGACTTTGTTGCCTGGCTCGGTAAGATTCTTACGCACACGATCGGCCTCGGCACTCTCTAACAACCCACGATACATTTTTTTCTGCTCTGCGGTCATCGGGCAGTTGATGATCTCTTCTGTTTTCTCAGGCAACTCTTTTAAGACCTGAGACTTTGTTCTACGCAATAAAAACGGCGAAACCAG
>CAZYPH010000208.1:0-2173 GCA_964649095.1 uncultured Oligoflexia bacterium | reverse complement strand
ATCTTGCAGAATATTCACACCCACTACCGGCAAAACCCCTTTTTCAATGCGCCGCTGTGTTTGATAACTACTTCCTGCAATTTCACTTTGAATAAAACCCGACTCGATGCACGCTACTACACCGCCCTTTGTTTCAATATCGGCTAAATACTTCAGTACAGCGCTTTCAATTTGATCAGTAAGATGCTCGACGTAATAACTACCCGCCAACGGATCGACGGTTTTGGTCACACCGGTTTCATAGGCAATCACTTGTTGGGTCCGTAGTGCGAGTTTCGCCGAGCGCTCAGTGGGCAAGGCTAGCGCTTCATCAAAGCCATTAGTGTGCAAACTTTGACAACCACCAAGAACGGCTGCCATAGCCTGAAACGAGACGCGCATAATATTATTCTCGGGCTGTTTCGCGGTCAGTGAACTGCCTGCCGTCTGCGCATGGAAACGCAGTTTTAAACTATTTAAATTCTTTGCCCCAAAACGCTCTTTTACAATCTTTGCCCAAATCCGACGAGAGGCCCGAAACTTCGCGACTTCTTCTAAAAACTCGTTATGCACATTCCAGAAGAAACTAAGTCTTGAGGCAAAATCATCAATCGCTAATCCACGTTTCAAAGCTGTTTCTACGTAACAAATGGCATTTGCAATTGTGAAGGCCACTTCTTGAGTCGCTGTCGAACCCGCCTCACGAATATGATAGCCGCTAATCGAAATCGGGTTCCACTTCGGAATACTCTTGGAACAAAACTCAATAATATCTGTTGTTAATTTTAAAGAAGCCTTCGGCGGATAAATATAATTTCCACGAGCAGCAAACTCCTTTAATAGATCGTTTTGAACGGTCCCCTGCAACTTTTCTAAGGCAACGTTCTGCTTCTTGGCGGTTGCTATATACAAACTTAACAATATGCCTGCCGTCGCATTGATCGTCATCGACGTACTGACCTGATCTAGCGGAATCCCATCAAACAATTGATCAGCGTCGTCTAACGTAGCAATCGATACACCTACTTTACCCACTTCACCTTTGCTACGTGGATGCTGTGGATCTAAACCCAACTGCGTTGGCAAATCAAACGCCACGCTCAAACCAGTCTGCCCCTGAGCTAACAGATAACGGTAACGCGCGTTCGATTCTTTTGCCGAACCAAAACCAGCGTACTGACGCATCGTCCACAAACGGCCACGGTACATATCTCTTTGAACACCACGAGTGAAGGGGTACTCCCCTGGCCGTCCAATTTTCTCTGAATAACTATCGGAGAAAACTTTTGGTTCATACAAAACATCAATTGGTAAATCTGAAATGGTTTTCATATATATATAAATCTAACTATTGCGCTCAACACTAAAGAGCTTCTGACCGGTTTCCACCGTCTGGCCAACAGTTACCAACAACGCACTGACAACGCCGGATACCGGTGACTTGATTTCGTTTTCCATCTTCATAGCTTCCAACACCAGGATAGCCGACCCACGCTCAACCGCTTGACCAGATTCAACTAATACACGCAGTACTTTACCCGGCATCGAGCTTTTAACCTCTTTTACCCCCGTGCCACTATCACCATTGGCCACGGCACGATCGCCACGTTCGACCTTCACAGTAAGCTGCCCTAAATGCGATGCCACCAAGACGACGTCTTTACTGCGCTGCAACCACACTGATACACTTTTGGTCTTCACCGCTACAAGATTATTAGAAACACCAGAAGGCATGGTACGTGAGGCCAATACGTTCCCATTCGTCGCACCATCATTTTTGTTATCAAAACAAGCTATTTCGTTTTCTGTTTGAGTATCTAATATACGATATTTCATATTTACAGCTCGCCCCGTTTCCAAGCACTAGCCCGTGCGAATGTATGGTTCTGTGTTGCATTCATCGAAAGCTGCGATGTCGCGATTATCTGCGGCGCAAAAGCCCCAATGAGGCTCTGCATCTCGCTGTCGTACAACTGTTTCAACTCCGCCCCGTGTTTCTGAAGATAGGGCGTGCCATAACGACCTTCGCGAAACTCTTGCTGCTGCATCACACACCAAAATAATGCCTGGTTACTTTGAACACCAATGATACGCAGCTCTTCTAACGCGCCTTTCAGCCTGTCGATAGCCTCAATACGCGTCTGCCCCCATACCGAAAGTTTCATAAGCGTCGGATCATAATCCGTCGGCACCA
>CAZYPH010000207.1:0-2217 GCA_964649095.1 uncultured Oligoflexia bacterium | reverse complement strand
CAAACCCAACCATCAGTATCGAAGCTATTCGTGAGTTACATACCCTGGCCCACATAAAACCATTTGATGCCGACATTCGTATTATTTTTATTGATCAAGCCCACCGACTCAACACCAATGCGGCCAATGCTCTTTTAAAACTTTTAGAAGAACCACCCAAATTTAGCCGATTTGTTTTAACAACACCGTCTGTGCACAGCTTATTACCAACGATTCGTAGCCGCTGCCAATTCATACGCGTGCCAAATACAAGCAACGAAGGTCAGGCTAGTAAAGAGCAACAAATAAAATACATAAATGAAATTATATATAAACTAAAAAACATGTCTCTTACCGACCCAAGTTTAGAAAAAATAACGGCAATTCTTGAAAAAGATTTTTTTTCGACACCAGCAGCAGCCGCCGACGACGAAACAGGCACGAAATCAAACACTTCGAGCGCGTTCCGCGAAACGGTTTTTGAACTCCTACGCGACGAGCTTATTAGAAATGCCATAAATACTACAACACCCAACGCATTAACAAAACGTAGGCAGCTATACGAAATCTCCAGGCAATTTAACGGTCTTTTTCACGCACTAGATAGGCAAGTGAATAAAAAACTATTAGCGTTAGAGGCTACTCACTTATTACGAGATTTAGCATGCCTCTAACACGCACAACACCAACTCAGAACATCCGCCGCACACACCATGGCACGCCGCCGTTAGTAGTAACGGCAACCAACGTCAACAAGGCGTTTACAGCCACGGCGGTGTTAAGCGACGTTTCGTTTAGCGTCGAGGCGCAATCGAGCTTTGTGATTTTAGGACAAAGCGGCTCAGGCAAATCGGTCTTACTAAAACTGCTGGCCCATTTAATGACAGTAGACACAGGCAACATCACTATTGAAACCCGCAACGTGGGCATGTTGTTTCAAAAGAATGCTTTATTTGATTCGTTGACGGTCGAGGAAAACTTAGATTTCCCCCTAAAATATCGGTCGAATTTATCGTTAAAAGAACGTCAAAAAAAAATTGATCAATTTTTAGAATGGGTCGAACTAAAGAATACCAACGCGTTGTTTCCCGATGAACTTTCTGGGGGCATGCAAAAACGTTTAGGTATTGCCAGGGCCTTAATCGTCGAACCTGAACTTATCTTTTACGACGAACCCACGGCGGGCCTTGACCCCATTACGTCGCGTTTGATCTGTGATCTCATCAAACGATTAAAAGAAGAAATGAAGTCCACGATTGTCGTGATTACCAGCGAGGTACAACGCGCCTATCAATTGGCCGATCAAATGGGCATTTTAATTAAAGCCAGGCCATCCCATGAAGGTAGCGACAAAAAAGAAAGTAATTTGATCTTGACGGGCTCACCGCAACAAACTGAGGCCAGCGAAGATATTCGTGTAAAACAATTTGTAAAAGGCCTAGCACATGGTCCCCTAACCGACCGCCTGAATGACCAAACACCTACCCTTCGACGTCATGACCAGTTGCGTTTTAGAAGTGATTTACCTGAGGGCTACGATGTCGATTTCTTTTAAACACGTTCATAAAAGTTTTGGCTCCAAGGCCGTGCTGAACGACGTCAGTTTTGACGTCGCAACTGGGGAGATTTGTTTCATACTAGGCCGTTCTGGCACCGGAAAATCAGTCACCTTAAAACACATCGTGGGCCTCATGAAACCAAATGCGGGACGCATCATCGTTAATAACCGCGACGTGCAAAATTTATCCGAAAACGAACTACGCACCGTGCGATTGGAATGCGGCATGGTGTTTCAACACCCGGCCCTGTTAGACTCATTAACGATCGAAAATAATATTGGTTTTGCGTTAGACCTATACACGGCCGACGCCAGGCGACAGCGTATTTTGGAGTGTTTACAACTAGTACATCTAGACGCAAGCATTTTACCGCGCAAACCAAACGAAGTGAGTTACGGCATGCAAAAACGTATTAGTTTGGCTCGAACGATTGCCGCTAAACCTAAATATTTATTATTTGATGAGCCAACTACCGGACTAGACCCCATCACCACAACAGCCATTAATACGTTAATATTCGACCTCTCACGACAGCTCAACGTAACCTCGATTGTCGTAAGCCACGACATGGGTTGTGCCTTGCAAATCGCCGATAAAGTTTTGGTTTTAGATCAAGGCCGCGTTTTATTGCAAGACACTGTCGAAAACGTCAAACAGTCACAGATTCCATTCATTGTGG
>CAZYPH010000206.1:0-2231 GCA_964649095.1 uncultured Oligoflexia bacterium | reverse complement strand
GGTGGCACACATACGAAATCGACACATAACCGACTTATACAAAAACATTCTTTCATTTAGCCCGTTAGTCGGGATCTTCGGTCATCGACAGGTTGGAAAGACCACGTTCTTAGAGCAAGTGGCCGCCTCTTACCAAAGCTTTGATGATGAAGATGTTCTAAAAATGGCGGAGTCTCGTCCGAAACAATTTTTAAATGAACTGGGAAAAAAACCCGCAGGCATCGACGAATGCCAGCTGAGTCCAAAACTATTTCCGGCCCTGAAAGAATTCGTAAGACTGAACAAACGCCCAGGACAGATAGTTTTATCAGGTTCCGTGCGGTTCTACAGCCGCGACGCTATTAGAGAGTCCCTTACCGGAAGAATCGTCAACATCGATCTTTTGCCTCTTTGTTTGACCGAGCTTTACGAACTCGATCGTGCAAAATTGGTTGTCAGCTTGCTGAGTCGCAACACTTTGCCTGACTCTTTGGAAGCCAGCCTAACCTCTACCCAACTAAAACAACGCGAAAATGCACTCGAGGCCTATGATCAACGTGGCGGTCTGCCTGGTTTGTGTTTTATGCGAAATACGCAATTACAAACGGCGCGTTTGCGTGAGCAGCTTAATTTGCTTTTAGATCGCGATTTACGGCTGATTTACCCTACGTCGTTATCGTATTTGCAGATTCAAGACTTTGTTCGAGCCTTAGCGCAACGAGAAGGCGATGTATTTCGGTCGACCACCCTGCGCCGTGAAACCGGCCTCGCTGAAGCCACTCAAAAAAAACTATTGCACGCCCTGGAGTCTATCTTTCTAATTCGCACCCTACCCATCGAAGGCAGTCGGCACGGCGTATCGGTATATTTCGAAGATCAATTGGAGTGGCGATTCTTAAACGATGAACAAATCGATGCGCAGCGGGCATTTGAAGGACTCGTCTTTCGTAATATTAGGGCAAGTTTTAACTACGAGATAGGTTTAGCGTATCGCTTCTTTCAGTTTCGCAAGAGCCCAGATATTTGCGTGCCGTTCGCGGTCAAAGTGAAAGAAACGTCGATTGGTTTTTTACCCATTATAACCGCGTCTCCCACACGACAACAGCTCCGCAGTGCGCACCAATTTTTACAAACATATAACCATGCGTTTGTAGTGATCATCACAAAGGGTCATGCCACAACCACGATATTCGACCGCCGCATCTTAGTCATGCCGGCCGAACGCATCTTGTTTGAGTAGGAGCTATTTCCCGGGCTCCAGCTGCTTTTGTGGCCTTAGTGAAAACACGGCGTCGCATTAGTCGTCGTTTCGTCGACTGGCGGCGCGATTGGAAGCTTCCGAGGGATTGGCGGCGGGGAGCTCTTCGGCTGCTGGCGCCGTGTGGTCGGAGTCGGGTTTGATACGCACGCCGGTTAGGTTATTGGGCTCGAGCCCACTAGGTGTGACTTCAACCTCGATCGAAGGAGGCTCTAACAAAAGCGCGCACAGGGCCTTCACGTTCTTATAAGGCTTCAAAGCCCAGTCACGCCCGGCTGTTAGGGCGTTAGCTACGGCTACAGGGTTTCTACCAAATCCAAACACTGTGAGGTCAATTTCGGCTTCTGCAAGCGCGCGTTCGGCTCGCGAAAACGCTTCTATGGATTCGCCTCTATTTCTTAGCTGGTCTGAAATATCGCGGGGGAGATGGCCGTGGTGCCATGCCTTCAAACGGCTTACCGGATTCGCAAAACCAAGATTTAAGAACCCAGTTACAATGTAAATCGTTAAGGCGGAAACGACAGCACTCAGTGGAGTTTGCCCACCCGTTGCGTCCAAATAATAGCTAGATAGGGCCATAACTATCGCCGAAATCTTTGCGAATCTATTGAGTGACGTGAGTGTATTACTATACGTATTCTCGTTTAAAAAAGCGCGATCCTGCACCGTAGCCAACATATAAACCATTTCTGTTAACAGCGCCTGCCCTTGGGCGCGCAGCACTGCGGCGCGTTCGGCGGCCTCTCGCTGGCTAGCAGGATCGACTGTGCGGTAGTCCTCATAACGGAGCGCACCAGGCGAGGCGACGGCGCGCAACTCCGCCGCAAGCCTTTGCAATTCAGTCACAACCCCTTGAACATACGCCGACACTTCATCGGGGGTCAGGCGGCGTGTGGGTGGTACCCGGGCAGGGGATGATGCATCGTTATTCTGGGCCCAGGCACCGCCATGGACCATAACGATCAACACCAAATAGAACCCTAAAAACCATCGG
>CAZYPH010000205.1:0-2239 GCA_964649095.1 uncultured Oligoflexia bacterium | reverse complement strand
TTTTTAATCGAACCTACTGCGGGCAACGTGCATCTATCTATGAAGCTCATCTATGGCTCTGTCGCTAGTATTGTACTAGTTGGGGGTCTTGTCGCTTGGGTGGCGTGGAAAACACGCGGCGCACCTTACAAAAGCCCTAGCGATTTAATTGGGGCTGAAGGGGTTGTACGTACGGTCGATGCGGATTCGAATACCGGCACGATTTTGGTTCGGGGTGCGATTTGGAAGTTTCAATCGGATGCGCCTCTGCAAATCAAAGATATTGTGGAAGTGAAAGAGCGTATTGACCTTGTTTTAGTGGTCAACAAGAAACAAAATCAGTAATATATATAAAATAATATATAAGGGGAGCTCTATGGAATTTATGTCGATACCATTTTTAATAATTGTTCTTGTATTGTTAGCGGTGTCTGTTCGTATTGCGAAAGAGTATGAACGCTACGTTGTATTTCGTTTGGGACGCGTGATTGCCAATCGTGGTCCGGGTCTGTTTTTTTTGATTCCAATTCTCGAAAGTGCCGTGCGTGTTGATATGCGTACGGTGACGATGGACGTACCACCTCAGGACGCCATTACACGCGATAACGTGACACTCAAAGTAAATGCGGTAGTGTATTTTAAAGTCGTCGATCCCAACCGTGCTGTCATCGAAATTGAAGACTATTTTCGGGCTACTTCGAACCTAGCTCAGACGACATTACGATCAATTTTGGGTGAGGTTGAGTTAGACGAGTTACTGGCCCATCGAGAAAAAATTAACACTAAGTTGCAGGCTATTCTTGACGATCAAACAGGCCCTTGGGGCGTAAAAGTAACGAACGTGGAAGTGAAACAAATTGATTTGCCGGTAGAAATGCAACGAGCAATGGCTAGACAGGCTGAGGCGGAGCGTGAGCGTCGGGCGAAAATTATTGCGGCCGAAGGTGAATTTGAAGCTTCACAAAAATTGGCATCCGCTGCTCATGTGATGGGTCAAGAGCCTATGACGTTGCAGTTAAGATATTTACAAACGATGGTTGAAATTTCTAACGAAAGAAATACAACTACGTTCATTCCATTTCCTGTGGAATTGCTGCGCGGTTTTGTAGACATGCAGAAAAAAAATTCTTAAACGAATAATATAATTAATTATATATATAAAGGCTTACGCATCATGGCTTATCTACCCTCTCAATCCCAAGACCTAATCGAGTCGGGCCCTCGTCCGTCTCGCAAATTTATTTTTGGTTTCATTTGTTTTTCAATTTTTATGTTGAAGGTTTTTGTCAACATGTCGCACGCATTTGAGCGTTTGCCTAAAGTCGTACCGACGCCGAAAGACAATCCAACCACGGCTGAGAAAGTCAAATTAGGTCGCCAGTTATATTTTGATGCGCGTCTTTCGAAAGACAACACGGTCTCGTGCCAGTCGTGCCATAACGCCAACACAAATGGTGTCGACGGTACGCCGGTGTCGGTTGGTATTGGCGGTCAAAAGGGCGGACGTAACGCACCAACGGTTCTGAATGCCGCTTTTGCTTCGGTGCAGTTTTGGGATGGTCGCGCGGCTTCGTTAGAAGACCAAGCTAAAGGGCCTCTTACGAATCCGATCGAAATGGGTATGGAAAACCACGATGCCGTGGTTGCGAAGTTAAAGACTATTCCTGAGTACGTTAGTGCTTTTGAGAAAGCCTTCCCTGCAAAGGCCCGTAAAAAGCCCACTTCGGCCGAGGCTATCACGATTGATAACGTGGCAAAGGCGATCGCCGCTTATGAACGCACGTTAATCACACGCGATGCCCCGTATGATAAGTACCTGGCAGGCGATAAAAAGGCACTCAGCGCCGCCGCTGTACGCGGATTGCAATTGGTGCAAACGGTCGGGTGCGTGGGGTGTCACAGTGGAGCGATGTTCAATGGGCCAGCGATGCCACAGGGTGTGGGTTTTTATCAAAAGTTTCCGGTCATCCCAAATGCCGACTATGAAAAACAATATGGATTTTCAAAAGATTTAGGCCGGTTTGAAGTTACGAAACAAGAATCCGATAAAAACATGTGGCGTGTACCAACATGGCGTAACGTCGCTATTACAGCGCCGTACTTTCACAACGGTTCGGTCGCAAAATTAGCAGATGCGGTGCGCATCATGGCCAAAACCCAACTGAACAAAGAGTTAAAAGACGAAGAAGTGAATGACATCGTGGCGTTCTTAGAAAGCCTGACCGGCGTTAATCCCGAAGCCGCACGCAAGCTAAGCTCG
>CAZYPH010000204.1:0-2336 GCA_964649095.1 uncultured Oligoflexia bacterium | reverse complement strand
TACAGTAGGAGGCCTTATGAACAGGGATAAGTTCGATAAGTCTGACAGTGCCGAGCAAGACGAATTGCCTGAGGAATTAGAAACCCTCATGGAAGAGCTCGATGATATTGCGCTTGAAGTGCAAAACGAAGTGAATCAAGAGTTCGAACAACTCAAACAAGAATCGGCCCAAAACCCCACTAACCCTAGTTTGATTTTAGAAGATTATCGAGACTGTTTTGGTGAACCGCGCGAGATGATGCGGCGTCATTTGCTCTGCGTTCTTTGCGGAGCCCATCTGACGCTTAACCATCTCGCCGACACCAAAAACAATCTGATTCAAGAAACCGCTCGCTGCCCCGACTGCGGCATCCGCACGCGCCAGCGTGTGCACCCTTTACAATAAAACATCGACCTAGCCATCGGATTGTTTTGATGGTTGGGTCGGTTTTTTTGGGTTTGTACTGATCACGTGGATGGTTAACGCTGAGCATTTTGTTCGCGTTGCACTTCTGCTTCTAACCACTCCAGAAAAGCATTTACCGCGGCAGTAACTTCCCTGTTAATAGCGCCGTTAGCGATAGGCGCACGGAGCGACGCCAGAAAATCATTCGGCACTAATCGCGCCTGAAGTCTACTAGTCAATATCTCCCGCGCTATGGCCAACGAAGTCTGCAAGGAACGCCCATTCGGACTCAACACTTGCAAGAGCGCCGTCTTAAAATCGCTTGCTCTCGTTATGGGTCCCAAACCACGCTCGCGTGCCGCATCAAAAAATAATAAAATCAACAAATCCACTTGAGTCGACTCTCCCTGCTGCTCAAGCGCTCGTAGAAAGTGCAAATAGCGACCAAAAAATGCGGCCCTATGCTCTACGCCCTCTGATTGGTAAGGCGACAAAAGACTTAGATGATCACCATCATGATTCGTAAACGCACTCGGGACGTATCGACTATTATCAACCCATGCCGGCACCTCAATAAGCCCCAAAGGTCCAAGCCCAAACGCCACACTGGCAACTAACCCTAACGGGCTAAACGATCGCGGAGTCGGTACACCTAAAAACCGATTTTCAAAAAACAGGCCCCGTGGATCGAGTGGACCTCGCGCCCTTTGGCCGCTTTCTAGACGTTCTAACATGTCACCCAGCCGAAACCTCGTGGTAACAAGATCCGTCTCTAGCTCCCCTAAGTGTCCTTCCAAATTAAACTCCAACGAACCCATAGTATGCGGGTAGTCCAACGCGAGCGACCCCAATTGTGCCAAGCTTAGACGCCTCTGTGCACTGAAGGTGCCCAAGGCCACCTGCACTATCCGTAGACTTTCGGCGACTACAGCTCTTCTTAGTTCAGCCTCGCTTGTAAATAACGGTAAAAATGTAGTGATCATCCGACGACGAACGGCAGAATCTTCTAACCGATCCCGATGCAGAAGCACCGGCGCGCCAGTCGTACTATCAATAGGGGGACTGAGCGTCTCCGCTGCGATTTCAGCCGCGCACCGGTCTCTAAAGTACGCTAAAATTCCATTCAGTTCGATGAGGCGGCGTTCATAAACCCCACGCATCCACTCGAGTGTCCCCACATGCCCCGACGCGTCGATTTGACTGAGCATCACTTCTAGTTGTTGCGCACTCAGTCTCTCACCTGGTCGTAGACGACTTTCGGCCTGCCCCCTCAAAACATCTAGCTGCGCCCGCAAGGCGAGATCCGCAAAATCAATCTGCAAATCGAATACCCCACCCGGCTGCCCCGCTGCACCCACAACGGCTTCTAACTGCTGGGCGCTACCCACTAAGTGCTGGAATCTGTTCGCGATCGCTGCACGCGTAGCTTGCGGCAAATGATCGAGATTGGCGTAGTCTCCAATCGTAGACGATCGTGGACGCCTAGCGCCCGCCGCTTCTGCAGAGGAAGGCGTTAGGGCGTCGTTACAAATATGGCCCGCTAGCACCAAGTCATTACTGGCCCACAGCCCTACTGGACACACCAGCGTACCGACGATGACAGCCGCCACCACAAACGCCCGAACACCTAAGCGCCGGCGAGCCCCAAAAAATATTTCTGACAACAATGCGTGAACCATCATTTCGCTAGTCTCAACACTAATATAAAACAAAATAAGTCAACTACTTGCGAGACACGTCTACCACATCTAGGCCCTACCGTGAACACAAATCCCAACCACGCGCCTAACTGCGTGATTTTCGACGGATATTTTTATGGAATGTAATGGCAAACCGATGCGCCTCGTCCCGAGCCTGTGTCAAAATCCGGTAGGCGCCGGTGCCAGGTTTTAATAGGATGGGGTTTTTCTGATTCACTTTAAAAATACGCTCGAGCGACGTCACCACATCG
>CAZYPH010000203.1:1916-2492 GCA_964649095.1 uncultured Oligoflexia bacterium | reverse complement strand
TGACGACGAGAGTGGATTGATCTGAGTTTTAATTCCAATCACCCCGTGGGCACCCAACCTAAATGCTTTTTCGGTGAGAACCTCGACGAGTTCTTCAATCGTTTTCTCAAGTGCATCGTCGTCGATCGCGCCCTCGACCGTCTTTGTAGCCACTACCTGAGTTAGAATTTCCTCGATAGCGAACTGGGGTATCTCACCCAGATTACTGGTAAAAATATCGGCCGCTGACTTGGGCGACAGCATCAGATCGACGGCTTTAGAGTCTGTACTCGGTGTGTTATTTTCTTGTCCATCCGCGTAGCCGGTGAGTTCGGCATGCTCTTGAAACCGCATTTCAATTTCATCGACATACTCGCGTAGCCGCGAGGCCAAATACACGCAGGCGTACTCAGAGAGGCGCGGCAAATAGAGAACCCCTTTGGCCAACTGCACCTCAATATCGGCTGGACGAACCCCCAGCGACGTATCGCTAAGAACAGCAGCAATCATCATACGCTGATGCTCAGTGAATGTTCCCGAGTGTACTGATGCAAAAAAAGCAAACGCCGGATTGGCCTCAAAGGCGGGCTGCCCGAC
>CAZYPH010000203.1:0-1906 GCA_964649095.1 uncultured Oligoflexia bacterium | reverse complement strand
GGTAGATTTCTCCGCTAGGGGTTTTAGTTGTTTCTCTAAAGAGTAGTTCTCCGGAGAACTATTCTGGGCGCTTGCCTGGTCGGTTTTAGTGCTCGTAGAACCAGCGCTCTTAGACTCCGCCGAAGCGTTTTGCGCGAATGCACTCTGTGATAACGCCGCCACGGCATTGGTGGCCCCCTGCTCTAGAGAACCTTCTCCGAGAGCAAGGGCATCGCCAAAATCTAGAGAACCCTCCACAGAAGATTCGCCGTGGGCACTTGATGTGTCCGCAGGCGCTAATGCCTCTGGAGTGTCTAAATCATCGTGAGATTCTTGCAGGCCCGGGATGTTGGAGCTCTCTGGAGAACCTTCGCCAAAGACATCGGACGGCTCAGAGGATAACGATAACGCTTCCGCTTCGTCAGGGGCGGGATTAGCCGATAGGTTCCCCGATAAAAGGTTCTCCGGCGAAACATCCGGAATCGCCTCCTGCACGGGGGCCACACTCGCGTCGATATCAGAGGCAAAATCAATAAACTGGAACTCGCCACCATGCGCCTCAGACGCAGTGGCCGTCGAAGGTTCGCTTGCCATCTGCGGCGTCTCTGGACTTTGGGCGGCATCAATATCGGCGGCGAAGATTTGGTTCTCTAGCGAACCGTCCACCGTATCCAACGACGCATTGGGGTCTGCGACAACTTTTGAGTTCTCCATGGTTCTTCTATTCTATGGCAACTCGACATTCTCTTGAATGGATAGAAGTTGCCTAGTTCAATTGACTTTATTAACCAAAACGTTAAAATAACCATATAGTGAAGCCATCAAAACATATTGAAAATGTTATTGATCAGATTAAACTGCTTGCTCTGGCTGGTCGGGTCATTTTTACAGCAAAAGCGTTATATGAGCTGGAATCCATGGATATTGGACTCGACTCAACTGATGTTTGTCTTCTCTTAACCACACTTGAAAAGAATGACTTCCACGATCGAATTCTTTCAAAAATCACGGATGAATATCTTTATGTTTTTATTGTTCGAATCTCGAATATTGAAGTCTATTTAAAGATCATGATTCGCCAGAGTTGTGTGATAATTTCATTCCATGAAAATCGAAGTAAGGGCGCAAACTATGAGTAGCAAAAGAACAAAAAATAAACCGTTAGCTAAACAGCCCCCCCCCGATAACGTATGCCCTTCCTGTGGTCTAAACATGGTTGAAACTGTTGGAGTCCTCACATTTCCAGTAAATGGAGAAGACGTCCTAGTAAAAAATTCACCCCATTTATTTTGCCGCAGCTGTAAAGAAGTCATGCTTCGCCTAGACGAGTCGCGGCAATTGCGTAAAACAGCATTAAAGCTCTATCAGGAAAAATATGGGCTTCTATCGGCAGATGAAATTCGAAGACTCCGCGAGCGTTTAGAGTTGACTCAAGGACAACTAGCCGAACTACTGCGACTAGGAGTGAATACGGTTTCACGCTGGGAATCAGGCCGCAACGTTCAAACGGCAGCAATGGACGTGTTACTACGCCTAGTGCGCGACGTACCCGACAGTATTGTCTACCTAAAAAAACTTGTGGCTTAAGCCGCAGGAACTTCTACAAAATGGATACTCTAAGGAACACTGTAATAAACTCCCCGTTTCTATTTCGTGATTCTACTAATTTCAGCACCCACACAAGCAACGAAGAACAAACATTTATTGAATACAAAACCCAACCACACAACATATAATAAAATACATATATTTTAAAGCACCAAAACATAAACTAAATCTATTGACCACAAACTCTTTGTCATTACCAATGACATCCAAACTAGTGTTAAAATATAGTTACTTATGAAGAAAACAATTCTTAGGACATCTATTATCCTAATTGCTGCAACAGCGATCACACTCTACTTCTTCAAAAAAAATAGAGCTA
>CAZYPH010000202.1:0-2505 GCA_964649095.1 uncultured Oligoflexia bacterium | reverse complement strand
CGCATGAAAATTCGGTAATATTACTTAAAACACCAATCGATTCGGCAGCACCTGTGGCATCGGTCAACACCAGCTTTAACTGCCCAGGTCTGCTTGCCGTGGTACCATTTTCGCGGCTTGGCGGTACATAAACTAAATCTATTTGCATCTTACAACCACGTGCCACGATATCAGAACTCACAAGATACGATCGGCCGAAAAGTAAACAACGCGCACTATTGGGCGGCGCCATAAGCTGTTGGGCCTCTTCAACTTGTGCGCTTAAAACAGTCACGGCGGGGTCGTTTACAGCTGCGGGACTGACATCTAAATTATTATTCACACAACGACCGGCGCCACAGTTACAACTGTACACTGCGGTCACTTGCGAAAGATACTGTTCGAGATTGTATAAAAAAATCTGGGAGTCTCTAAGAAGTGCCGACTGCAAGTCGGCCTGACGATTAATACGCGTTGCATCAACTAACATCGAAAAGATGGCCAAACTCAATATGCCCGAGAGGCCTACAACAATCATCAACTCAACAAGTGTAAAACCCGCTGTAGATTTTTTTGGCGTCCGCGAAACATATCTCATCTAAGCTATATTCTCAGACAAAATGCCGCTATCAACAAGATCAATTGATGCTACAATTTATTATATGACCAATGCGTACCGATACAGCATTTTTAAAAAAAACGAACGCGGTGTTTCTCTGATTGAAGTCATGATCGCAGCGACGATTTTATCGGTGGCAGCTTTGGCGGTGTATCCGATTGTCTTAGAGAGTAAAAAAATGATTCGCCGGTCAGACTTTCAAGACGCTTGTATTACAGCGGCGCGCGCAAAGTTACATGAATATGTCGTTGGTCTTACCGATCTAGAACAACACAACGCACGTACTAGTGTGCCCGCTCTTGAAAACGACACACAAACCGGTGGCAGTTCGTACCGCAATCAAAATACGGCTCGCATGAGTAGCCAATTTGCCTTTGCGAAAGCGCGCTACAATGCGCGTTTGTTTAACGTGCAACTGTTTGACCAATACTGCCCGCACCTGCCCAATAACACGACACCCGTTACACTGACCCAGATGCCGCCGCGTGACTTGCGGCACTTAGGGCGAGAAGAGTGTGTGAGCTTAGACCCGAACACATTGCTCTCGAGCCGCGAACAACCTCAGGCCGGTTGCCAACCGAATTCGATTAGCACTTTGCTGCAGAGAAAATGGCCGGGTCTAAAGATTTTTGTAAATCTCAAACGGCACAACGCGCTCATACAATACCAAAAGTACCAACCACCCATCGAAGATTGTGCCTGGGATTTTACGCGTAACCGCTACGACTTTTTAGCAGCGGGTGATGGTATTAAAATTACGGTCACAGGTGTTTACGATTTGGCAACGAACGAACACATGGCGGGCATCACGCGCGGTAGTTCGCGTATGTCAGAACTGACCTGCCAAGTATCGCAAGTCGTAAAACCCTATGAATTTGTGGCCCGCTATTGGTTGCAGTCGGACGGCCGCATCTACCGCTGGTTAGGCAACGGCACCCAACACAACGAAGAGGTGTTTCGTTCGTTAGCTTCGCCGGCGAATAAATCGATTTTAGTTGCGCCGGATAACAAATCGGTTTTTATGCTACGCGCTAATGCGCTTACCCATTTTACAGAATGCGGCGGCTACCCGTTAGACTGCGATCCGGACACAAATCGCAAATACGAAATCGATTCGCGTATTGCGGCCATATCGGGCAAATACACGTTAGACGAATACCCATTTTCGATATGTGCCCGCCCGAAACCCGAAGACAACACGCCTGTTTTGTTTGGCATGTTTTCTGACCGCACATCGCCCGTGTGTTTGTCGCTACCGATACAAAACGGTGGGCAAGTGGATTTGATAAAGCCCTCACAACCTGAGTTCTCTGTATGGCCCGCACAAGGCGCCCAGCGTTACGGCATGCCGTTTGTGTTACCAAGTACGCGGCGGGTGCATTCTTTTTTTATGGATGCCACGGGGCTCAGTACTTACTTTGTGAGTTTAGGAACATCCGCGACGCCAAACTCTTTTAACGGTGGCGCTATATACAATTCTCTAGATATTGATCTGAGGCACCCGGTAGAAGTTTTTAATGTGCGCGCGATTTCATTTTCGAAATAATAGCCGGCTTGGTTTTGGGAGCCGAAATTGGGTGAAATTTGCCGGGTAGGTCATGGCGGTGTCGGCAGAGTATCTAGGCCAAACTACGACTTTCCGATAAACTATATATATAAAGCTTTATTCACCACTCACAAAACATTTGGGGGCCAACACGTTATGCACACTCTCACCAACCGCCGACTGGGGTTCACGTTAATCGAGTTAATGATTGTCGTAGCAATCATTGGTATTTTGTTATTTCAAGGCATTCCCGCGTACGAAAAGTATCAAGCAAAGGCCCGCACGACAGAAGTAAAATCGTCGTTAGCGGCGGCTTATACGGCGGAGAAGAGTTTTTATATTGAGCATAGTTCCTATACTG
>CAZYPH010000201.1:0-2537 GCA_964649095.1 uncultured Oligoflexia bacterium | reverse complement strand
AGACGTCGCGATTACTTTTTTGAGGAATGCCCTTCCTCTTTTGTCAGCTTCACGGTGTAGCTATTCGGCTCATACTCGTAAGCATTCCCCGTAATAAGGTCGGTGGTGCTTAAATCCCAAAATACGTTGATGAGAGAGATTGGATCATACGCCGTCTTAAGCATGATAGTGGCGCTCTCATAACCTTCTTTTTTGATAATGGCTGATTTGTATTTGTTCTTTTTTAAAGTAACGATGGTCGGCGTTTTCCCCATCAAGTTACCATCGATAATCACGTCGGCGCCCTGAGGTTCACTGCTAAAATTGATCGACTGACTAGAACCTTTGATTACCGTCGCACAACCAGATAACACAGCTACAAAGGCAAATACCCCAATAGTAATCCACTTGCTTTTCATGTTCGAGAGCTCCTTTATTGTATGATGATGTTTCAACTATAGAGGTTGCCAAAATTGGTGCGCAATAAATGTTTTATAAAATTCTAAGTATTTTAATCATTAAATATTTTTTATTTATAAGTAGCGTTTTGTCACAAACAAATTCGCAGCCCATTTCGGACGAATGGTTGCGCATCACCCACTCGACACTAAAACGCTCGGTATCGTTATCGAATCCAGATACTTTTTTTTACTCACCATCGCAGGACGCCATCAGCGAGTATTTTACTCTGCGCGATCTTTTTAAAAACCCGATTTACGGTCAACAATTCGCCTGTCGCTATCCGGCGCGTTATCTAACCATCAAAAAACATGTGGCGCTACCAAACTACAAACTCGAATCGTGCAAAGAACTCGTGAATTTTACACGCTCGTTCCCCAAAAAACATCTTAGCCTCGCTCTATCAACAGAATATTTTGGTTCGCCATCGTCCCTATTTGGCCACGTCATGCTCGTGTTCCATAATGATGAACACCCAGAGGCCGATGCTAGCGCCGTGCATTTTGCAGCCATTACCGACCCGGAGATCGGTTTCTCGGATTATATATGGAAAGGTATATCTGGCGGTTTTAAAGGCACCTTTGTTCGAGAGCCGTTATTTAAAAAACGACATGAGTACCTAAACATCGAACAACGCTATATTTTTTACTATCGACTCACACTGGCGCCCGAGACGATTCAATTACTGCTGTACCACCTGTATGAGTTGAGAGGCGTTGAATTCAAATACTACTTTTTTACGGCGAACTGTGCGCAACAACTATCGGCACTGATTGCCGCTGTCACGAGTGAAGAGAAACTCTCAGGAACGTTATACAACTTACCTATTGAGGTTCTCTATCAACACGAACAGGCGATCGGCAGCCACCAGTTCGATACCCCTGATATCGTAAAGTTACGTGCCGTGCATAAACGACTCACGCCCGGCGAACAGGCACGGTTTAAATTATTGCAAACGGAGGATTACAACGCATGGCGCGGTATCGAAACCGCATCCGACGAATTAAAACAAAGTCTTTCTCTGTTTTATGAATATAATTTCCGGCGCAAACGGTTGGTTCTCCAAAACTATAGAACCGTTTCTCAGTTAGAATTCAGAGATTCCCTAGCGAATCAGCAGCTCCCGATTCTCGACCCCCTCGATAGACCGCGTCCCCGACGGGTTACGATGGCCTTTCAGAAACGTTCTCAAGACTTCCACTATTTGTTGGGCTTTCGACCGGTGATTACCGATCTCAAAGATTTTCAATTCCCATCAATGCAGGAGTCGAACATGACGATTCTCGATTCCCAAATGCGCTTCGCCAATGGACACATCACCCTTGAGGAACTACGCCTGCTCGAACTGAACATGTTCACCCCCTTTGATTTTGTAACCCCCACGCAGTCCTGGGGCGCGTACGCTGGACTGTCGCGAGACAATCAGCTTCGAAACCTTCGCTGGAGCACCAACGTTTCCCTGGGTTTAACCTATATGCCCACTAAAAACGTCGGGTTTAACGCCATGATTGCCCCTGGTTTTGATGTGAGTCCAGCTGGGTTCTACCCTCTACTAATGCCAAAGACTTATTTTTTCGCCTATTTAGGGCGGGGCCTTAAACTAACGGCCCAGGCCACATACAAGTTCTCCAAGGTAGATCGTTTCTATCGGGCCGACATCCGGCTTTCTCATTATTTTTCAAACGCCCACTTTGGAGTAAGCGGAGGTTTCGAAACCACGAATTGGTTCTCTAGAAATGGGGCTTTTGTGGAACTGCTTTATTATTTTTAAGATTCGCTAGGGAATTCTCAGGCGCGCGGGAGTGCTTGCGTGCGTGTGCGCCGAACATTGCCGGCACCGAGTTGACGCTGGACATTCTCTGCGTAGTTCGCTAGCCAAGAGACTCTAGCCCAAAATCAAATATATAGTTCCTCACAATCAACGGAGAGGTGGATGAGTGGTTGAAGTCACACGCCTCGAAAGCGTGCATGGTGTAACAGCCATCGAGGGTTCGAATCCCTCCCTCTCCGCCATATTAAATGAGCCCGTCAAAAGCGGGCTTTTTTACTTTGGTGGATGGGTTCGCCGTTGAGGTCATTACGGTTTTTAAGGGTCATCG
>CAZYPH010000200.1:0-2557 GCA_964649095.1 uncultured Oligoflexia bacterium | reverse complement strand
CCCGCAAATCCTGCTGTTGGCGGAACACCTGCCATCGAAAACATAAAAATGGTCATTGCAAGACCAATCCACGGACGTTTGAACCCGATACCGGCAATATCACTCAGATCGGTATTGCGATCACCGCGCTCACCAATCATGCCGAGCACAGTAAAGGCTCCGAGATTCATCGCAACATAAGTAATCAGATACGCCACCACCGCGCTGTATCCAACATTTGAAGTCGCTCCGGCAATAAATCCGATAACCAGGTACCCTGTATGCGCGATCGACGAGTACGCCAACATACGCTTCAAGTTGCGTTGAGTAAGTGCAACCACGTTTCCAACAAACATCGTCAAAAGAGCAGAAGCCCACAACAGTTTATAAAATAAACTCGTGAGCGATAATGATACATCATGCGGTACCATCGAGAGATAGACTCTTAAAAAGCTAGCAAAGGCCGCCGCTTTTAGGCCTGTGGTCATAAAACTTGTTACAGAAATTGGAGCCCCTTCATAGACATCGGGCATCCACATATGAAACGGAACCGAAGCCACTTTGAATAAAAAACCAATCACTACGAGTAACGCGCCTACAACAAATATTAAATTACTGGCATTCTGCTGAACGGCAGCAAAAATTGCAGACAATTGCATCGTTCCGGTAGCACCGTAAACAAGGCCCATGCCGAACAACATCAAAGCTGAAGCCGCTGACCCCAAGATAAAATATTTTAGAGCCGCCTCGTTAGACCGCAGATCAACGCGCCGAAAACCAACCAGAACATAAACGGCAATTGACATGATCTCGAGCGACACAAACAACGTGACAAATTCTTGAGCTGCCGCCAAGAACATCATTCCTAAACATGCGAATATTAGTAATCCATAATATTCACCGTAGTGAATCTTTTCTCTCTCAAGATAAGCCTTCGAGGCCAATGCGACCAAAGCTGTTATGCCTAAAAAGAGAACATTAAAGGTAACAGAAAAAGAATCGACTACCATCATGTTGTTAAACATCGATTGCGACGCTTCGCCAAACAATCCACAATTGACCACTATAGCAATAAGCGCAGTGGCAATTGCTGTTACCATGGCGAGAGTGGCGCTCTGAGCAGAACGCACGACTGATACTAGAACCGTTAACATGCCTCCTGTCGCTACTACCAAATACGGCAAAAGGGCTGCCCACTGCTCTGAACTTAACGTGAGATTCTCTACTTTAATTAGTTCCATAATTTCTATTTACACTCTTACCGAGGTTAAAAAAGCTTGGATGGATACCGCCATTTTCGAAATAAAAAGATTCGGAAAGACACCCATTACAAAAATCATCGCAATAATAGGCAGCATGACTGCAATTTCACGGGCGTTTAAGTCTTGTAATGCCTTGTTTTCTTCATTTGTCAGCGGACCAAACATGACTTTTTGAAACATATAAAGCATATACAGCGCTCCGAAGATAACCCCAGTACCGGCTACAATAGTGCTCCACTTAGAGACTTGAAACGAACCTAACAGAATTAGAAACTCTCCCACAAAACCGTTTGTACCAGGCAATGCCACACTAGAGAGGGTGACAATCATAAAAATAATAGCAAACAATGGCATCACACGCGTCAATCCACCAAAGTCTTTAATCTCACGAGTGTGTCGCCGTTCGTAAATCATACCCACCAGCAAAAACAAACCACCTGTTGAGATACCATGGTTCAGCATTTGATAAATTGAACCAGTCACCGCAATGTCATTGAGGCTAAACAGTCCTAATACGACAAACCCCATGTGACTTACGGAAGAGTAGGCCACCATTTTTTTTACGTCGGTTTGTACAAATGCAATCCATGCTCCGTAAACAATGGCGACAGCGGCAAGCCCCATAAAGACCGGTGACATTAAAGCTACAGCTTGTGGGCACAAAGGAAATGCAAAACGGATAAAACCATAACCACCCAATTTTAATAAGACACCAGCTAGAATGACAGAGCCCGCCGTTGGCGCCTGAACGTGCGCATCAGGCAGCCAAGTGTGCAGTGGAAACAAGGGTACTTTGATGGCGAAGGCCAACGAGAATGCCAAGAACACCAAAGACTGTGGACTGAATATTCCACCATCAAATGGCAATTTGAGTTTATAGAGTTCTTCAATGGCCGCGGAATAGACGTTAAACTGGGCATGATACTGACTGAATAAATAAAATATCGCGATCAACATCAAGAGCGAGCCAACCAGAGTGTAGAGAAAAAATTTCATCGACGCGTAAATACGCTCTTTACCGCCCCAAACTCCGATAAGCAGATACATCGGGATCAACATGGCTTCCCAAAAAACGTAGAATAAAAAGAGATCTAATGCGACAAAGGCACCCAACATTCCAGACTCTAGCAGTAGCAACAAACCGAAGAACGGTTTTACTTTTGATTCCACCGCTGACCAAGAGCCCAAAATAACTATTGGTGTTAAAAAAGTGGTTAGAACAACCAACAACAAACTAATGCCATCGATGCCAACGTGGTAACTAATTCCAAACGATTCAATCCAACTGTAGCGCTCGACGAATTGGAACCCAGCCG
>CAZYPH010000199.1:0-2571 GCA_964649095.1 uncultured Oligoflexia bacterium | reverse complement strand
TCTCGCAATACTTTCGACAACGCATACTCGTGTTCTTGAAGTTCTGCCGTTTGATATGCGTTCGCGTGAGTCACTACCCCAGAACTATCTGCTGCTACCACTGCCGTCCGTTGATTATTGGTTTCAATAATTACGGCGTCTCGTTCTTGTGCACTAGAAACAACAAAACTCCAGGCACCCGCCACACGATGCGATTTTACGATATCGATTGCTTGAGCAATGGTACGTGCCTTACGAATAATCTCTGAACCCAAGCAGTGAACTGGCATACCAAACGGACCCACCTGTTTTGACAAATGAAAGTGAGTAGACAGGCAGAGACCAGCCTCGTTCATCGAAGTGACACCCTGGGTGTGCAAACCAGCAGTAGAAATCGATACTGTGCGCATACTACGACACAACTGATGTGGATCTGAATAAATTACAGTTGGTTGGCGTTCCCAACGCCCAACTGCCGGATAATCTAAATTACGTGCATGCAATACAGATCCGTTAGTCGACCTCTTGGGTAGTACAACCACGCTAGTACAAGCTGGAATACCTGGGCTGATCGACGAAAAGGCTATCTTGGGTAATAAATAATGCATCATGAGATTTAACTCATCGGCATGCACCTCAAGCTTCAGAAGCGTTGACATATCTAAGCCACTGGCCTTGGCCAAAGCACGCATTTCATCGACATAAACACTCGGCATATGAGCCTGAATGGGCTTATGTAGCGTAATATATAGAATTTTCTTAATAAGATTCGCTAAACGAGGCCTCGTTTGAAACCAATAGGCGTGATCAACGAGTTTAAAGTTTTTGTCACTGAGGTACTTAACAACACCACTTTTAATTTCATTCGCTAACAAGGCCCCGTGTTGTTCGGCCATAGCAGCGTAGTCACCCTGAAGATGCAGAACATGAATGCCATTTTTCTTAAAATATCGTCCAGCTTTATAGTGGCGTACCATTGAACCAGTGTATCGCAATCACACCAATACGCCACAATGCCGCATTGCATTACTGCAAGGAAAACATAAGAGTCATTTGCGCTGCGCACACACCACGCAAACTGCGATCAAATTGAAGTGCAGCGTTGCGCTCGCGAAAGTCGCTAAATGCTCGAGTATTAAAAATAGTAGATAATGTATATTCTTGGACAGTCTGCCCACAACGGGAACGATTGTTTGTGGGTGCCTGAGTGATTTGAAAATCACGCGCTAACGCCGCCCGTAAACGTGCACAGTCGTTTTGCACAGTCGATAAACGCAACGCACGCAACTGCTGCACGCGATCTTGCTGTGAACGAAGGCCATATGGGGCCGTGTTCTCACGATCAAGATTGGGATTATGAAGTGCGACAGGCGCCTCTCGAGACGCGACTAACTCTTCTGGCTCATACGCCGCTACTGGCACCTCAATATCGCCATCTACAAGATAGCGAAAACGACCCTGACCTAGCGATACCCGTGTCATACTCAACGCATAAGGCGAGTCTACTACCGTCGTGCCAATATCGGGCCTAAGGGTTGGAATACGAGCATTTTGCGCTAAAGTATCAATCACGACTTCTTGATTGGAAAAAGCTCGAACAGGTTGCCCGCCCTCACGAGATTCTTGATCTACAAAGATGCGGGTACCATAACGCACAACCACCACGCGGCCGTTATCAAACTTCAATACCGCTAAGGGACGTCCTGGAATTAATCGAACATCAAAGATTTCACTTGAGCCTACACTCAACACATTGCGCACGGCAGAGTCTGTGGCATTTTCCGAAGCAGCACGATCATCAATAAAATTTAGTGCCAACATACGGCCGGCCGAGTGCTCTACACCTTCGCATGTTTGCGTATTATTAAAAATGCGTACAAAAACATCGCGTCCCACACGCGGGGCTACTAACTCAGAGAATCGAGTGCTTTCAATACGACCCTCTACAAACGATCGACCATCGGGCCACTGACGGACCACTTCTAAACTGCCTCGATCGACATAACGCACAGAACCGTCACTCGCACGAAGCGACGTCCAAACATCACGCTCTGCAGCTTCAAACTCGAGCTCTGAAACACTGAAAATTGGCCGTGCACCCAGCTCTTGAAGATTAAAAATTTCATGGGCACGTGGACGACTCAAAACCAAACCGTCGCTGCTCACCGTCACGATATTAGGATCGTTTTCTACACCCTGCACACCAGCCAATGTCACGCCTGTATTAAAACTATTTGAGGCCCCATCGCCCGACCCATTATTCTTTGACTTACCGCAACCCACACAAACCACCGCAGAGAGCGAAACCACCGCAGCGAAACGAACAAAAGAGCAACTGCTAAAAACTTTTTTTAACTTCATAAAATTCACTAAAATCCTCGACCCACTAATATTCTGTGACGGGGTTAAACAAACCGCACCCGATGAGGGGTATACCACAGCTTGTCGCATTGTGGACTAAATTTATTGGGTATCAACCGCCCGAATGACCAAGCCGAGAGTCGGTTCTCGATATTTAAGTATTTGAATTTACAAGATAACTGGCGATCCCGGCAAGACTCGAACTTGCGACCCTCTGCTTAGAAGGCAGAT
>CAZYPH010000198.1:0-2574 GCA_964649095.1 uncultured Oligoflexia bacterium | reverse complement strand
TATATACAGAAGAGTTTAAACGTCAGGCAGTGGAGTTAGCAGATAAGTTAGGTAATACAATGGCTGCTGCTAAACAATTGGGTATTGCTGATAGCTAGGCGTGAGCACTAGTGGCTATTATGCATGGCTTGAACGGCCTGAGTCTGAGCGAAAACAACGTAACAATGAATTGATGAGTCAAATTGTTAAAATATCCGATTCCAGCCAATCTACGGGTAGTGCCAAATGGTTCGTGTCTGACGGTTTACAACCAAAGAAAGGGAACCGTAGGTGTTGGACATGGGAATCATAAGAGTCGAAGTAAATTTGTCTGAGTTGAAGTCGGCAATTAAATCATTTAGAGAAACACGCAAACAATTTTTCGAAGTAATCACTACTGAAATTAAGTCAGCCGCATCGAGTGCTATTATGCAGGTCATGAACGCTGAAATGACTGTATTTCTAGGCAAATCGGACCAAAGACAAAATAAACGAAACGGTTACGAGACGAAGGCATACGCATTAAAGGGCATCGGTAGCTTTCGTATTCGAGTGCCCATTGATCGCAATCGACATTTTGAAAGTTCTGTTATTCCGAAGTACGAATAAATTGATCCAAAACTGATCAAACCTCACACTCTTGAGAGGTAATGTGAGCTTCGGCCATTTTAATTTTCTTACCCGAGAGTATTCTTTGGGTAAAGTGGTGAAAAATAACATTTTTTAAACAAAATGTTAAATTTCACACCTCAATCCATTCCGTGGAAATTTACATTTTTATTGAAAAATGTTAAATTTCACGCAATCATATCTCCATGACTAAAGCCCAAGAAACCAAGCTCAAAAAACTCGGCATTTTTACTCTGGCCCAAGCCAATGAGATTGGGATTAGCCAACAAAGCCTCTCTAAACTTGTAAAGCAGGAAAAAATCAAACGAGTGGATCGTGGGATATTTCTTCACCCTGAAGCAAACCTTGATCGTGAATACGATTTTCAAATTGCTTGTGCAAAACTTGGCCCCGATGCCGTTATTGGTGGGCTGTCTGCTCTTTTTTACTATAACCTTGCCGAGCAAGTTCCTAAGCAAACTTGGGTGCTTGTTCCACCTCACAAAATCACCAGTAAAAACTCCTACCGCCTCATTAGAACCCAAACCCCTCTTGATAAAGGCATTATCGTCGGAAACGGTTATAAAATTGTCTCTATCGAACGGGCCATTGTAGAGGCTTTAAAACTCGCAAGTAAAATGGGAGAACGAACCGCAATCAAGGCTTGCCGTCTCGCCATTCAAAAAAGACAAACTACGCTCAAAAAGATTGGAATGGTAGCAAAAGAACTCGGCCTTGCCTCCTATCTCACTAAATACTCTGAGGCCATTATAGGATCACTGCAATGACAACAAAAGCAAAAGGCACATCGGTAAGGACAAAAATTATTGATCTCGGGCAAAAACTCGGTGTTGATCCACGAGACCTTGAAACCCTATTTATGATCGAACGATTAGTAGCCCGCTTGATTACTGACAAACATCTGGCGAGCCACCTTGTTTTCAAGGGCGGATTTGTAGGAATAAAAATTTATGAATCCCCACGATATACGGTGGATCTAGATGCCCTACTTGTTAAGGCCAATATGGATGAAACACTTGAGCGAGTAAAAAATCAGGCTGAGGTTGATTTAAACGACGGGGTTTGGTTCCGTTTTGAAGATCAGATCGATCTCCAAACACAGGGAGAATACGGTGGCATTCGTTATTCATATAGGGCGGGCATCGGTGAGGTTCTAAAAAAATATTAAAAAAGCCCAAGTCATCCATTTTGATTTAGGGATCGGTGATCCCATCACTCCGGGGCCACAAAAGAAACAAACCCCGTCGCTACTTTCAGGCCATGAAGAAATCAGCTGGTCGGTTTATCCGATTGAGACCATCTGTGCAGAAAAGCTCCATGCTCTTATTTCTCATGGTGATCTAAATTCTCGCTCCAAAGATGTGCATGACCTTGCCGCATTTTTACCAAAGGTCGATGGGCCTACATTAAAAGAGGCCCTAAACAAGTGCTTTGATTTTCGTTCGACCGATTTGCCTAAATCATTTCATGCAGAAATTAAAAATATAAACACTGATTGGCTTGAACGAGGATGGGCCAGTGCCACCGACTCCATTCCCAATACGATGAGTTTTAAAACTGCTTTTGAAAAAGTGGTGAAATTGATTGGTGATCTTGGGCTATAAAAAGATACAGATACCTGTTTAGAGCTCCCCTGTTTTCATGGACACAAACGTAGGTAATATCGTTGGCTCTGAGAATAAGCCTCAATTAAACAAAATCTATTCACTACCGCGACAACCAGTCATAACTCAACCACCCATGAGTGTTGTGATTCGTTGGTGGAATGGGTGGGACGTACTTAGCGGTTACAAAATTAATGCTCATTGAATTTGATTCTCTTCAGGGTGTGCTATCGTAGCTGCTTGGACAGCACAAGGTCGTCATCGACAGAGCGGTTGATTCGTTTTTTGCAGTAGGCATGTTGGCTCCTCGATTTCAGGGTTTAGTAGAGATCCATAGTGTTACTCCGGTGTAACACTAATT
>CAZYPH010000197.1:0-2594 GCA_964649095.1 uncultured Oligoflexia bacterium | reverse complement strand
CATTGACAAAACAATCCGAGCTTCCCGAGTACGCACGATCTGCTGTGATTAAAACTATGGAAGCTATCATTCCGTAAATTATTTGTTGTTGTGGCACTCCCACTTATTTTAGCGCCCTCATTGCTGCGTTTCTATGGGTGAAAAGTTTCTATCGCAAAGGTAGGCAGAATATCTCTGTGTAATGGACCAGCACACGAAACATCACGGAACACTTTGTTTCGAAAACGATTGATAATTTATATAGAAATCCGTATACGTCATCGCCAGGAAACCGCTTCAGCATTGAAATTGAGGAGACCTGGCCATGATCAATATTCGACCATTATTAATATCACTAGGCACTGTTTGTTTATGTCTCTCGTCGGCACTGGCCGATCCGCCATCTAATGACCGTAGCTCCCGAGAAAACCCTACGTTTGAAGCGCAAGGCACCGTTAGCGCTCAAAACATCGTAAATTGGTTTGCTTCAAACCATATTCTCAGTAACGGCATTATCCACACTGGGTACAATTTAATTCTGAGACCGCAAGATCTTGAGCGCAACACCTCGAACCTGCCGAACCCGGTCTCTCATAATCTGGTCATGCATATCGAGACGCGCCTTTTTACATCGTGTGCGTTAGCCAACAATAGCTCTGACACCACTCCACTCAACGGTGATGGTAGCTGCCCGACGGTAAACAGAAATGCCTCGACCGGTGTAAGAGATGGCTACCGCGGCAATCAAGGTACTGCGTTGCACGTTCTGCCCTTTGAAATTTCCATGAGTTTGCAAGTGAACGATCCACAATCGGCGAGTGTTCAAACCATCCGCGCAGGTGTAGTACGTTTTGTGATGCAGACCCTCGGCATCACTGTTCAACTTGGTACCTACACGTTTGAAAACTATCGCCATACGTTAGGCGTGCGCCATGCGTTCAGCTTGGCATCAGTAAATATTAACGAAGCCTTGCGACTAGATCATAACGGACGTTTCGTAATTGTCTTGAAAGGCTTTCTCGACGCCGATGCCGGCACCACAATCAGCGCGTTACCTGCGTTGCAAGCGGCACGCGACGCTACGAACTGGCCGGGCAATGGCAGTGTAATGCGCGTGGGGGGCCGTGCGCAAGGGTCAGTAGGCGTTCGGTTTTTTGATCGCTTACTACTGGAATTCATGGGCGGTATCTACTCGCAGGACTCTGGCGTCGACTCTTTTACAAGAGAAACGGGCTCTCGAACCTCCGGCATAACGTACACAACCCGAACCGGTGGTGATAGAATCACACACCGCTTTTTCGGCGGAAACCTACGCTTCCAAATCAGCCGCAATATGGCGATTACGGCGAGCATCGTACGCAATTTTTATGACTTGAATGCGACGTATACGTCGAGCGGCCGTTATCTCCCAGCTGGATATTATGGGCCAGGCTTCGATCCCCGAACGGGAGGCAACCCCAATGCCTCGATAGACCCCTCGATTCGCCCTGTAGATCTGCCTTCGGTCACCGTCGATGCTAGTTCGCGGGGCACCACCACCGTGCAAGATCTCTCGGGATTTATCGGACTTGAATTTCGGTATTAAGTGCCATGCAAGTAGTGAAAAGCACCGAATACTGCCGCCGACTCAAAAGCGAACTGGAGCAGCGCTGCCAGCATAACGCACGCTACTCACTGCGATCGTTCGCTCGCGACATTGGCATGAGTCCTGGTCGGCTATCTGAGATTTTGCGAGGTAATTGCGGTTTGTCGACGACGACCGCTGGTCGCATTGCGAAACGCCTTGGATGGTCAACACACGAAACAAAATATTTTATTAACCTAGTCGAAGCGCAACATGCCCGAAGCCCACTACGTCGTGAGATGGCAAAAAAACGGCTACTTCGCTATCAATTGCCACAAAAACAGAAAATACATGAAGACGCTTTGTGCATCATTAAAGACTGGTACCATTTGGCGATTCTAGAACTGCTCTGTTTAAAAAATGCCAAAAGCGATGTCACGTGGATAGCAAAGGCCCTCGAAATTTCTGAAATCGAGGCGCAAAATGCTATTGAACGGTTACTTCGTGTAGGCCAGTTAAAACAAGAAGGAAAACGTTTAGTACCGACGGAAGATTTTTCTGCAACAAGCGACGGCGTTCCATCAGTATCCATACGCCACTTTCAAAAACAAATTCTGGAGAAAGCCTTGGCCGCTCTCCATCTACAAACGATCGATGAACGTAACATCACCACTACGATCATGGCGTTCGATAGCAAATCAATCGATGAAGCAAAGGCCAAAATGAGGACTTTTCGCTTCAATTTTAATGACGAGTTTGGATCGTCGCAAAACAGCGACAGCGTCTATTGTTTGGCGATGCAACTTTTCAGACTCACACCAGCAACGTTGCCTACCGAAGAGAGATAATTTATTATGCTAACAAAATCTAATTTCACTCAAACACTAGCCTTAATGACGTTCCATCTTTTTACCGTGTCGGTGTGTTTAGCAGATCCACCAGACACAACCACCATGTCTTCAGAGCGCACAACATCGATGCGTGGCCGAGATGTCGGCAATGGCGGCGAGGCGGTCATGATCAATTCGCGGCCAAGATTACGAGACTTAGT
>CAZYPH010000196.1:0-2634 GCA_964649095.1 uncultured Oligoflexia bacterium | reverse complement strand
CACTCAGTAATGTGGGAATCGGTCTTTCCGTGAGTTCAATAACGGTTTTGTTCGACTCGGCACCTGATTGTATCGTTCTGTTTTCTGGCGTGTTTCCAAAAAAATTACACGCCGATACAATATATGAAATTATAAATATAATAATTATCTGATATTTTTTGGTCATGCTCTTAAAATGCTTTTCGGCAGATTGATCTGAAAAATGAAAATGAAGGGTGTAAAAAAAATGCCGATCATGTATGCTGCTGTATTTGAGGAGTTTTAATTGAACTATACTTTGAGTCGGCAAAAAATTACTCTGGTGGTCGATTTAGACGGCACATTTTTGGAGTCTGAATCGCCAGTGCACGATCCGTTATATCGGTTGATAAACGAAGAGCGGCCGCGTTTTAATCTAATTTTTGCTACGGGCCGTTCCGTTGAAAGTGTTTTGTCGGTTTGGATAGATACTATAATTCCTCGCCCCGATTACATCATCGGTGACGTGGGTGCTACAATCGTGCGTGGTGATACCCTGGAGCCTCTTTCAGAGATTCAATCGGCAATTGATTTGCGCTGGCCTGGCGCGTCGCGCGTCTTAGAGGTAATGAGCGGTGTTAATGGCATTGAATTACAAGCGGTGCCTCAGCAGAGGCGTTGTTCGTTTACTATTCTAGGCGATCAACTTGATTGGGACGACATTCAAAGTAGAGCAGATCATCTGCAATGTGACGTTTTAATTTCTGCTAATCGTTACTTAGATGTTTTACCTAGGGGTGTTTCAAAGGGAAGTTCGCTGTTGGCTCTGATGCAGCAGAGTCAAATCGCACGCGAGACTATTTTGTGTGCTGGTGATACGCTAAACGATTTATCGTTGTTTAAGACCGGCTTTAACTCTGTGGCAGTGGGTAGGGCTGAAGCTGGTTTGTTAGAGGCTGTAAGTACATATGAAAATGTGTATGTATCATCGAAGGCTGGAACTGCAGGAATACTTGACGCGCTGACACGTCTGCGGTGGGTTGCTCCACCAAAGAATGTAGCACGTGCTCAATCTCAGGTCGCGAATGCGGGCTCCGAATCAAACTCTTTAGTTATGGTGTATCATCGTCAGCCCTTCGATGAAGTTCGAAAGGGACGATCAACAATTCGCCGCATTCCAGAGAGTCCGAATGGTATCATTCCTACGCTGTTAGGTTTTTTTTCGCAAGGTAGGCGTGGTGCCTGGATCGCATGGGCCCTGCAGAATAGAAGTCAGCATACCGACGCAGAAGAACTACATTTTGAGCGTACGGTGCCAGTGGATACAAAGCTGTATCCTAATTTAGTGGCCACCCGAGTGCCTCTTAGTGCACCAGATGTGGATTTATTTTATAAGCGTTTTTCAAAAGAAGCCTTGTGGCCGGTTATTTTTTCGTTCCCCAGCAAAGTTCAAATTGATCACAGTCATTGGGATCATTTTAGGGAAATTAACCGCAAATTTGCTGAGTGTGCCGCGGCCGATGCCGAACCCGGAGCGTTGGTTTGGATTCATGATTACAATTTGTGGTTGGTGCCTGGATTTTTAAAGCAGTTGCGCCCTGATTTACGGATTGCATTCTTTCATCATACTTCGTTTCCCACACCAGATATGTTTCACATTCTTCCGTGGCGGCGAGAGATTGTTAGTAGCTTGCTGCAGAGCGATTATTTAGGGTTTCACATACCGCGTTATGTCGAAAATTTTTATGATGTCGTTCGTTCGGTATTTGAGATTCGATTGTTAGAACGTACGCCCTCATCTCCAACATTTTTATCTTTCGGTGGTGCGCTCAGTGTTGATTCGTATGTGTCAAAAATTGAAGTTGGTGGAAAAGTTATTCGCCTTGGTGCTCACCCTGTTGGAATCGATGTTGGGCGCGTGCGGGAGGCTTTTGAAGAGCCTAGTGTGCAAGAGCACTATCATTCTTTGTTGTCAGAGTTGCGTGGACGTAAGGCCATCTTGTCCGTAGAGCGGCTCGACTATGTCAAAGGGCCGATTGAAAAAATTGAAGCCTTTGAGGCGCTCTTAGAAGAACATCCTGAGCTTCATGAAAAGATCGTATTTATAAATATTGTAACCCCACCGGCGCCAGGTATGGAGGTCTACCGTGCGACTCGAGAACGTTTAGATCAAGTTATCGGACGCATTAATGGAAAATTCTCGCGTGTGACATGGACGCCCATTCGATATTTTTATAAATCATTTCCATTTAATGAGTTGGTTGCGTTTTACGCAGCCGCCGACGTAGCGTGGATTACTCCGCTACGAGATGGATTAAATCTAGTTTGTAAGGAATTTGTGGCGTCGAAGATGGTCTCTGAGACCGAAGGGGTCTTGGTATTGTCCGAGTTTGCTGGGGCTTCTGTTGAAATGCATGGGGCGATCTTGACCAATCCTTACGATAAACGAGACCTGGTAAATAAGTTACATCATGCATTAACGGTCGACCGTTCAGAGTGTGCTGCTCGTCTTAAACAACTGATTTCCATTGTCGTAGACAACGATGTGCGTCAGTGGGGCGATCGTTTTCTGGCGGCCTTTGAAGCGAGTCGATGACTATAAGCCGATTGATAGATAATACGTATATTCTCCCCCGCTATGATTCCCCTTGGCGACATCAAATTTAAATCGTATCG
>CAZYPH010000195.1:0-2643 GCA_964649095.1 uncultured Oligoflexia bacterium | reverse complement strand
TGTGAAAAAGTACAAACCAATTAAAAATCTTACATCAGTGCCGGGAATTGATTTGTACATCGTCATATCGCACCGTATTGACATAAGGAATCTGAGTATAGTGATCAAATGTCACGATTTTCGAGGTAGGAAAAAAGATTCAGAATGAATTGGTGATAAAAAGTATTATCACTCTCAATTGCCCGAGCTTTTTACTGGGTATGGCTACGGTTTTTGTAGTCTGCCGGTGTGTATGGCGCAGCTCCATTAAGCATATCTTTTACGAGTGAAGAGATGTAGGCACGTGGGTTAACGCCCACTAGTTTACACGTCTCAATAATTGAAAAAAGTATCGCAGCTGTCAGTGCCCCGCGGCTTGAGTGGGTGCCATACCAGGTTTTTCGCCCAACAACGTGGCTGCGAAGATTTCTCTCCTGTGCATTGTTGTCGATAGGAACTTCGGCGTCGGTTAAGAAGTATGTGAACGTGTCGTAGTTTTTTAAATAATATTTTAACGCCTTGGCGTATTTGCCTTTGAGCGAGTATTGGCCAAGCTCTTCCATTGCTTTTGCCTTCATCGCTTCAAACCGCCATCGCATTTTTTCTCTTAATTGGAGAACAATTGGTGGAGCCTGGCCCTTTGCATTTGAATTGAGCTGGTAAATCTCATGGTAGTGATCAAGGTAAAACTCAGCTTCTTTGTATTTGGGCCACATTTTAAAAAAACCGCGTCGTGCATGCGCGTTGCAGTGCGCGGGCACAATGAGCGGCAGCTTCTGAGCTTGCCTTAATTCATTCGCAACACGAATCGCTTTTCCGTAGCCGGTGTACACGTCACTGACCAGTACTTCGCATTTTGATTTTATTAAAATATCACTGGCGATGTCACCAGATCTGGTGTTGCGACATTCCAGATAACAAAGTTGCTCCGTTGAAAATCCCCACAGATACCAGCTTTTCTTCTCATCACCCTCAAGCATCTTGTGTGGCGTTTCATCGGCCTTGAGTACCCGCGACTTCAAAATACCTTGCTTAATCAGAGTATAAACAGGGCTAATAAAATCGGCAAAACCATGTGTCGTCTCAATAGCGCTGTTTGCCGGCAATCCAACCAGGCCCAGTCGATCTGCCATTGCTACGTACCGATTCATTGGAATCAAGTCGCAGTATTTTGAAAGGGCAATGTCAGTAATCATCTCATCAGAATATGATGACCCAGCAATAATACGTTTAGGTACGGGCGTTGTGGTAAGTTTGCTGTGACAGTTGCAACCGTATATGACGCGACTCTGTTCAATAATTTCATATTTTTTGGGTATGACAGTTAACTGCTCACTTGTTTCCCGCATGCCAGTATCAAACATCGACTTATCGCAGTCTCCGCAACACGGCACTGGATCCATGGCAATCGTCTCAGCTCGAACCGCAATATTGGGGTATCTCTCTGAGAGCTTCTTAACTCGTGGCTTAGCTGGCTTTTTGTCGCCGCCACTTCCATCGCCACTTTGAACTGGCTTTTTATAACGCTCGGATTTGCGGCCATAAATCGTGTCCGTTAACGATTCAATATTTTCTGCCATAATCAAGCGCAGCTGCTCGTCACCGAGACGCAGGTTTCTCAGTTTATAATTCTCGCGCACCAATCGTAGTAGCTCATCTTCAATAATCGAATACTTCTCAATGAGCTCTTCTTTGCTCAAAGTCTGAAGTTTTGTCGCTTTTTGCGAGGAATTTAGATCGATTTGTTCCATTGACACGCGAGACAGTGTCAATCACATCGATGATGTTTGCAATTGCGAATTTGCATGAAAAGATTTTTTTAATTCCACTGGGCTTTCAATAAATCGCTTCTCTAGATTCGCTCCCTCAAAAAATAATGCAAACTCCGCTGCCGTTAATGTCAATTCACCCTGATACCGAGGGTTAATCCGACTAAATACCCCTTGTTCCATGCGCTTGGCCAGAATCACAAGCCCTGTACCATCGTAAAATAAACACTTAATCGAGTTACGCCTCGAGTTTATAAATACAAACAAATGCCCGGAAAGGGGGTCCTGATTAAGGACCCCCTTTGCCTTGGCAAATAACGTATCGTAGGACGCACGCATGTCGGTGGGCTCTTTGCATACAAATACTTTTGTGCGTCTATTAAATGCAATCACTGCTTCATGCCGCCTTTTTCAAAAAATCAATCAGCTGCTCAACCTGCCCAAATCGAATAAGTCGCCCATTCTCCCAGGCAAGTTCAATGACATTGCAGCCAATAAGACTGCTCGACACTATACTGTCGTCACTTACCTTTATCTCTCTAAATTCCTCAGCCGGAAAATGCCCCTCACGCCGCATTTTCTTTGCCTTGCCGATTATCGCCGCCATCCCAGACTTGCTCACACCAATGGCTCTGTAGAATTCCTTGCTCGGCCCCTTCCACTGCTCCCATACGCTCAAAATCTCCATGTACAACGCATCGTCTTTGATTCTTAACCTTCCACCCTCTCCTCGATATGTACTGATCTTTTTCTTCAAAATTTCTGCGTCCATAACTACCTCCTGCATTCTCTACGACATTTATAGAGGTAAACTCAATACGGAGCGGTTTGACGATGTACGCTATGATGGCAATTGAGACCACGCCAAGGAAAGGCAAATCATGCACATTGGTTA
>CAZYPH010000194.1:0-2648 GCA_964649095.1 uncultured Oligoflexia bacterium | reverse complement strand
GTTTTATCTTTCGGTGCGATGGCCAATGAAATCACCGCATTTGGGATAAACATCGACGTCAATGTTACGTGTGTCTTGTCGTCCGTAAATGTATCACCTGACGCACACTCCACACCGAAAAGGGCTACGATGTCGCCGGCGCGAGCCGAATCAATATCGTGCATTTCATCAGCGTGCATGCGCACTAAACGAGGCACTTTAATTTTTTTGCGGTTAGCCATGTTGTAAATAAAGTCGCCTTTATTCACGGTGCCTTGATAGATACGCATGTACGTTAATTGACCGTATTTGCCGTCTTCCAATTTAAACGCCAGACCAACGAATGGTTTTGTAGGATCGCTTGTCAATTCTACTTTAGCTTCGTTGTTGTCCTGGTCGAGGGCTTCGTTAGACACTTCAGACGGATTTGGTAAGTAGTAGGTCACAGCATTCAGCAACAATTGAACGCCTTTGTTTTTAAAAGCCGAGCCCATCATTACTGGAGTAAATTTTAGTGACAACGTTGCGGTACGGATAGCTTTACGCAATTCGGCAACGCTAATGTCTTCACCGCCTAAGTATTTCTCTGCAATCACATCGTCAAAGTCGGCCAAAGCAGAAATCAGCTCTTCGCGGCGCTTTTGTGCTTCAGCTGACAAGTCAGCAGGGATGGTTTCTTCACGGATTTTTTCGCCGTTATCACCATCAAAATAAAACGCTTTCATTTGAACTAAATCGATCACGCCTTCAAAACGATCTTCGTAGCCGATAGGCATGGTGATCGCGTGGGCGTTGTGACCTAATTTTTCGCGCAATTGTTGAATACCGCGCCAAGGGTTGGCACCCGCACGGTCCATTTTGTTGACAAAACAAATACGTGGCACTTTGTAGCGCTTCATTTGGCGGTCAACGGTAATCGACTGCGATTGAACGCCGCCCACCGAACACAACACTAAAATGGCGCCGTCGAGAACGCGCAAAGAACGCTCCACTTCGATCGTAAAATCGACGTGGCCCGGAGTATCGATAATGTTGATGTTGTAGTCGCCCCACATAGCATAAGTTGCGGCCGATTGGATGGTGATTCCTTTTTCGCGCTCAAGGTCCATGTAGTCCATCGTCGCGCCAACACCGCTTTTGCCTTTAACTTCTTCGATCTTATGGATTTTATTAGTATAAAATAGAATACGCTCGGTAAGTGTTGTTTTACCTGAGTCGATGTGGGCCGAAATACCAATGTTGCGTACATGGTCTAAAGCCACGTGTTGCGTGCCAGACATGAAATACTCCTTAAAAGGTTTTGAGATAAGACGCTATTTTTAGTCGACTCGGCGTTAACCTGCAAGACCAAACAAACAAAGCGCGTCTTGAAGAAGCGCGCTCCCAGCAAAAAAACCACTAGAAAAAGCAAAACTGCAAAACTTGTCAGTTGCGAAGAATGATGCAGGGTGTATCAAAGCCCAGTTCTTGTAAATAATAACTATTTATTTCTAATTTAGTAGGAGTTCTTAAAATGAAGATGTTCGGGGTAGGTCTGAAAAACAGGTTCCAGGCGTTGTATGCACCAAAACTAGCTTTGGTAGCATCTATAGCGGCGTTGACGGTATTAAGTGTGGCATCTGGTTGTAGCACGGTAAACGTACGTATTCCAAAGGGTCGGGCCGATTCACCAGTGGTTCAAGGCACAACTATTTCTAAACCAAAAGTATTGGTTCATGCCGGTACCCAAACGGGCGTGGCGATGAGTCATGATGTTCGATACGACCAATTTTCTGGAGCCTTGAATGTTTCAGGTGCCGAGCCCACACCTGATATCTTAGGTTCGATTGGTGGAAACAACCTGCATGTTGGTGCCGATCTCGGTGTCGCCGAGCGTTTTGATGTGGGTCTAAAAATCCATGGGGGTGGTAACGTCATGTTGAACCTAAAGGGCCAAATTGTAGGGCCAACCTATGCCGAAGACTCTACTGGTAATTTTGTGATGGGTGTAAATCTAGGCCTAGGCGGGCAGCATACCACGGAAACAACACACTACTCCTACGGGTTTTTGACCTACTCTGCCGATAGCGTAAAAATGCGCATGACTACTGGGATCGTCGACGCGAGTTTGAGTTTTGGTTATCGATTAGATCCAAAAGTGACGCTGTATGTGGCGCCGTATGCCCAAATGGCGGCGACGCGTTTTAGGCTGGCCGATAATGAAGGTCGTTTTGCGAGCAGTGACTTGGGTACCCGCAAATCGTACATGACCGGGTTGTCGTTAGGGGGCGAGTTGTTTATCGACCAGTTCTTTTTTCGTGCAAACTTATCGCCTGAGTACGCTGTAGGTGAAGGGGGACGTGGTAACTTTTTAGTACACGGGGCCTTGTCGGCCGGCGTTTCGTTTTAACGTCGTTCTTTCGGAGATGGGGTGTCTGTCGATTACGCAGCGCCCCATTTTCGGCCTTTGATTCAATCCTACGTTGTGCGATAAGTGCGGACGTATGTTATTTGTGCAGAAATTTGGTGGAACTTCGGTAGGCAGCATCGAGCGCATTATGAATGTCGCCCGTCTGCTTTTAGACACTCAAAAAAAAGGCCACGAAGTGGTAGGTGTCGTATCGGCCATGTCGGGCGAAACGAACAAACTCGTGGCTTTGGCGAATGCGATTACGCCACACCCTTTTTCA
>CAZYPH010000193.1:0-2693 GCA_964649095.1 uncultured Oligoflexia bacterium | reverse complement strand
GTCCAACCTTACAACACAACTGATCGCAACCCTCACAAGCTCCTATGATCCAAATCGCGAATATTCTATTTTTTCGATAGTACACTTCCTGACCACTAATGAACCTACCAATTTAGCTTTTATCCCCCCAAGCACCCGTCAACAGCTACTAAAAGCCTTGATAACGCGGCTTCGCCTATTTGGAGAAGCCCCCGATGGCAATCAACGTCTCTTGAACTTAGGACACCACACTGATGCACTAATGCAGGCCCTGACAGTGTTACTCAGATCGATGGAACCAGGCCCATGGCCTATATCTGGCATCTCAGATGCCGATATGAAAGTTTTGGTCATTAATTTCTTTAAACCCGGCAACAACTACATTGATAGGCGCCATCCCACGCTAGCGTTATTTGCCCAAAAGGTTCTATCTCGAGAAGGCAGTTATTTGGCTTCGGAAACTGGAGGTCGCGAGGTACTACAACTCATTCTGAATAGGATCGAAGGTGATAGGAAGGAAACCCAATATTATCCAGGTAGTATGACGCATCTAGATCCCACTACACTAATGGCCTTCCTACTTAACGGGGTCTGGCCCTCCCTAAAGGCTGAAATGATTCGGCTCGTGAGGAGAAACGGAAACGATCCTTGGCGACATGACATGGTAGAAGGCATCAATGATATGGAAGTCATGAATGAATGCATCGAAGCCTTGTCCACACCTAGTTCAACTTAGCGGTGGGGGCCTAAGGTAAGCGGAGCGGAGCAAAGCACAATCCCACCCGGCAAAATAATCAACCTCGACAGGATCGCAGAAAAACCTACGCCAAGCTAAGCCTAGTTTTTCATCGTCAGTTTATGTAAAATGGAAATCAGATTTGAATATTACATAAACTTAAAAAAGAACTCGGGAGCCGATTCTGATACCACGACAGCTAACAAAAAAAGTAATCAGCCTCGCCAAACGATACCCCGTAGTCGCGATTACCGGGCCACGCCAATCTGGTAAATCAACCTTGGCTAAGGCCGTTTTTAAGAAGCACCGCTACGTCAATCTTGAGGCACCAGATGTTCGACTTTTTGCCGAACAAGACCCACGCGGCTTCTTAGAAACCTATCCAGGTAATGTCATTATCGATGAAATTCAATACGTCCCTGGCCTCATGTCGTACATACAAACCCTCGTCGACGATGAGAAGAAAATGGGCCGTTTCATTTTAACAGGGTCCTCCCAGTTTGCACTCCACCAACAGCTCACACAGAGCCTGGCCGGTCGAGTCGCACTGTTTACGTTATTGCCCTTTAGCCTCAGTGAAATCGACCAACATACTAAAACAAAAAATCTTAACGCCACCATGTTTCAGGGTTTCTATCCCCCAATCTTTGATCGTAAAATTCCGCCCAACGATTTTTATTCCGACTATCTACAAACCTATATTGAAAAAGATGTTAGAAACATCGTGAACGTAACAAACCTCACGACTTTTCAGCGTTTTCTACAGCTCTGTGCTGGGCGCACCGGCCAACTACTGAACCAAGTAAGCCTGGCTAACGATGTTGGCATTTCTAATCAAACCGTGCGCAACTGGCTCAGTATTCTGTCAGCTAGTTTTGTGCTGTACGAACACCGCCCCTACTTTAACAATTTTTCAAAGCGCCTGATTAAATCGCCGAAACTGTATTTTTACGACGTCGGCGTGCTGTGTTTTCTATTGGGCATCAAATCAGCCGACCAGCTGATGACCCACCCCCTAAGGGGCTCTGTTTTTGAAAACTTAATTATCAACGAATGCTTAAAACATCGGCTAAACAACCACGAACGCCCTGAATTGTATTTCTTTCGCGACAGCAACGGCACCGAGATTGATCTGATTTTTGAACACAAAAACACACTCCGCGGCATTGAAATCAAAGCCGGCATGACGTTCCAAAACGACTTTCTAAAAAGCCTCAAGACCTGGCAGACATTCGATAGCCAACAAATGATAAAGAAAAGCTTTCTGATTTACGGTGGCGACACCAACCAAACCCGATCTGATGCTACGGTGCTTTCTTGGAGGGATTTATTAGGAGTGTTTGAATAAATAAATCGATAGGATGCTTACGGATCAATTCAAACGCTAACGATATTAAGAAATTAAGCTATTCTATCGCCCCACTCACTTATCCAACCCAAACGCCGTATGTAACTTATTCACAGCAAGTTTGTGCTGTTCGACATCGACGAGAACCGTAATTTTAATTTCTGACGTACTAATCAAACGAATGCTAATGTTGTTTTCAGCCAAAACATCAAACATTTTAGCGGCGACGCCCGGGTGGTGGCGCATGCCTTCACCGACAACGCTTACTTTCGCTAGATTATTTTCCGTAGTGATTTTCATTTCCGGAAACATGCCACGCAGGGAACTCTCTACCACTTCAACTGCCTTGGCGGCTTCGGTTTTTGGGACAGTAAACGACACTGAAACCGGCGCCCCCGCTTCACTTGCCGACTGTACAAGAACGTCCACTACGATCGCGTGTTGTGCTAACGGATTAAATAACTTTTGGGCCACGCCCGCTACGTCACGCAAATTACTCACGGTAATTTTCGTGTCATTCAAATCACAAGCAATTCCACTCACTACGATATTTTCTAACATACTATCCTCCGCAACTACGCGCGTGCCTTCGACCAAATCAAACGAGCTTCTTACGTGTAAAGGTACTTT
>CAZYPH010000192.1:0-2699 GCA_964649095.1 uncultured Oligoflexia bacterium | reverse complement strand
GGCGCTGCTGCGGTGTTGGTCACCGGGGGCGCTGGGATTGGTGCTGTAGGGGCGGGCGTCGCGGTTCCTAGGGCTTAGAGTGGTTGGGGTGTCGTCGGTGGTGGCTGGTAGAGAAGAGTTTCTAAGTCAAGGCCTCCCCAAGAAAGTCGTCTGCCCTTATAATACCTAGATCCAAAATGGGTAGGCTCCATGATTACTGATGGAAGGTCGACTGTTCGGACGTAGTGGGCCCCGTCCGGCCCCGGTTTAACGATCAAATAGGCTATTCGAATCGGTTTGCTCGTCTGCTGAGGGTTGGAGGAATCAGTCGCCGGCATGAATATAATTTGCACATTTACCTCAGAATCGGTCGACGAGCTGAGACCCTCCTTAAGAACTTCGCCTGTTTCGCGGACAAAGAAGTGATTATAAGGCTCTTCATTAATACCTGTGAGTACATAGCCATCCTTCCGGTTGATAGCATAAAGGCCTCGCATGATGGGGCTGTTGGCTAATGCAATGATTCCTTCGTCTGATAATCTACTGTATGAAAATGCACGGAGTGCGCGCAGAATCTGCTCTGTTTGTTGTGACCTAATATTATCAGGTGCTCCCATCCCGATCGTGATGCGTAAGTGGTAACCTTGTGGAATAGGAATCCTGTCGCGTCTGGCCCTTGGAAATTCAATGCGGACAGTGGCCTTGAGTCTTGGATTAAGCAGCATGTTAAGAGCCGTTTCTAGTTCGCGGAGGACTCTAGTTCCAATTCTTTGTCCAAGCCGCTCCGATTTTTTACGAAACCGCGCCTTAGTAAAGTTGCCCACACCATCCGTGTCATAATGTGCTACGATATGTAACGCCCCGGCGGCCTCATTAAGTATCTTCGCCAATTGCCAGTTTAATTGAGTCGCGGCGCGTGTCGCTGGATCTCCAAAAGGATCTCGCAGGGGGTCGTCTTTCGCTAATCTTGTCATACCTGTAAGCTCGCCTATTAATCTTTCGGCATCTTTGGCAAAGGGATCATCCATAACTCTACTTTTATCTCCAATTGTTAGCAACATTGTGATTTCTCGACCATGTCGGAGGAATCCGCGGACTGGGGGCACAGTCGAGCGGACGAATGTATTCTCAGGAGTCGTTTCGGTAAACAAAGCACTACAGAGATCTGCGTTCGATTCATTGACCGCGATAGCCAGCGGATGGTCGATGATGGTTAAAATAGCGGATAATGACGCCAATATTAGGATTTTTTTCAAATTTAAATTTCGCGACAGCATTTAACAGCCTCTTGGAAGGTTGATTGTTTCGGTCGACTGATACCGTAGTTCTCTCTTGCGTGGGTAGGTCTTTTTTTGATTTAGGGAGAATATTTATAAATTTATATTATTTATAAATATTTTTTATGAATTTGGATTGTCGTGCTGGGTAAGATGGAATTGCGAAGGTTATCCACGTCTGCGAGCACGCACCCAGCGAGCTACTTCGGTAAACTGTTCTGAGAGGTGTTCACATCCATTTTGGCGAATCGATCGGATGGCATTCCAGCTTGGCTCGGCTTGCTGGCCGGTGTTCCAGAGCGTTGTGGCATTGTAGATGATCTCGCATTCGTGCGCGTGCATGCCGCTGCGTGCGGGTATGTGCACGGTTTCGTTTAATAGTGTACCAAAACGACTATCCCAGCGAGTGCGAAGACGTTGAGCGGCATTTTGAATATGGCCCACTCCGGTTTGTAGAAGGCCTCCCACCGCTACGAGTAGTTGTAAGGGCGGTTCGTTCTGAACGGCTGACGTAAGGCCAGCCCACTGCTGCGATGTGCGGGCGTGGTGCACGCTGAGTGTGCCCTGTGAGGGCTGCAGTTGGCCCAATAGGTATTCAAATGCTGAGGCTACTTCTCGGGGTGGTGTCGTTATTGGGACTTCAATGTTTTGGATGGAATTCCATGCCCGATCCATTTGTTGATAGAAGGCAGGGGTTGATTCAAAAAAGTGCGTTTGGAACAAGCGTTGGATAATGTCTTGATGTTGCAGGCGACTCTGGGCGGCCATGCCCTGCTCGCCGGCGTTGAGGCGTCGGGTTTGTTGTTGCAGTAGATTCATCACATCGTGATCGAGTGTGAGCGAGTAAATCAGAGCTGGTGCGATTTGCAGGCCCGTTTGGCCGAGACGTCGCAGCGTGGGATGTGAAATGCTTTCAGTGGCTGTTGATGTCGTTGATGCGGTCGAGGCGTTTTCAGCAGCAATCGTCCGTCGTTGAATACGTGCTAGCCAGTTGCGGAGGATCTGCAGGGTCCGCACGGTGGTTGTGGTCTCGGGGGTGACCGTGGTAGCTGCTCGGCTCATTTGTTCGTACAGCCGCGTTGAGGGACCCGCTAGAGCAATCGGTCCGATCGCGCGCGACACAACACCTAGTACGATGCTGGCAATGGCGATGCGCATTCCAAAACTAGTGATGTTGGCTCCGGCCAATCGAAGGCCGTCTGCGGCGCTGGAGCTTACGGCTAAATCGGTGAGCTCGAGTAGTCTAGGGCTAGAAATGCCAGTCGTGGGTTGAGGAATTGTGGCGCTGCCTGTGCGGTCTAAACCAAAAAGCGGTCGGCATTGGAGAATTGGATTGGCTGCCGCATAGGGGGATACTCTTTGTTCGCCGGTGAGCCAACGCGTCATCCATCCGCGGTGGTTCTGGCATAATTGCCTGGCCATTTCTAGGCTTGGATAGCGGTT
>CAZYPH010000191.1:0-2716 GCA_964649095.1 uncultured Oligoflexia bacterium | reverse complement strand
GTGAAGTTTGATCACAGACCAACAAAAAGGCCGCCCCCGCTAATGCCGTAAGCCAAATTAGCACCCCGTGGCCCACAATGGCACCCCGCTTAATGACATGCGGCACAATCAACCCCACAAAACCAATCACGCCCGAGGCTGCAACAACAATGGCCGTTAGTAACGCACTTAATATAAATAGTATTTTTCTAATATATTCTACGTCTAAACCTGACACACGAGCGGTCAACTCATTGACGGCTAACAGATCTAACGCTTTGGCGAACGTCCCAATTATTCCAATTACGACAACGACCACAAATAATACAATCCCAGCATCCTCTAACGTCAGTCTTGAAAGAGAGCCTAATAACCAAACAGAATTCTGTGACCAACTAACCGGGTCGACATACACTAAAACGACCGTAGATACGGCTGAGTACAAAAAACCTGAAACGACACCAAATAAAAGCACTTCAGCGGTATAGTGAAACCGATTGCGCATTAATATAAAAAACAAACCAATCGCAACCAATGTCGCGCCAAAAGCCCAGGCAGCCGTGCCCATCGAATAAGTATTTTTAAAGTAACTCGAAAGCGCTACTCCGAACGACGCTGCCGAGGCTAGGCCTAACGTAAAGGGATCAACCAACGGATTATTCATCGTCGACTGCAACACCAAACCCGACACGGACAACCCTGCCCCAACGGCCAAGGCCAATAACAACCGTGGCAACCGCAGTTGTAAAAAAATTACGTTATTAATTTCAAATCCCAAATCATAAACGGAAAGAAACAAACCTACGATTAAAAGAATTAGACTCATTAAAATACACATTTTAATATATGTATTTTTCAAATTGCCAGCCATACAACTAGCGTCCCAACTTTTCTTGTAAATAACTTTCAAGTGATGTGCGAGCCATAATCAAGTTCCATCCAGGTTTTAAGAACTCATCTGACGAGAGGATTTTTATCTGGTTATTGCGGACAGCCTTTAAAGCCTCAAAACGGTTCCAAAATGAAAATAGCTGTTTATGAACTAATGGTAACGATGCCGACGGGAGATCCATCTCACTAATAAAAATAAAATCCGGATTTCGTTTTAATACTTCTTCTAACTGTGGTCGTGGATAGTCTTGAGCGCCCTCCGAAAATATCGGCTCTAAACCTACTAACGTTAAAAACTCAAAAACGAACGTATTCCGACCAATCGTAAGCAAGGGCTCTCGAGCAATCTGAAAGAATACTTTTGCCCGCCCCTCAAGTTTCTTCGCAAGACTAGGAGGCAGGGGACTACTAACGGCACGGCGTAACAACTGCAGCTGATTTCGTACGTCGGATGATTCACTAACCGCTAATAACGTAGCTAACGCTTCATGTACTTTCAAAATTTCGGCCAATGTTCGCAACTGAACAACAAAGACATTAAGCTTAAGTTTTTTTAGCCTCGTCACCAGTGAAGGGTCATTGCCATCTGTAGACACCAGAACTAGATCGGGTTTTAATTTATAGATTTGTTCGATGCTCAAACTAACGTACGACCCTAACTTAAACGGATTCCATTTATTGTCTTTGAGCTTTGTATGCTCCACAACACCGACAAGCTGCTGGGCTTTTCCAAGTCCTTCGACCGACTCTCCAAGGCTCGGTAATAGCGTTACAATTCTTTGATAGTTTTTTGCTGCAACAGCATTACCTAGAAAGTCGACAACTTCAGTTGCTATCGAAAGACATGGCCAGATCACTAAAACAGCGCAAAAAATTAAATTACGAACGCGCATGCCGGCTTTGTTCTGCAGTTTTTGATGGGCCTTTTGTCCATAGATAACCGTACAACCCACTAGCCAAGACAATAACTATCAACGAAATAAACTGCGAGGTAGACAACCAACCATCCACTACAAATCCGCGAATGAGGTCCCCGCGAAATACTTCCGTTACCGCGCGCAGAAGTGAATACAAAATGAGATAAATCAGGGCCAACTCCCCATCAAATTTTTTAGACGTACGCCTCCAGTGTAAAACGCCCCAAAGCGCTAACAACAATACCGACTCATACAACTGCACCGGATGCAGCGGTACATAACGCAACGACACATCGACCAACCCCTCACCAAACGACACACCAATTGGCAGAGTAGTTGGCTTGCCATAACAACAGCCTGCAGCAAAACACCCTACTCGACCAAAAGCGTGGGCAATAGGAATACCATAGGCGCCAATATCTAGGGCCTTCCATTTAGGCATCGCGTGCCGTTTGGCATACCAAACAAAAAACGGGATATTCAAAAGTGGACCAGCCCAAAACACGAGCCCCCCTTCCCAGATTCGAAAGGCCGCCGGCCAGTCTTGTGAAAAATAGTCCCAACGCGTGAGAACATACAAGATACGAGCGCCTATCATACCCACAAGTAGGCCGAAAAAACCTAAATCAATCATGTGTTCTGGGTTCACACCGGTGCGCAACGCTTCGCGTTTTACAAAGTACAGGCACACCAGAAAGCCCGTGGCAATTAACAGACCATAGGTATGAATTTGAATCGAACCAAACTCAATGAGTACTGGAAACATGCGCACTTTCTTTAGATGGATCGTTTTGTTGATCACGTTTAAACATATCTAAAAACAACAACCCAACACCAACACAGATGGCGCTATCGGCAACATTGAAGGCTGGAAAGTGTACTTGGTAACGATAGTGAAAATCTAAAAAATCGATAACGTAATTATACGC
>CAZYPH010000190.1:0-2806 GCA_964649095.1 uncultured Oligoflexia bacterium | reverse complement strand
AGACCAGCGCTGGACCATCTTTCCTTATAAAACGCGTTCGGGTCGAGAAAGACAGATAGCCCATCACGACCAATATAGCTGCTGCTCTCACCTAATGTTCTAGAGAAGCGCTCATCCGTCCAAGGGTCGTAAACCGGGTACGCGGCATCAGGCAGGGCAACAAAGCGGTTCTCCGGAACGGGCGTAGGCAAATCTAAAGGCATACGATCAAACTCGTCGACAAAGGCCGCTCTCTGCTCGGCCGTCAGTGTGGAACGCGCCAAAATACGCTCTACTAACAAAGTCCGCACCCGTTGTTTGATTTCGGATGCCACTTGGCGGGTATTTTCTAAATACTGCGGCCTTAAAAAATCAGCCTCTAAAGCACGAATCATAGGGAGCGACAACAAAAAGCGCGTTTTAAAATCGTACACTAAACTAACCATTTTTTGAAAGAATAGGTCGTAAACACGATCACAGCGGGCATAAAGATGATTCCGGTCTGCTGCCGATAATGTAGCCCCCATACGAGGCAGTGTGTTCATCTGGAGCATGCGTTCCATCGTCGACACCAATTGCTGATGTACCCCTCTCAGCGCCTCGACATGGCGTTCTTGTGTCTGACGCTGCGTCTGGGTCTGTAAAATGGTGTTACGCAGAGTCCTTAACTCAGCGGGTCGGCAGACTGCAAAGGCGGGATTACTAGCCATATGGGAATCCAGGGAATTCTGAGGACAGATCCGTTCACGCAGATACTGGTACAGTTCGACTACCGACATTAGCGACATGATCCTGCGCATAGCCTGTTGGTATTCGCCCAACTGCCGAAGAGCCGCAGGTCCCGAACCTGCGACAGTTGGTAGCGTACTATGATTACGTGCTTCGTTGTCGAGCCGCCTGCACGTGGTCGGAGAAAAAGACTCAGGAATCAGGCTGTTGATAGTAACTACCGTCCACGGTCCACCGTCGGAAGACTCAGTGTCTTGCAATGCTTCGTTAATCTTTTCAGTAATCTGAGTATCCAGACCTCGCTCGGCGGCCTCGTCCGACTGGGCCTCTGCTCGCAGGGGTAGGCGTTGTGCAATCAGATGACGCCGAAGGGCTTGGCCAATCCCTCGCGGATGCCCCATTGACTGCGCCACGGCGTGCACTATGGGCACCATACGCAAACGTGTTTCTAACAACGGGTTAATATTAGCATAGGGTTCTGTTGAGGTAGAGGGCCCGCAGAAAACTTCAGCCGACTGCTCGCAACGTTGCCGAGCCGCGGTGGTTACGTGTTCGAGGCCGACAGCACTGTTTTGGGCCGCCGCCCCCGCCCGAGCATCTTGCGCTAGTGCCGTGCTTGTGGTGAGCATTAGCGGGCACGCGATGGCGGCTGTTTGTAAAAATGCGGACCAACGACGGTTAAATAGTTTCGTCTGTAACATCCCAATAGTGTGGCATCAGTTGCAGCGTAAACAATGGGCAATTTTTGTGCGGCGTTTTTTTCTAATTGGAATAACGCCCTAACAACGCTAATTTCGGATTTTCAAATCCAACCTAATCTTGATCCGGAGAGATGGCCGAGTGGTCGAAGGCGCACGCTTGGAAAGCGTGTATACGGTAACACGTATCGAGGGTTCGAATCCCTCTCTCTCCGCCAAATTAAAAGAGCCCGCCACAAGCGGGCTTTTTTAATTTGGTGGATGGGAGCTGGCGATGAGAACTCTAGCGAACGCCAGTGAGCCGGATTACGACAGGGTCAGTACATTCATCGCAATTTTGAAGAGCAGTTTGGGATTTCGCCGACGAGATATATTCGGTGCAAGAAATAAAACTACAAGTCGGTCAATAAACTCGAACTCGTGAAGGCCACGAAGAAATCCTAGTTTTGCGTGGCCGTGTTTTTGCGGAAAAATTCTGCGATCTGTTCTTTTGAGACGAGACTCTGAGCTGCATCCAAGACGAGCTTTTCGAATTCGTCTTCATCGGCCGTGACTATTAGACCATTCACCTGAAGGAAAACAGCACCAGCCAAAGCTGCGATTCGCTTGTTGCCATCGTTGAAGGCATGGTTTTTGACCAAATGGAAAAGATATGCGGCCGCCATCTCGTAGAGGTCTTTGTGAAAATACTCATCGCCGAAACCAGATTCGGGCTGCCCAAGCGCGGATAGAAGAAGACCTTCATCTTTCACGCCGAGAGCCCCGCCGAACTGATCGATCTGCAACTGGTGCAAAGCGATGACTTGGTTCAAAGTCAGGAATTTCGGGCTCAAACTCATTTGGCCAAGTTCTTCATCATTTTGCGGTAGCGCTTGTTGATGTCGCCGGCAGCCTTAATCACATCATCGTCATCCGCGCGTTCACCCCGCTCTTTGATGAAACGGATGTTCAAGCCGTCTTCCTTCGGAGTCACTTCGACGACGGTATTACGGTCAAGTTGATAGAGTTCCGCAATGGGCTTATCAATGATCAAACCAAGACTGGAACCGATAGCAGTCAAGTTCTTTTTCATAACTGTCACCTCACTATCTATTATATTCGGATATAACAGCGATTGCAACATTGGTAAATCTATTAACAAAACATCAATATAATCCAATAGTTCGATAAAACACATTAAACTTAGACACTTAAGACTCTTTTGCCTTTGAAACCCCCTGGTGCGCTCGGCGAAGATATCCCGGCGTCTATCCCTGGATTTCAACGTGACCGGAATACACAGCCCCAAAAGCCGCGAAAGCGTTCGCTCATAAAGCATAACCCTCAATTTCTCAGTGGACCTCCCCTGTTTTATATTGTGGGCCTTCTTAATTTTGTGTCCACTAAAACAGGGGAGGTCC
>CAZYPH010000189.1:0-2888 GCA_964649095.1 uncultured Oligoflexia bacterium | reverse complement strand
AAGAGAGGCACCGCATAGGTTATTAGATTTTGAAGCGGCGATTGCCGGCGGCGACACACACTTGGTGGAATTTAAAGATGTGATGTGGTGGCAGATCGCAATAGGGGCGGAGCATGTTGAGAATACGGAAATCAAAATGCTGTTGCATGATTGGCAGTGGGATCCATTGTTCTACGATGACCCTGAGGCCTTAGATAGAATCGCGTCAGCGCAGTCCGTAGCATTGTCTGAGTTGCAAGCGCTGCCAGCTGATGCCTACCCTGAAATACGTGCAATTATGCAGCGTTTTATCGTTCGAAGTGGACTGTTACAAACGATAACAGAATCCCTTGGAGTGCCGATGTCATTGATAACGTCGCTCTCGCAAGATCCTCGGCAGAATTCTTGTAATGAGGCTCTAGAGCCTTCTCGTACCGAGCGCTAAGGCTGCATTGAATCCAAAATCAAACCTAATGTTGGCTGTTTCGATCTTCCGGCAAAAATGGAATGGCATTCCCGATTTGCGGGATATTAAGATTTCAATATATATCGTTGTGATTATCGCGACTACGACCAAAACGAGATCGATCTGGTGATTGAAGCGGGTAATTGTTTGTATCCGGTGGAGTTCAAAAAGACAGGCTCGCCATCGATTACGGCTGCTAAACATTTTCAGCATCTAGAAAAACTAGGAAAGAAAGTAGGCCACGGCGCCGTGCTTTGTTTTGTCGATAAAGAGGTGCCGTTGTCGCGCACGGTTACCGCTGTGCCGGTGGGGTATTTGTGAAAACCATCTATTACTGTCGTATATCCAAAGCAATCAACCCCAGTAATTGCCTCGATTCCCACAAAAATCTACAAAACCAGACCTGGCTATTCTGACCCCAAAGTCAAAATAGCCTTGACCATTTTGACTTTGGGGTCAAAATAGCCATAGAGGGTTTATGGCGACTGAAGAGCTTCGTTACATCACGAAACACATTCAAACAGATCTCAAAAGAAAGATGGTCTTCGTGGCTGGGCCCCGCCAATGCGGCAAAACGACCATGGCTCAGGCACTCCTACGCCATCAAAGTGGTCTCTATTTGAATTGGGATGACGTTGATCAGAAGAAAGAAATCTTGAAGAGATCATGGCATTCGACGCAAAAGCTCGTAATTCTCGACGAATTACATAAGTTTTCACGCTGGAAGAATTGGATTAAAGGCACGTACGATACCCAAAAAAAAGATCACCAGTTCCTGGTAACAGGTAGTGCACGGCTTGATGTCTATCGGCGCGGTGGCGATTCGTTATTGGGGCGCTACCATTTATGGCGTCTGCATCCCTTTTCGTTGTCTGAGGTGCCTCGGGCGTTGCAGTCGCTAAAAGATCAAAAACTTTTGGAGCGCTTTTTAGAATGCGGGGGGTTTCCAGAGCCTCTTTTAGAGGGTGATTCTACCTTTGCACGGCGATGGCGTAGAGATCGGTTGGAGCGCGTGGTGCGAGAGGATATTCGAGATCTTGAACCGATTCGCGATCTGGGCACACTGAAGCTCTTTATCGAGGCTCTAAAAGGCCGTGTTGGGCAGTTGATTGTGCTTTCTAACATTGCTGCGGATCTGCAAGTGGCGCCTAAAACGCTGAAACACTGGTTGGAAGTTTTGGAGCGCATGTATGTTGTATTTATTGTGCGACCGTTTACAAAAAACTTACCTCGATCACTTCAGAAGCCGTTTAAGGTATTCTTTTACGATACAGGCGATGTCGATAACGCCCATGATGTCATGGGAGCCAAGATAGAAAATCTGGTTGCCGCACATCTATTGAAACAAGCCCACTATCTGTCAGATCGTGATGGCTACAACTATGAGTTGTACTATCTGCGCGACAAAGAGGGGCGCGAAGTAGATTTTGCGATAACACGAAATGGTGTGATTCAAGAACTCGTTGAAGTAAAATGGGCCGATCAAAATCTATCGCCCGCATTGAAATATTATGTCGAAAAGCTTCGTGCACCAAAGGCCACTCAAGTGGTTGCTGAAATGTCCGTCCCCAAAAGCAGCGCCGGCATCGCCATCGAACCAGCAGTGCTTTATTTAAAAAAGACCTCGCATTCGTAAACATCCAGACAAGAACCAGACAAGAAGTTGAGCCGTCGCCGATTGCAATAATGCAGTGCGCTAAATAAAATATATTTGTACTAACACCAAACCCTCGCGTAATTTTATATGGGGTTCTGTTTATATCTATTTTTTTAAATCTATTTGATGAATCTAGTCAGGGGAGATTGCTTTGAAAGAACATACCGCAACTGGCAGTGATTCCCTAAATAAACTCTGGTCCCTCATTCTAAAAGAACGACAAGACATTCTAGTGGTCGTTGTTTACGGCATCGCTGTCGGTGTCTTTTCACTTGCCGTGCCGATTGCGGCGCAATCGTTAGTAAATACCGTAGCCTTTAACTCGCTGCTACAACCCATCGTTGTGTTAACGACTATCGTGCTTGTGATGTTAGGCCTCGCCTCGATATTGCGGGTGATTCAAACAGCGATCGTTGAAGTGATTCAACAGCGCATTTTTGTGCGCGTGTCGTTAGACTTGGCGTATCGACTACCGCGTCTGCGAATGGATACGTACGATAGCGCGCGCGGTACTGAGTTAGTGAATCGATTTTTTGAAGTCATCACCGTACAAAAAGCCGCGGCACTAATGCTCTTAGATGGCTTAGCCGTCGCACTGCAAGCCATTATTGGCCTTGTTTTGTTGGCATTTTACCACCCGATACTTTTAGCTTTCGATGTCGTGTTGGTGTTGAGTATGGCATTGGTATTGTGGGTGCCAGCGTCTCGCGCTGTAAAAACAAGTATCAAAGAATCTAAAGCGAAGTACCAGGTGATTGCCTGGTTAGAAGAAATTGCCCGAAACCC
>CAZYPH010000188.1:0-2900 GCA_964649095.1 uncultured Oligoflexia bacterium | reverse complement strand
GCCCACCGGATGCATTCACTTGTTTTACCGCGAGTTCAATGCCGTCACGGGTTGAGATGCCAAACGTTGCTTCAGAGCCGGTAATACTACCAACTTCGCCGATTACAATTTCATCAGCGGCTTTTGAGGTCGACTCGGCGTCTTGTTTTTTTGTACAGGCATTAACAAAAAAACTCGCAACGGTTAAAAACAATACGGTCCAACGCGAAGTGTTTGCAAAGGTGATTTTTGAGTGAGTTGTCATACTATTTCTCTCAATTCTTTGATCTAAATTTAGGGCTGCTATTGATTGTTGTTAAGATCGGCTATGGAATAAAATCGCGTTACCGAAGGTGTACGTCAACTAGTAGTTTAAAGTTTATAACGACCATGAGCGTTAACCTGTTTCCACTAATCTGGTTTACATTAAATTTAGATGATAGCCGCAACACTAGACAGCAATACTGCAACGTTTACTGAAAACGACATTACAGACACTACAATCGACCACGACGTTACACCTGCTTTGCCCAAGCAGTCTTCGCAAGTGCGACTAGGTGGGCAACGTAGCTTTGAGTATTATATTGAGAATTTTTTGGGTTACCTTGCGGCGCGTGGCAAGTCACACAACACGATTCGTAATTACGCAGCCGATCTTAATACTCTAAATGTATTTCTGACTACGTATCAAAAACAATTTGTCGCAATGAGTTTAGATGATCTGTTGCAATACACGCTTTGGCTACGTTCAGCGAAGCTAAAAGAGAACTCTGTGCGACGTAAAGTAATCACTGCGAAGGTATTTCTTCGCTACTACGGCCATCGTATGGCTATTGCGACAGATGGTCTTGATCGTTTTCCTGTGCCCGAGAAACACGAACGCCCGTCGCCACTACCGTCGGAGAGCGATGTAGAGCAGGTACTCAAAGCATGCGAGGGCGGTAGTCTTTTAGAGAAACGTAATGAAACTTTAATTGTCGTTCTAAGAGACACAGGCATGTTAGTGACCGAAGCCTTAAAGTTGCAGCAAAGCGATTACACTGCAGAATCGAGTTCGATTTTAGTGCGAGGCAAATACGAGCGTAGGGTGCCGCTTTCAGAGCGTAGTGTGAAAGCGCTCAATGTTCTAATAGGGTTGTTAGGTTCAAAGCGGTATTTTTTTTACGGTCATACAGGTGGTAGCAGCGCTAATTCGTCCGCAGACCAACCCTTGTCGCCACGTGCGGTAGAAGTTTTGTTCCAATCGCAGCGTAAACAATTTTCGTTTAAACACTGGCACCCACGCATGCTCAGGCACTTGTTTGTATTAGAGCAGATGAGTCGTGGGGTCGAAGAGTCGCAGATTATGGAGTTGCTTGGTCTAAAAACCCGTTACGCCTTTAAATTATATCGAGAGCTCTACCAGCGCGTGTTCAAACGAGAGTATGTCAGTAAAAACTCAAAAACACTTTAAACATGTCGTTATTGCCGTTGGTCTGGTGTGGCTTGCTGTGTTCGCTATAAGCCTCATCAGAGCCACGATAACGTGGCAAAATTTAGTATTTGACGAGGTCCACTACGTACCGGCCGCGACCGAGTTATTTCATTTAAATGGCAATCTAAATTACGTGCACCCTCCATTTGCAAAATGGATGATGGGGGCATCGATTTTTGTATGGTCGGAGTGGTTGTCGTTAATGAGCCCGGTATTAGCTGCTCGGCTTGTTAGTGTTATCGGCGCTTTAATATTATTTGTGTTGCTTTATGTTTTTTCGAACACGGTCTTTAAGAGCCGATTTTACGGGTTTTTGACGGTTATTATAACTTTGTTACAGTTCCTTTGGTTTGGTTTTAGTTTTCTTGCACTTTTAGAAATACCCTATTTAGTATTTTCGATGGCCACGTTTGTGAGTTTGTATTTGTGGCAAACAAAAAAGAGTCTGTGTTGTAGTTGGTTGCAGTGCGTAGGTTTTGGTTGTGTGGTTGGTCTAGCGCTTGCTTCAAAGTGGTCTAGTGCACCTGTGTTGGCAGCGAGTTTATTTATGGCGGGTCGTGTTGCTCATATTAAAGAAATGGCGCCCACTTTTATTATAGCAATTATTATATATGTCCTAACATATATGCCTATGGCTTTTTTTACAATTAGCGCTGGGCATCCGGCTGAACATATTTCACAGTACCAGTGGCATAATATCTGGACGGCCCATCAGTTCATGTTTGAGGGGCAGTCGCAAATTCAGAACGCTAACTTTGCCTATGCGTCGCCTTGGTACCGATGGATTTTTTTTGTGAAACCCATGTGGTTATCGTTTGAGCAGCAACGACAAGACTTAGGCGAGGTATTTAGGGGGTTATGGGCTGGAGAGAATTTTGTTATTTCTTTGCTGTTTGTCTTGGCTTTGCCGGTATGTCTAAAAATTGCGTTTAGTAGCCATGTCTTGAAGCGGCCTGTCCGATGGGCCTTTGCGGTATATTTGGGTAATCTAATATTTTGGGCTTTGTTGCCAAGAAATCTGATGATGTTCAATTATTATTTGCCGTCGAGTTACTTCGTAGGCTTTTTTATCGTCGCTGCCATCAAAGTCACGCAAGATTGGATGATCGAGTCAGGCCGTATACTATGGCTAAACTTAACTCAGCGTTTGTTTTTGGCTAGTCTCTTGGGGGCGATCGCTTATTGGTTCTATTGTTATCCCTTGATTAGCGGTTGGTGGTACCCCATGTCGGTTTTGCAGGAGCGTAGTTGGTTCGCCTTGTGAGTAGTTTACAAAACGCACGCCAGAGTTCTTTAAATCTTCTTTTCGTTTGTCATAACGGGTGACCATGAGGGGCGAGCTCCATCCTGCCATGTGTTGTACGGCACGGTGTGGTGCTTGGTTGTCTAGAGCATTCGACACCGCTGTGGCGCGGGCCGAGTGTGGGCTGACTCGGTAATCAACCCC
>CAZYPH010000187.1:0-2942 GCA_964649095.1 uncultured Oligoflexia bacterium | reverse complement strand
GTCATGTGTTCCGCTGGCCTTGAAAAGTCTACGATTTAAATGCGTTTGCCCTGTTCACCCCAGCAGCATAGCAGTATCGTATTGGAGGGTTTGGAACGTAGCTGGGCGGACCTGACATTTCATGAGCTCGGGGTACCAACTACAAAAAACAAAGAAACGCCGAATTGGGAAAGGCATTTTAACCACCACTTCAATAACGGAGTTTATGAGATTGATGAGAGACGTCAGGTTAAGATTAAGGGCGCACATACATTGGAAGCCTTTCAGAAAGTAATTAGAAAAATTAACGATAGGCTAGCATCGGACGATCTGCGCGTGACGGGCGTGCAACCAGGGCAGCCTGTAACCTTTCGACTATCAGCAGATTCGGATTCCCCAATATTCTATTCCTATCAAATTACCTACCGCGCAGGGCGCGGCCCAACTAGGGTAAAGAGCATTCTATCGCCCGTACCGCTAGACCACGTTGCACACCATGTCGAGACCGCTGTTCATGAAGAATTTCAAGACTTAGCTGCTTCGGTCCCTCCAGCGCTTCGGGCGGCCTTTAATGGCGCTGTACATAAATTCTATTATTTAGCATGGCGTGAGGCCCTTTCAGCGGCATGGCGTAACCCTACCCCGACATCTTATAGCTTCACCGTTCCGGCTCTTGATGGTTTTAACAACCCGATCGATCTTGAAATGAAAGCAAGTCCTAACGAATACTTAAAGGAAACTTTGGCGGCACAAGCTCGGTTAACATTATCACAACGTAGGGGACAATTGCCTCCCAACCTTAGTACAGTTGAGCTATTTGGTTTTGATACGATTTACCCCGCGCCAGTAGCTCCTTAACGACGGCGTTGCCAGCGCCACACACCTAAAGACTGCTGAGCTTGAGTCAAGGCAGAATACCACCGCAGGCAGTTCTAGAGCTAGATGGAGCACACCCAACACAACCCGAAAAGTACACTCCAGAACTACCGGATCGATCGTCGGGTTCATTTGAAGTCGGCAAGATCTACCCCAACTTCGTTAAAATCTTTAACCTCTTGACCCCACTCCAAAAAAGTCAGACAATTTTGGAGTATGATCCAGCGCCGTATTACTCCTAGACCTAAACAATCTTTTTTTCTGTTCGGTGCTCGCGGCACCGGTAAGTCTACGTTTTTGAGAGAACAATTCAAAAAACCAAAAAATACCTTGTGGATTGATTTGCTCAATCTTGACGATGAAGACCGTTATGGGCGCGACCCCATGCTACTAGATCGCGAAATTGCTGCTAGAAGCTTACAGAAACTGAAACCAGAATTAGTCATTATCGACGAAATTCAAAAACTCCCTCGCCTGCTTGATGTCGTACATCGGATTATCGAACGCGATAAAATTCCTTTTGCACTCACAGGCTCGTCAGCAAGAAAACTCAAACGTGGTGGCGCAAACCTACTTGGTGGCCGCGCCCTAGTTTACGTTATGCACCCGTTTAGCTACTCTGAGATTCAAAACTCCAATATTGCGTTTGATCTAGATAATATACTTCACTGGGGTAGCCTTCCCAATGTGTGGCTAACAAACGACGAGGCTCTAAAAACCTCACTTCTCAGGTCCTATGCCAACACGTATTTAAAAGAAGAGATTCTTATTGAGCAACTCGTACGCGATCTTATACCGTTTAAAGGCTTTTTAGAAATCTCTGCACAAATGAATGCGGAGCGCCTGAATTACCAAAAGATCGCCCGAGAGGTTGGTGTTGATAATCGCACAGTGCAATCGTACTTCGATATTCTCGAAGAGACTTTTTTAGGTTTTCGCTTACCAGCGTTTCACGGTTCACGTCGCAAGAGCCAACTATTGCACCCGAAATTCTATTGGTTCGACTTAGGTGTTCAGCGGTCGCTAGCAGGACAGCTTCGTTCGATCATAAACCCTCAAACAGCGTTATATGGAAAACTGTTCGAATCGTGGTTGATTACAGAAATATTCCGCATGAACATTGACCACGAGCTTGATTTTCAGTTGTCTTACTTACAAACCAAAAATGGACCTGAGATTGATCTCATACTGACTAGAGGCAAAGAATCCATCGCCATTGAAATTAAGTCTGCAAAAACTGTCGACCCCATAGAAATGCGAAAACTTGACAGTTTAGCAGATAGCATTCCAAGCATATCTAAAAAATTATATATATCACAAGACAAAAAACGCCAAAGCCTCGGCCCGGTGGAGGCCATTTATTGGAAGGATGTCTTTGAACTTCTTTTAAAACTGTAACACGTCTCCAAAAAATACCTCGCCTGGCACCAAGCACCATTACTCCCACCGCTGCTCAATAGCACTATTCTGGCTCACCCCACGCGTAGGAAAATTGCCGCCGTAGAATATCAAAGCTTCCGTTAGGTTCACCCGCTGCCCACCGACATCGTTCCATGTGCCGTGCGCCAGATAGGCTCCTAGCTGATCACCCTGACCAATAAGGTTATTAAACCCAAGACTCAAGATCGCACGACGCTCTTCTGATGGGCCGTTCACAGAAAACAGGGCACGCAAATCGCCTGAGAATCGTGGTGTAACATAACGAATGCGCGGCTGAATCGCGACAGGCGTATCACCCATCGTATCTGAGGCGGTGCGGGCACCAACTGTCGCGGCAATGTATAAAACCTGCGACGAGCGCATGTTTGCCAAAAGATTTACGGGCAACGCAATCGTAGCCCCTAACAAGGCGCGTGCGCGAATATCGTTTCCGTTATCGATACGAATATCAATATCTTCGACCGAAACATTTAACGGCAGCACACGCCAGGCTTGCATACCCAAGGTCAATGCCCCAATAAAACGGAGCTGGAATAATGGAATAATCGAAGACCCCGCCGTATTACGCCCTTCGACGCCGCCACCCAACATCAGCAGTCCACGACCATCTAAAAGTAAAAAATGCGACGTTGGCCCGCGCCCCCACT
>CAZYPH010000186.1:0-2966 GCA_964649095.1 uncultured Oligoflexia bacterium | reverse complement strand
AGATAGAGCTCCTCGTCTAGTCGGTCGGTCTCAGCGGCTGTCAAAACCGTGCTGCATAAATTAGCGCGATAAGGTGTACTCCAGGCAAAGTCACCCTGCCCCAAAACACACAACACAATTAGTAGAGTGATTACGTGACGCGTCATTGCTAATTTAGATAATGCACGCTCAACAGCCGTCAAGCCCCCTAATCCTAATTGTTAATTCACAGTCATTTTAAAAATTTTTTTACGTCATCTAGGTGAGGCACGCGTCCCGATACTTTTACAATGCCATCGACAACCAAGGCTGGTGTGGAAAGTACGCCATATTCCATGATTTTTTCAAGATCAGTGACTTTCTCGAGCTGGTAGGCAATTCCAAGTTCCTTAGCCGCTAACTCGGTTACTTCCGTTAACTTTTTACATTTCGTGCAGCCGGTTCCTAAAATTTTAATTTCCACGTTTTCCATCCTTTAAAGCAGCATGGGAGCAATAATATTAAACAGGTAGCCAGTAAGTATGATGCCAATCGTTACGACCAAAAAAAACAGCGTTAGAAGTGGTCCCTTCAGCACTTTTTTTAACATGATTAACGATGGTAGTGACAGAGCGGTAACTGACATCATGAAGGCGAGAACCGTCCCGAGCCCAACGCCTTTAGTTAACAGTGCTTCGGCAATGGGTAGAGTGCCGAAAATATCCGCATACATTGGTATGCCGATCAATGTAGCTACTAACACGGACCACCAGTTGTTTTTTCCTAAAGTCGCCGCAATGAATTCTTCTGGAATCCAATTGTGTATCAGGGCACCAATCGCAACGCCGACAACGACATAAACCCACACCCGCGCAAATACATCTTTTACCTGATCGAATGCGAAGTCGAGGCGCTCGCGTGATGTCATGGCGGCTTCGGTAATCGAATCATGGCGTTGTTTCATTACAAATGTTTCAACAAAACGTTCGGGTTTAATGAGCGCAATAATCGTTCCGCCGGTTACGGCAAAAAATATCCCAGTAACGACGTAGGCAATCGCAATCGGCCAGTTAAAAATACTGGCTAGTAAAACGAGTGAAGCTAAATCGACTAACGGCGACGAAATCAAAAATGAAAACGTCACCCCCAGGGGCAAGCCGGCACTTGTAAATCCAATGAAAAGGGGAATCGAGGAGCAGGAACAAAATGGGGTTACTGTGCCCAGTAGTGCGCCCAGTAGGCGTGCTTGAAATCCGTCTAAACGACCCAAAATTCTTTTCGATCGTTCGGGGGGGAAATAACTTTGAATCCACGACACCCCAAAAATGAGCGCTGACAAGAGAATAAAAATCTTAATCGTGTCGTAGATCAAAAAATGTAAACTAGCCCCGAGTTTCGTTTGTACGTCGATACCCAGCGTTGTTGCTAAAAGGTAACGCACAGACTCTGCGAGCCAGTCCATCTTCAGTAATTGGTTATTTAGCCATGTTAATATCTGAATTAACATTAGCAACAGCTCGACGGCGTTGTGGTGTCGAGTGTAGGAGCACAGCAGCTGGAGTCCACATCGTTTGTCGCCTTAAATACTTCTACGTCGGCCATCGTACGGTACGTTTCCCAAGCAATGCCAGCAGGGTCTTGAACCCAAGCTTTATTCGATTCTGCGTAACAACAAGTAGTGTCGCCTTCATCGTATACGTTAAGTCCTGCAGTTTTTAATCGTTGGGCGATCTCTTCGAGTTCAGAATCATCGTCTACTTGCAGCCCAAGATGGTCGACGCCGTTACTTTCAGGGCCCGTTTCCAAACCCATGTAATTTAGAAAAACTAAAAAAAGTGACGTAATTTTTGGTTGGTTTTTTTAGTTTTAGTTTTGGCGCTTGTTTTCGAGTCAGAATAGACCCGTTTTTGCCGGTTTTGTCGACGTTTTGGGCCTTTTTTTGGTGGGGCGTTCCCAAACCCCAGTGTTTTTCGCCCGCGTTAGGCGTGCTTCACCCCAATCTTTATGTTCCAGACTATGGCTTCCATAAATCCTTGGTACTGCACTTTTGCAGTACTCCGGTATCGAGCGCGTTTTTTAAAGAATGCAAACACTCCTTCAAATGGCATCCGCATTTTTGAGATCCATTTGTCTTTGTCGTGGTTTTTATCTTTCATGTTATTTTTTAGAATAACACCGCTATGACAGCCCTTCGCTTTAATTACATTTCCAGTCTCTTTGCCACTGTAGGCCTTATCGGCCAAAATCATACCCGATTTTGGACACACATGTTTTAACCCTGCTCCATCAGACACATTGGCTGGTGTCACTGCTACTTTAGTTACTACTCCAGCTTTTGCATCAACCGATACATGTCGCTTGTAGCCAAACCAGTATTTGTTTTTTCCCTTGCAACCAAACCTAGCATTTGGGTCTGTTGCATAGTCTTTAACTACGTTGTTATTTAAATGCTTTTCTCCATCAGCGATGGCTCTGTCTCGTTCTGTCCATAATTGTGTTTTAGTGATAATTGCTGATGAATCTATAAATGCAAAACACTGACCCACTAAGCCACGTTTTGTTAGTTCATCGTTGATGTACTTAAACAACACTTCAATATTCTCGGTTCCAAGACGCGCTCTCAGTTTTGTAAAATACGAATAATTAGGAGTTGGTTCGGTTAAATTAAATCCGCAAAACCATTTTACGGCAATGTTCTCTTCCAGCGCTCTTGCCATCTCACGGTCTGAATAGTCTTCCATAAACTGCAGAATTAAAGCCCTAATGCCTTGCTCAACTTCGTAAGCGGGGGCTCCAGTGTTGGAATACAACTTGCGAAATGTTTTGCAGATTTTCTTGAAATTAAAAAATCGATGGATCTTACGATAAATATGCTTCTCGGGCACGAGTTGCTCAGGTGTGACTGTTTGGAATGCTTGCTGAATAAAAAGTTTCTGCGACATGCCTTCTGTTTATTCAATCAACTCAACTTAGAAAATTGTTTTTTTATCCGTTTGGAAACAGTCCCT
>CAZYPH010000185.1:0-3017 GCA_964649095.1 uncultured Oligoflexia bacterium | reverse complement strand
TTCTATATATACCTTTTTTAATATTAGATATGATTATATCTAGCGTTCTTATGGCGATGGGTATGATGATGTTGCCGCCGGTTGTAATATCCCTTCCGTTTAAATTACTACTGTTTGTTTTAGTTGATGGTTGGCAGTTAATTGTCGGATCACTGGTAAAATCATTTCAAATGTAGTGATCGAGGAAAGAATAACATGAATGAAGATTTTGTATTGGGAGTAGGTCAAGAGGCTTTAAAAGTAGCATTCCTTGTCGCTTCACCAATTTTATTAATTGCTATGGCTGTGGGTATTTTGGTTTCGCTAGTGCAAGCGGTGACTCAAATTAACGAGGCGACTTTGACGTTCATTCCAAAAGTGATTGCTATCAGTTTAGTTTTAATTGTTGGTGGGCCATGGATGCTTTCAACACTAACAAGCTACACTGCCGATATTCTGCAGCGTTTGCCGGAATTTGTGCAGTAGTTCCTAACTGAGGGGAGGGCGCTTGATAGGCACATCATTACCGAATGCTGGCTGGAGTGAGCAGGACCTTCTTTGTTTCTTTTTCGTTTTTTTACGCATTAGCATGGTTCTGGTTTTTGCCCCACTTTTCGGCGATAGAAATATGCCGCTGTCTGTAAAAATTCTCTTTTCAGTTACGATTAGTGTCATTGTATTCGGCGTATTAAATCAGAGTGATTATTTTACGGCAGAGCGTATTGAAAAGCGCCTATCAACGACATCGGGTTTGATACTGTTTATTCTGCAAGAGGGAACAATTGGCGCCATGATTGGCTATCTATCGGAGTGGTTGTTTCACTCCGTTCAGTTTGGGGCCAATTTTGCAGCAATGAATATGGGGTATTCGATGGCCACAGTGTTAGACCCTCACACTGAAACTCAGGCGGTTGCGGCAGCACAGTTCCATTCCACACTAGCTATGTTGTTATTTATTGCGGTTGATGGCCACCATGTGGTTTTGCAGGCGATAGCGCAGTCGTTTCACATTATTGATTGGGACTTATTTGAATTAGGCAAACAACAGAGTGTTGTAAATTTGTTTATCGATGTGGGCTCTCAAGTGTTGATTTTAGGCGTCAAACTATCGGCACCGATATTTATTATTACCACAATCGTAAACCTAATTTTTGGTGTCATGGCAAAGGCTGTTCCTCAGTTAAACGTGATGGCCATAAGTTTTGCAGCCAATATCTTTGTGGGGTTATTTGTTCTAATCGTCGCGACACCAGGCTTTTTGAATATGGTGTCTACGCAGATTGATGCTTATCCCAGACTACTATTTGATTGGATGACCATTATAGCAAATAAGTAATACACTATATATAGAACTGGAATTTTGTGGCCGAATATGAAGAGAGGTCGCTAGACGACCTCACAGAAGAACCCTCCCAGTCGCGCTTAGATGAACTTCGTCAACAGGGTCAAGTGGTGCAGAGCCGCGAGCTTACTGGAGTTATTGTATTGGCAGGTGTGCTGTCGGTTACGTACTATTCGTGTGCCAACGTATTTATAGAGTTTCGTACGTTCTTTGAGCAAATCGCAAAAGTAGATTTTCTGGTGGCTGTTACAGAAGACACCTCGGTGCATCTAGCTCGCGTATTACCGCGTGTTGCTAAAATGATTTCGGTTAGTTTTATCCCGGTGAGCTTGGTAGCTATGACTTTGGGAATTCTCGCCAGCGTGTCTCAGGTGGGATTTGTCGTAACGTTTGAGTCTTTAAATCCTGACTTCAATCGCATCAATCCTTTAGAGGGTTTTAAGAAGATCTTTTCATTAAAGAGCGTCGTAGAGACGGTGCGATCGCTATTTAAGATTCTGTTTCTTGGGGCGCTCGTCTATTTTTCGATTCGTGCACAATTAGATTTTTTGCCAGCAATAGTGGGTCTCAACCCAGGCGCGTTAACGCAGTTCTTTGGTAGTATGGCATTTCGTATTTTTACTTCGACGCTGGCACTGTTGGTTGTTTTTGCAGGGATCGACTATTTCATTCAATGGCGTCGTTTCAGGCAACAAGCACGTATGACCAAAGAAGAAGCAAAACGTGAGCAGAAGGAGCGCGAGGGTGATCCGCAGGTAAAGGCACGCATTCGATCGGTGCAGCGTGACATGGCTCGCAAGCGTATGATGAAGGCTATTCCTACTGCCGATGTCATCATCACCAACCCAACACACTTTGCTGTCGCAATTCGTTACAATGCTGAAGAGGGCTTTGCGCCACGTGTCGTGGCAAAGGGGGCTGACTTTTTAGCAGAGCGTATAAAACAAATTGCCCGTGAGAATTCTATTCCTACCGTAGAAAACGTGATCTTGGCGCGGACTTTGTATAAGTCTGTAAAGGTAGGGCAAATGATACCAAGATCGTTGTATCAAGCCGTCGCAGAAGTACTTGCGTATGTGTACAAGCTCCGTAGTAAACGATTGTAGTTTATAGCTTAAAAAAACATGGAGGTTTTTTTGGCCGAATCGACATCCACCGCAACGACCGACAATTTCTCGACGATTCTGACGCGAGTGTCAAAAAAATCTGACATGGCATTGGCGTTTGCCGTTGTTGCTATTCTGGTTGTCATGGTTTTGCCTCTCCCGGCATTTTTATTAGATCTACTACTTAGTTTGTCTATCGCTATGAGTTTGGTCTTGTTGTTAACGGCCATTTACACGCAGAAGGCTCTTGAGTTTAGTGTTTTTCCATCGGTTCTATTATTAAGCACACTATTTCGATTGGCTCTGAACGTCGCCAGTACGCGCCGCATTCTATTGTTTGGTGCAGAGCAAGGCACTGCAGCCGCAGGTGATGTGATTCAAGCATTTGGCGAATTCGTAGTTGGCGGAAATTACGCGGTCGGTTTGATCGTGTTTATTATATTAGTAATTATTAATTTTATCGTGATCACAAAAGGTGCCGGCCGCGTGGCGGAAGTAGCTGCGCGATTCACGTTAGATGCGATGCCCGGCAAACAAATGTCGATTGATGCCGACTTAAATGCTGGTACGATCAACGAAGAAGAGGCTAG
>CAZYPH010000184.1:0-3216 GCA_964649095.1 uncultured Oligoflexia bacterium | reverse complement strand
GCACCCGGAAGGATTCGAACCTCCGACCCTCTGGTCCGAAGCCAGATGCTCTATCCAGCTGAGCTACGGGTGCACAAGATTTGGACAGTGAAAGGTTTAGAAATTTATTAAACAAAACACCGCTGTTCGTCAAATTCTATTCCGAACCACTACTGGGTAGAGGCTCTGGGGCTATAAAGTATAATTATTTATAAATTTTTATTCTTACATATTGTTCCAAAAATCGGCCAGTGCTATACCGACGAAGCTATGGGTAAACAAGTTGGTTCATTAGTTCGTCAGCTTCGCGAAAAACGAGGCTTAAGTCAGGGTGATGTAGCAAAGCTACTAAGTTTAAAAACAGCCCAGTCAATTAGTAATATTGAGCGTGGTGTCTCTCCGTTGCCACGTAACAAGATTAAACGATTGGCTGATGTTTTGGGTGTGAAGAAAAACGACCTTGTTGGGGTTGTCATTTCAGAAACTCAGGAACGTATTGCAAAAGCGGCTGGTGTTACCGGTAAAGGCAGTTTTGCTGGGGTGGCGTTAGAAGGCGAGCAAGAGTTGTCTTCAGAAGAGTCGACTATTCTTATGACCTTAGTTGAGCGTTTTAAAACCGCAAAAGCGGCCGATAAAACAAACTTGAAGAAACAAGTTAAAAAAATCTTAGAACTTAACTAAGACCTGCAATTAAATATTTATCATTTTGAAAAAGCCTAACTGAAAAGTTAGGCTTTTTTTTATGAGTCTGACGAAGCAGGTAGTGATTATTGGCGCCTCAGGGCAGGTGGGTTTTCGGCTTTTAGAGGCCGTTCAGTCGCAAACTGCTAGCACCACTCCCGCCAGTCGCGTGTGGGCTTCCTGTACCCAGATTGATTCCGAAACAAAACTGCCGAATAGTCCGTTGGCCAAAGGCGTTTTAAAGTTGTTGGGGCCGACAAACAGTCCGGTCGCTTGGTTTGCACTAGACCTTCAGGCGTTAGCGAACCAAGAGGCACACGCCATTCAGAGTTTGCAGGCTGTTTTACAAAATCTCGATCTTAGTAAGCCCATTGAAATCTACATGGCGGGCTCATTTACCAACGTAGACGGCTGTGAGCTAGAGCCCGAACGGGCTTGGGCTGTAAATTTTGAAGGTCCAAAGTGCCTGTTGTTGCAAGTGGCTGATTATTGCAAAGGTCGAGCAGAGCCAACAAATATAAAATTTTGTATATTCAGTACAGACTATGTCTTTGACGGTCTTGCTGGGCCCTACTTAGAGAGCGATGCGACACACCCATTATCGGTGTATGGTCGCACTAAAGAGCGGTTAGAGTTATTTTGTAAAGAGTTTGCCGAACATTCGGCACATCGTTGTTTAATTATTCGAACGAACGGTGTGTTTGATTTTATTGAAGGCTCTAAAAATTTCGTAATGGGTGTGGCCCGTGGCATTCAACAGAGGCAAGAGCTTCGCATACCTTGCGATCAATTGGGAAATCCGGTGTGGGCCAAAGAACTTGCACGTACGGCCATAACACTTACTGAGTGTTTTCAGTCATTTTTTGAAATAACGCACGTCGCGGGTGCAGAGTTCTTTCTTAGGCATGAACTTGCCCAATGCGTGGCCCAGTTGTTGGGTGAGAGTGGTAATGGCATCGTTCCTGTCACAACCGAAAAACTAAAACAAAAGGCTGTCCGACCACTGCGAGGTGGCTTAAAGTTAGATAAATTAAACACTCTCACAAAAAGCCCCCCTCGTAGTGCTCGCGAGGTGATTGCAGAAAATATTATCGATTTGAGGAAACTAACATGCATGAATATTTGATGACTCTATTTGTGGCCTGGTTTGAATTTGTCAGGGACTGGGGTTATCTCGGGGTATTTTTATTGATGGCGTTAGAGAGTTCGATAGTTCCTATTCCATCCGAGATTGTGATGCCGCCCGCTGCGTATTGGGCCATGCAAGGGCAGATGAGTTTTGCTGGCGTCGTTTTAGCAGGAACATTCGGTAGTCTGTTTGGAAGTGTGGTTAGTTATATCGGCGCCAGTTACTTGGGGCGTCCGTTTGTTAATCGTTTTGGGCGTTACGTGCTTTTGGGCCAGGAAAAAATTGCCCAAGCGGAAGAGTTGGTTAAATCATATGGCTCTTTCGGTATATTTTCGGCGAGGCTCTTACCAGTAGTGCGACACCTGATTTCAATTCCAGCTGGGCTTTTAAGAATGGATTTTAAGAATTTCTGTCTCATGACCACTCTCGGGGCAGGTGTTTGGTGTTTTATTCTCAGTTGGTTTGGGGCGCAATTGATTGGAGATCGCCCCGATCTTTTATCGGATCCAGCCGTTCTAGTGGCCGCTTGTAAAGAAAAATTACATCTGTTTTTGGGTGGGGTGGTACTTTTTATCCTATCGTATTTAGTAACCGTGATGATTAAAACGAAGCGACGTCGGCGCTAGGCTCGCTACGGATTCGCTTTTGAGATACTCTGTAATCAGTGAGAGGGTATAGCGCATGGTAGTACGTAAGGCGACCACTGAAGAACTCGATGAAATTTTTGTAATGGGCTACGATGCTTGGGGTGGGAATTTGCCCTTAGAAATGTATCTCGAGTCTTGCCATGCTTCGTACAAGTACCGTCGTGGTGTGTTCTACGTTTTAGAAACCGATGATTGTGGGCTTGCTGCTTCATGTATTGTCTATCCGGTTTCTCTCTTTGGCGGAGCGGCTGGCGAGTGTGCTGTCGGAGTCGGTTCGTTAGCTACTGCTAAGCAGCTACGAAATCAGGGAAATGCCTCGCGTTTGTTAGAAGAGTTAATTTTTTTGTTAGAGGCCGAGGGCGTCGATGCCATCTTTTTGCACGCCGATATTGACCCAAAAATGTATGAGCGGTTCGGTTTTAATGCCGTGCCCAAGGTTTTTCGAAAAGAGCCTGCCGCAGACTCGGTGCCGATGCTCCGTTTGAAAGGGGCTCGTGCTATCAGTGCGCAGGTTTGGGCCGAAGTTCTGGTGCCCGAATATTTTTAAAGAATGGCATTGCAACCCGTAGCGTCTGATCTTATCAATAGAGCTTGCTCTTCGATTTCATCTTATTTTCTTTGGTGTGATCCCGTAGCTCAGCTGGATAGAGCATCTGCCTTCTAAGCAGAGGGTCGCAAGTTCGAGTCTTGCCGGGATCGCCATTTGTCAAAGTATTCGAACTAGAGACTAAAAAAAAATTTTCGTTAGATAGCGATCGGTTCCCGGAAAGGGAACTGGCC
>CAZYPH010000183.1:0-3243 GCA_964649095.1 uncultured Oligoflexia bacterium | reverse complement strand
AACAATTTCCACCCGGCTGACTACGCGTTATCCGCTGATCATTGGTTAACGATACGCCGTATTGATTTGGCCCGACATGATAACGCCCTAACAAATAATCAAAGGGCGCAACAACGTTGAGCGAAGCCTCAGCAGACGTTGGCGCAGTGGGCAACACTGATTTGATGCGCACAAAATGCTGAATACTATTACGCAAGCCAGTACTACTGTGCCGAAACATTTTGTGGTCTACCGTAATCTGAGCAGGAATGTTGTAATCCCCACGCAACTCAGGACTTGAATACGAAACACTTTGCGGATCTAAATGGTAACGCCCTGTCAACTGCGGATACTGTGCACCACACCCGGTCACAATGCTTACAAGAGCAACAAAAGAAAGAACATTTCGCGTCAAAATATTCGCACAACGCAACCGACTCGGCGTAGGACTCGCTACCCCGCGCACTACAACACCATCTCTACCCATATAGTCCCCCTATTATGGTTGGACCATTCGCTGAAATAACACGCAATACACCAAAGATTTTTTTCAAAATGGATTTTCAGAAAAACTAGTGCAAACTGGAACCACAACGTGCATTGGATCGTGGAGGTACGACATCAATTTATGGATTTTCATACTTGGCTAAACTTAAATCTGACCGCTCAAACCAAAGGGCCCATTCCACAGTCGGGCATTGAGGCTGTATTAAAACTTGCCGCTGAAGGCTCTACTGTAGCCTTTATTGCTCGTTATCGAAAAGAAGCGACGAACAATTTGGAAGACATTCAGATTCAAAATATTATTGAAGGCTTCGAAAGTTATAACAACGTTCTGAAACGCCAAAAATTTATTCTCGAAGAAATCGAAAAGCAGGGCAAACTAGACGACGCTCTAAGATCTAAAATTTCTAGCACCTACGAATTGGAAAAATTGGAAGACCTCTACCTACCTTACAAACAAAAACGAAAAACAAAAGGCGCCATTGCGAAAGAAAATGGCTTAGAACCCCTGGCCGATTTTATCCGAGACGTGGGTGCATTAAAGACCACTCCTGAACCGCAACAAACACTAGAACTTTGGGCCACAACGTTTACCAATGAAAAAATTAAAGACGCCGCCGCCGCCATTGACGGTGCCACCGACATTTTAATTGAACGCCTGGCGGAACAAGCGGAGCTGCGCGATGACACACGGGCTCTTTTAAATAAAGAAGGTTTTGTACGCACGACCAAAGGGCCAAAAGCCAACCCCCATTCTAAGTTTGAGTTGTACTTTGAATATGCCGAACCCATTTCTAAATTATTAGAACCGCAAAACTCACACCGATACTTAGCTATGCGCCGCGGTTGGATGGAAGAAGAACTCACGCTCTCTCTGGGTGGCGCGCCCAACAATGAGACGGACGATCCCGATCAAAAAGATTCTGGCTTTCAATTAAAACTCTTAAAACGTTTTGAACGCCAGTCGTTTAGCCCCGACTTCGAAAGTGCGGCATCAAAAAATATATTATTAAAACCCTATTTAATGGCCTTGAAAAAAGCAGCGCGTTTTGCGCTAAAGGCCCACGTCTTTACGAGTATAGAATCTGAAACACATACAAAACTAAAAGCCATCGCCGACGAAGCCGCTATTCAAGTATTTGCGGAAAACGTACGCAAATTATTACTTGCTCCGCCGTTTGGCCCAAAGGCGGTTTTAGCAGTTGACCCTGGACTCCGCACGGGTTGTAAAGTTGCGTTGGTCAGCGACTCGGGCCATGCCCTTGCCAACACTGTTTTCGATTTACAAAGCGAACGTGGAAAGCAGCAAGTTAAAACATCACTGAAAGAAGTGATTAGCAAAGCCAACGTAAAAGCCGTAGCCGTAGGCAACGGTACTGCCGGACGTGAAACTGAAGTATTTCTGCGCTCCACACTGAAAGAACTAGGCGATCAACACATTCCAGTTGTCATGGTTAGCGAAGCCGGCGCCAGCGTGTATTCGGCCTCAGAAGTCGCACGCAAAGAATTTCCGGAATTAGATGTCACCGTTCGTGGCGCCATCTCGATTGGACGAAGACTACAAGACCCGCTAGCGGAACTTGTAAAGATCGATCCTAAAAGTATTGGGGTCGGACAATACCAACACGACGTTTCGCAGCCACAATTAAAAAAGAGCTTGGAATTCGTCGTCGACTCTTGTGTGAACCAGGTGGGGGTCAATCTCAATACGGCATCGGAATATTTACTTTCGCACGTGTCGGGCATTGGGCCAGGCCTCGCCAAAGCCGTAGTGAGCTACCGAGGGGAAAAAGGCCTCTTTAAAAGCCGCGAAGCTTTGTTGGATGTACCGCGTTTTACCAAAAAAGCCTTTGAACAGGCGGCTGGGTTCTTGAAGATTCCAGAGGCCTCCAATCCACTCGACAACACGGGCGTGCATCCGGAGCGTTATAAACTCTTAGAAGACTATGCCGCAAAAATGGGTAAGTCGGTTACAGACTTTATCGGGCCCGGTGCGCAGGCCTTGCGTAAAGACCCTGGCTTTAAAGAACAAGTAGGTGCGTTTACGCTCGAAGATATTATCACCGAGCTTGAAAAACCGGGACGCGATCCACGTGCTGAATTCCAGCCATTTCAGTACCGAGAAGACATCCACACGTTACAAGATTTACAACCCGGCATGTGGTGTGCGGGCATTGTCACAAACGTCACCAATTTTGGAGCCTTCGTTGACATTGGTGTCCATCAGGATGGCCTTGTACATATTTCGCAACTCGCCGATAAATTTGTGAAGGACCCTCGCGAAGTGGTCTCACCCGGCGACCGTGTACAGGCAAAAGTAGTTTCGGTAGACTTGGCGAAAAATCAAATTGCCCTATCACTACGCAAACAGGAAGCACGGGAGTATTCGCCGAACGCAACGTCGCCCAAGGCGGCCCCCAATGCATCACCGAATATGGCGCAACGAGGCAAAGGACCTACACCGAACGTTGGGCCACGCCCATCGGCACCAAGGCCATCTACCGGCGGTCGCCCCACACCATCGCCCCGCCAGCCCGAGGTTTTTAACAACGCATTTGCAGGCTTGGCTGGCCTAAAAGCCAAATTGAAATAAAAAAAGGGGTGGTCAAAAACCGTCATTGGTTTTTGACCACCCCTTTAAAGAGGAAATTCAGGTCTTTTTATTAAGCTTTTGCCGCTTTTTTTGCCGTCTTTTTGGCTTTTGGTGCTGCTGAAGCCGGTTCTGCTACGCGCTTACGTGACGCTTTTGAATTCTTAGCA
>CAZYPH010000182.1:0-3282 GCA_964649095.1 uncultured Oligoflexia bacterium | reverse complement strand
GTCATGTGTTCCGCTGGCCTTGAAAAGTCTACGATTTAAATGCGTTTGCCCTGTTGCCTGTCCTGACGTCGGTTACTTGGTTAAAGTATGCAACAGCTAAAGGTTCGACAGCACAAAATACGTTTGCCGTGCCTTTGCGTTTGTGTTCGTAGTCGACTCTTCTTTCTTCCCCCGGGGCAATGCCAGAAACCGGTCTGACATCCTCGAGAAGTTGAATCGGTTTCTCATCAACGCAAACAACCGGACGAGACTCGTCGTAAACCCGTTCATAGACTTGTAGTACATCCTCCATACGTTCGATAAACTCATCATCTAAGTCGGGTACGCACTAACTCCGTTGGCGCCATGGTTTTAAATCGTGCTCTTCCAAAATTACCGGATCGTCTCGTGAGAAATCGAACCCACAATTTCCTGATCGATAGCTTTTTCACACAGCAGTCTGAGCGTCCAGCGATCAAATCCCTCCGGAGGATCCGTGCATACCATGGCCACAATCTGACTCTTTACTCGGTCGTCAAATTCCGCCGGCGCGCCCGGCCTAGGGTCGTCAGCTAAGGCCCTCTCTAAATCGAATTTCTCGTAATTCTGTTCGATGTTGAAAATCGTACGGCTGGTGATCTCTAAAAAATTACCAACCTCGGCCAACCTTAAACCTTTAGAACGTAGATTGAGAGCGTTCGCTCGGTAAATTACCCGGGCATCATCGCCATTTTTTATGATCTCCAGAACCCGTTTTCGATCGCTACTCTTCAGCTGCATTCACGCATTGCGCCACCCCTTAATGAATCGCACAATGCGCACAGCGTTAGATTTGAAAAAGCTTAGCTGACGTCACACTAGTTTCTAATATCTGGTTCGACCGATCTCCAATAATTTGAAGATACCGTTCATATTTTATAACCACATACTGGTTATTAGCTTCAACCGTGTGAGTGAGTTGCAAATCCTCCTCTAATGCAGACTTTTTCATCAACCCTAATTTGTTTCAGATCAGTATGGTACGCGCAAAATGAGTTTAAAAAAACTTTTTTTGATGATTCGTGAATCCAAATTGAACTTAGTGACGAAATAATAAGATTTTGTATTCAAAGTCCCGTAAGGAATTTTAATGATAAAGGACGTAACTACGTCTGTTGACTCTTGCAGAATCCAAAAGCCTTAGTCAATATTCTTAGTAGTTCTTGCGGTCTACGTCTATTTATGGTGCTAGACATAACTACGTCGATAAAAAAAACTTAAACAGATTACCCATAATAACCCCACATGGTAAGAAATATTAATCTGCCCTTGATTCGAAACGCAATTTCGTTTCTTGGTCTAAAAGCAACTCTATTTTTGATGGTTAGCGTTTTGCTAGGACTGATGCTTTTCGCAATTGAAGTCTCATTTGCCTATTCTTTGCAGGCATTCTTACTTGCAATCGGTCTAATAGACCCCTCTCTGGTTCAAATCCCTCCTTATTTTAGATTTGAACAGTTTGATAAGACCATGATTTTTGTGCTGGTAGTCGGGACGCTACGTGGAATGGTACAAGGTGCTCATTTTTATTTTACACAGGCGATCTCCGAAGTTCTGAGAAAGGAACAGCGCTCGCGCATCGTGCATTGGGCGTTTCACAGCCCTTCCGTGAGCAGTGGACGAGTGCTAACTTTATTTCATGAACATGTGGCCGCAGTCGCAATTTGCACGTCGTCTCTACAAAGCATGGCCGTGTACTTACCAACTTCATTACTACTATGGGCTACTCTCTTTTCGCTGGCAAAAAAACCAACACTAATAGCTACCACGCTTATAGTCATTTTAGCTTACTTCGTACGTTCAATCGATAATAAAATAAAGGACAATGGAACTGAAATTGTAAAAATTGCGACTGATGTAAACAAAAGCTTAACACTCCACATTAAAAACCTGCTGTTGATGCAAATATGTGGGACTGAACTTCAAGAAGAAGCCGGCGTAAGGGGTTTTCTAAGTTCATACCTGAAAAGCATGCTGAGTTACATTAGACTTTCAGCCATAAAATATGCTTTGCCTCAAATGCTAGGGGCCGCGCTAATTTGCACAATTGCTACAATGGTGTCTAAATCCAAAGCAATGACACCAAGCCTTTTGGTGTCATATTTTTATTTATTTATTCGCTTTGTTCAGACACTAGCTGAAACCGGCAGGACATTCGCCGTATTTGCTTTTAACTGGCCGGCTTTAGCTCTCGTTGTCAGTTGGTGGTCAAAGGACTTCTCCACCGCAAAAAACTCATTCTCACCAATCTTAATTCCAAAGCATATTCAACAACCAATAGCGGCAACATTTCCTAGTCCTATTGGGTGGCAACTTGATAATGTTTCTTTTGCTTATGAGCTAAACGAGAAAAATATCTTCAGTAATTTAAATATAATTCTTCAGCCCGGAAAGACACTAGTGGTTACGGGGCCCTCAGGTGCTGGAAAATCTACGCTTATCTCGTTGCTACTGGGTACTATCAAACCTGATTCTGGAACTGTTTTAATAGTTGCCGCTGACGACAAAAAATTTGATTTAAGTACACATCGAAAAATGATTCTACAGTCCTGCGGTTATGTTGGTGCCGATAGTTTTTTTATCGAAGGAACAGTCCTTGATAATATAAAGTATGGTCTAACTTATAATATTGATGAGTCTGCAATAATTGAAGCACTGCGTGCCGCTGATTGTCACTTTGTTTTTGATACTCCACAGCAGTTGCATCTGAAAATTTCGGAGCAAGGTCAAGGATTATCGGCAGGACAAAAACAAAGGCTGTCTCTAGCTAGAGCTCTTTTAAGAAATCCAAAAGTTCTTATACTGGACGAGGCCACGTCCAACCTCGATGAAGAGACCGAAAATCGCTTAATCGCAACTCTATCAAAACTAAGAGGTGAAATGACTATGATAATAGTCACCCACCGTAGCTCTCTTCTACGGTTGGCTGATCAACACTTGCGCCTACCGAATATTAATAGTCACTAACTCGAGGCAAATTTGGCATAGATCAAGGATTTAATAGCATCAAGATTCTTTGGCTTATAGCAGCTATGCCTAGTTCCAAATCAATTCCTAATAAAAATATTCGAGAACTAAGCGGGGTCCCGCTTCTTGCATATCGAATCGCTGCTATACGTTTATGACCGCTCCCTTGCGCACAAAGTTGGATTTCGACTGATCATGATACATACGCTAGCAGGCCTTGTTCCAAGTCTAGTTGAAATTACAAGTTGAGTGGCTTCAAATGGTGAAAGTTAAACGACTTTTACCAACAGCTTTTAC
>CAZYPH010000181.1:754-3349 GCA_964649095.1 uncultured Oligoflexia bacterium | reverse complement strand
CTGGCATCACGAACCCAATTCCCTATTTGGGCCCACTGATTGGGGCAATTCCTGGGGTATTGGTGGCAATTTTAGAGCCTAGTCAAAGCGGTAATATTTTATTCTGGATTCTATTAATATATGTTTTTGCTAATATAGTAGATACCGTATTTATCTTTCCATTATTAGTTGCTCAAGTCGTCGAGGTGCACCCGGTAATCGTAATTGTCAGTGTATTTTTAGGCGGAGAGTTTTTTGGCATTATGGGTATGATTGCTGCGGTGCCGATAATTTCAGTCGCAAACATTCTTATACAAGAATTTATATGTAAATTGTATCCAGACCTGACACCTAGGACATAGACACATGACAAAATACCAGTTAGAAACACAGCGATTACATAAAAGTTGGTATCGAAGTTTTATAACTATCTCGATTACTACAGCGTCAGTACTCGTCCTATCGCTCTTCATTAGTCGCAAATACTACGAACACACGACCAATATGTTAGTTGCTCAATCTCAATCTGTAGGGCTACTCGAGGCCATCAGCGACCTCGACTTGGCATCGAGGCGCGTTAATGCGCCAGGCAACAATGTCTTTCAGACAAAGGACCTCAAACTCGAGCGTCACAATCTTGCACTAGCCGATCACAATTTTCTCGAGAACTGGCAAAAGCTAAAATCTCTGCTCCACACGAACGATAAGAAGCTATCCCCTCGCCATCAAGGACTATTAGAAACCCTACGCAAACAACACAACCAGGTAGTGCAGCTTACCCAGGCTATCTTTTCAAATATCGAACAACATCACTTCGCCACGGCCACTCGGAGAATGGCACAGATGGATCAAAAGACTTCAGCTTTGTCAGAATCACTCTCACAGGTACGATCTTTTGTTTTAGAAGAACAACAGCTCCGTTTTAGCAATGACCATGCAGAGGTGCATACTTTACATTTTTTAGAAAAACTTCTGCTCATTGGAACTTTGGCGCTACTCTTTTCATTGGGCCTTTATGCGCGCAGGCTCATGCAATTTATTAAAGTTAAGATGACAGAGGATGAAGCGACTATTCAGAGACTAGACAAAACGAATGCCAAACTTCATAAGCAAAACCAAATTATCGACGCTGCTCAAGAAGGCCTAATAGAGCTATCCCCCAAAGGCACAATTCATTCAACCAATGAACAGTTTGCTAACGCGTTGGGATTGAGTCCTCTAGCAATTGCCAGTACATCTATTTTTGTATATATACATCCTGATAGTCATGAAAATTTTGAGGCACTGCTAAAGACCGATTCTACGAAACACAACTTCAAAGCCGCTCAAGAGATTAGGTTCATCGGGCATGACGGTAGCGCTGTGTGGCTGCGAGTAGTCTCTCGATGTCTCTATGACAACAACACCATTAACTCGCTTGTCATGATGTGCACCGATGTCACTCAACAAAAAAAACGACAAGAAGAATTGAATGGCGCTAAAAATCAACTAGCTGCTATTTTAGAAAATTCGCCTGCGGCTGTGTACGAATGCCTCATGAATGACAAGTGGACAATGCTTTACATAAGTCCGCACGTAGAAACCATCTCGGGTTATTCATCAACTGATTTTATTGGAGACGCCGTACGCTCTTACGAAAGCATCATCCACCCAGACGACCGCACAAACGTATCGAAAGCAATCTTAGACGCTGTTGCTCAAGGCAAAGCATTCGACCTAAAATACCGTATTATCAATGCCAGGGGCGAGGTGCGCTGGGTCTGGGAGCGAGGTAGTCGTGCAGCTAACCAGGGCAATCTAATCGGGCTCATTTTTGACATCACCGAACAACGCAGCATTCAAGAACAACTTCAACAACGCACCGAAGAACTAGACCAGTTTTTTTCCGTCTCACTAGACTTTCTCGGCATAGCGTCGTTAACGGGTATTTTTACCAAAGTAAACCCAGCCTTCATCACGCACCTAGGGTACTCGACGGAAGAACTGACGTCGAAACCCTTCATCGACTTTGTACATCCAGAAGACCGCGAAGCCACTCTTCAAGAAGTATCGAAGTTAGCTTCGGGACAACCTACCCTAGAATTTGAAAACCGCTACCGGTGCCGTGACGGTACATACAAACGTCTAAGTTGGGTTGCGGCACCTGACGTCGCACGAGGTCTATTATACTGCGCCGCGCGAGACATCACAGAAGAATACTTACACAAGCGAGAATTAGAACAAACCATGGATGCTATTAATCGCAGTGCCATTGTTGCGATAACCGATACCCAAGGTAAAATTACGCATGTGAATGATGCCTTCTGTTCTGTAAGCGGCTATTCACGTGACGAACTTATTGGGCAAGACCACCGCCTCGTAAACTCTAAGGCGCACCCGAAAAACTTCTTTAGAGCTATGTGGTCTACTATTAGTCAGGGTAAAACATGGTCTGGTGAGATTCAGAACCGTCGAAAGGATGGAGCGCCTTATTATGTGAATACTGTGATTTCGCCCGTGTTTGACATCCACAATCGAGTGAATCGCTACCTCGCCATACGTTTTGATATTACGGCCCACAAAGAGGCTGAGCGGGCCTTAGAGCAGGCTCAAAGAATGGCCAAAATTGGTAGCTGG
>CAZYPH010000181.1:0-744 GCA_964649095.1 uncultured Oligoflexia bacterium | reverse complement strand
ACAAAATTTATTGGTCAAAAGAGATGTTCAATCTCTTTGATGAAGACATCACCAAAGGACCGCCTTCTTTTGAACGACACTACGCCACAATCCACCCTGAAGACCAACAACTCTGGAAGAGCAAAGTAGAAAACTGTTTAGAGCACAAACAACCTTATAAAATTCGATTTCGATCACTGTTCCCAGACAAATCTTTTAAATGGGTCGAAGCGTATGGCGCTGCCGACTTAGACAGCAACGGAAATCTCGTATCACTCAGCGGCACCTGCCAAGACGTGACATCGTTAGTGACTGCCGAACAAGATGCTTACGAGCAACGCGTAAAGGCTGCGCACGCCGCCAAATTAGCGTCTCTTGGGGAAATGTCGGCAGGCATCGCACATGAGATTAATAACCCACTCGCCATAATTGCAGGCACGGTACCATTACTTCAAAAATTTAAAGATCAACCCGAAAAATTTGAAGCTAAACTAAAACAGTTAACTAGTTCTACAGATCGCATCAGTAAAATTGTACGTGGACTACGCAAATTTGCTCGGACAGAATTGCCATCAAAAGAATACTCAGGCCATAGACTGAGCACAATTGTTAACGAGTGCCTTTCGATGGTCGACGCGAAAGCAAAATTGCATGGCACTACAATTTCTGTGGTCGCTGATGAGACCGCCAAAGATGCCCAGATTCTATGTGTGTTCCGTCCCAGCTACCCGACGGCAGTTTTAGCGACTCTATTCCCACATAAAC
>CAZYPH010000180.1:0-3463 GCA_964649095.1 uncultured Oligoflexia bacterium | reverse complement strand
GTTCTGCGCGTGTTACGGCGTGTGATGGCGTAAAGGTCGCCAAATTCAACACGCACGTCAGAAGACTGACTTGGATTATCGAACCCAAAATACCCCGTTTTAATTTCAGCATAAGTCCCCTTTTCACTACTCTGTACTAACGTCCGCAAGACCCCCAAGACCCGTACTAACGCCCGTAAGAGCCTGACCACAAATATCATGACCTGCGCCTAAATGCCGCCTCAAAACCTCTAATAACGCCTCGTTTCCGCCATGACTATTGATAACGTTGTGGGGTGATACAACGTCGGGGTTTCCGGCGCCAATGCGCGCAAGAGTCATACGATTGAACTCTTGTACGAGGGTTTTTTGGGTCTGCGCAAAACGTCTTAGTCCTTCTCTAAAAAAAGTCGTCACCCATTCAAATACGTCACTACTCGCCACAACCAATTCCATACTGCGTCGGCGTCTAGCGGGTGGCACGCCCCTACCCCAACCCGCATTAAGTAAAAGCCCTACTTGGGATTGTTTTTCGGGAAATCTTGCGCCAGCGACCGCATCGGGTAATCGCAAGGCCAGGGCAAACAGCTGGGCCGCTTCGCGGTCTAACTGGGCGAGGTCCCACACTTCCGAAGACACCGCCAATAACCACGGCGACAACACTTTAAGCCATTCGTAGAGACCAACCAGATCAGGGTGTTTACCGTCGGGCAACTCGAGGGGTTCTAAGAATCCTGCTCGGTTAAACGGGCCCGCAAGGGTTTTATAAAAATCTTGAAAGATCGTTAGAGAATTCACAAGAGTTACGGGTGTTGCAGGGCCCGAGGCAGTAGTGTGTGCCTTTTCTAGCTCGTGTTCCATACGTCGTTTAAGCCACAACCCCATCCATCCCGTTTGTCCTGTAAACGTACCACTAAAGGCCCAATGCCCAGCCAACGTCTGCGCAGGGGTTTTCCATAGTCGGATCTGCATTTTTCCCATTACAAATTCAAGAGCACTGACTCTATCTTTGGCAGCAGCCCCCTCACCCTCTAAGGCGTGCACCCAGTCGGCACGAGTAATTGAGCGAGCCAATACCTCATCGACCACGCCCACACGCCCAACTGCGTGGTCTTTAAATTGAGAAAAAAACGCCTGTGGGCGCAGTAAAATATGCGTCAAAGTACGTAGTTGCACATGAGGTGCCGCGTCGCCGTTGACAAAAGTCAAATCGGTTAATCGAAACAAACTATAATTGAAGTAGTGCAACAGAGCCAACGCGTACGTCACTTCAAGGGACCGGGTTTTAAGCTTTGCTGCTTGCATAAAAGCCGTGATTGGATAGATCTTCTGAAACTGCTGCAAATTATCGCGCATCAAAGTTTGAATATTTGCAGGGAAAGTATTGATTAAAACCCACACCGCGTCGTTTAGTAAGAGTTTCCCTTCCGTATATCGATTCCAAAATGTTTGTTCCTCCGACGTCAACGGCCGACGGGTTTTTGCCTCAGTAAGAAACTCTAAATAACTTGCTAAAATTGACTGGGCTTCTTCATAAAAATTTGTGGTCTCAACGCTCATGGCATCAGGGTCTAAGCGCCCCGTGCCATTTGATAAAACCCTGCCGCGTAGCAATGGTTCAAAGGCTTCAAAAATATCTAATGGTTGCACACGTTCGTTGAATACGCCGTTATGTAATTCACGTGCGGTCGATACCGCAGCGCCGAAGCTCTTTAAAAAGCGCGGCAAACGCATTTGGTGCATCTGCAGCATACGCGCAAAATTATACTGCAAGTCATGCAATGCTTGCGCAATGGCGTCGCTGTCTTCGTTGGGGTCACCAAAGTTATCACGCATGCGTTGTGGTGACTTTAAACGATGTTGTTGGCGGTACAAAGCCAGTAACTCTTGAATCGCTTGCAGTATCGTTTGTAGATAAACGACATCGCCGGCAATCGTATCAGACAGCAATAGAGATCTTCTTACGACATCCCTACGTGTGCGGCTATTGTTCTCAAATATGGTGGCGTAACGCCCCTCTAAAAATGTTTCAGCGACATGTTGTAGCCAACCTTCAAACTGCTCTACCCGCAGGGCGCGGCGCGACGTGGTCTCGTGCGTAGTTTCTTTTTTTATGGGAGGCGCTAGCCCAATATCCAAACCATCGCCTGTCGAAAAGGCGAATTGAAAAATCGTCAACATGAGGCCACTGGTAAGTGCGCGGTATAACAGAGCGCCTTGTTCGGGGCCAAACTGATTAGTGCAATCTAGCTCAGAGATATGTAGCACGCCTACTAGCGCCTTCTGGCCTGCGATCGGGTTATCGGCAAGAATTTTGAGACTATCGAAAACACTAGTCTGCGGCGACTGCTCGGTGTTTGGTGTGGGATTGTTTGTTGCTGTAGGCGCCGTCTGGGCAACCGTTGGCAATGGCAACCGCCACTGTGCAGCGATCCACGCCGGTAACGCCGCAGATGCCGAGGACTGTACTCGTTTTACTGTAGTGAGTTCCTGGAGCAACAACGCCACATTCTGTTCAAATGGGCGCACGGGATTATTCTGAAGAAAACGCACAAAATCAGTCACACTGCGCCCGTTCTCGGCGGGGGCTTCGGCCACTACGGTTAATAAAATAGCTAACTGGCGCACCTGATCGTTCGAGAGACCTTCTACGGCGCGCAGCTGGGCTTCTATTCTACGAACGGTGGCATAATACGCATGCCCCTCTGGCGCTGCGAATGCGGCGTTTGTAAGGGGTTCTAAATAACCAGGTGTTGCGGCAGCTGTTGGTGTTTGCTTATGGGCGTGCTCCGCAAAATAACTGCCGTCATGAAAAGCTTCTGGAACGCTATCGTGCCCCCTGACCAAACCTAAGTGCCTCAACAATTCGTGCAGATGGTAAACCGAAGCCAAATTAGTCGTATATTCGGCGTCGCGCTGCCCGGATAAATACAACAAATAGACTAGGGTGTGTTGCACCGTGAGCCAGCAGTTTGAAGGATTTGCAAGAGCGGTACTCTTTTGCTGCTCTAAATACCTCTCGGCCGCATTAGTCGCTACAGTACTTAGGCCAGGGATTTCGATAAGAGATTCTAACAATTTTTCATATATATTATTTATTATATGCACATCAGGCAACGACGGCGTCTCAGTGATTGGGCTACTTGCTGGACTTAATACCGACAACAAATACGCTTGAGCAAATCGGGAAAGGGGCTGTAATCGCGAGGCCTCGCTATCGACAAACTGGGCTGCCGTGTCGCGAAATAATACCACTGGAGGGGTTGGCGCTGGAGCCGGCGAACTTCGCGGTGGCGTTACGACGGGCGCTGGTGTGGCGACAGCGACAGGGGTTGGCAACGCTGCGATAGGTGCAATCGTTGATGGGCGTAGTGGTGTTGGCGTCGTTATTGGGCGTGGCTGCCAAGGTACCCCTGGTAGAGTGGGCGCACGCAACACCGAACGTACAGGCGTTAACGTGGCACGTAAACCTAACAGGGCACTG
>CAZYPH010000179.1:1956-3484 GCA_964649095.1 uncultured Oligoflexia bacterium | reverse complement strand
GAGTGTTACAACAAATAATTTACGGAATGATAGCTTCCATAATTTTAATCACAGCAGATCGTGCGTACTCGGGAAGCTCGGATTGTTTTGTCAATGCTCTTAGTAGGATAGCGACTGAAATGGAGGCGCAAGCCGAGCCCTCAATGCCTCCGGGTATTACCGGCGTTCGGGAGCCATCGTCGCCGGCCCCTGTAACCACTGTGTTGCAAACACCAAACACACCAATTCCAACCGTGGCTGAAGCCTTTCGTTTAGCCATCGAACCCGAAACGCGTTTGGCAGATGGGCGTATGACAGGATTCGGTCGCCGCAGTCCTGATCATAGAGATTTTGCTGTCGAGATCGGCTTTCGGCTACCAGACGGCCGGCTGACTTCAATGGAGTATGCGGATGCTCGCCCACGATACGTAGCAATGGCACATGCGATTCAGCGACGGGCCCAAGAGTTAGGTTTGTCCTGCACTATTACTGAGGTGTCCGAAGCTCATAGCGGTGAAATCAGAGCCGTCATTCGTAATAGCGATGGGCAGGTGCTCTTTGATCAGAACATTATGGCTTTCCAAGGCATATCCTATCGCCCCAATGATTTTAATTGGATTCAAGGGCAGGCACTCGCCAGAATACTTCGAATGGATTTTTATGACCTACATATTCCCTACGCGTTTGATAATCTTCCGCAGCTTCGCACGACGGGTCTACCAGAGCGTGTGCGCCGTTTTCAAGAACTGTTGAGTCGGGGTGAAAACCGTCGCACTGGCGCTCAGCTGGTTGAGGCGGCACCGGAGGCCAACACCATTCCCGCTGCCGTGCGAGAGAGTGTTGCTAGGTTGTATGATGTAGGAAATAACTCGCAGCATTGGGCAGAATTTATCGGTGAAATCGCTACTAGATCAATCGATCGCACTAGTGCAGTAGTCGCGCGAGCTGAACGAGAACTGGTTTCATTACAACGTTTGTTGGCGTCGAGCGATACTGGCACTGCCGAGCGAGCGACTCTCGTAGCTCGAATATCTCGCCTAGAAGCATCGATTGCCCAGCGACACGAACTACTTCGCAGGCGACTGCCTGACCCGCAGTCTTTTGTATTAGAAATTATGTATATGGCACGTGCGTCTGATCCAGGTGGGCGAGCCGTAGTTCCTAGAAATACCGATGAATTGAATGACGGCGCCTTTACGTTCGAGGCGTTGCAGAGAAATATTATCTCGCGTTTGGTTGAGCGCGGCGTGGTCAATCCTCGTTTTGTCGATTCGTATATCAGTCATCAGAGCGACCCTCATGGTGCCTTCCCACACATGCTGCAATTCATGTATTGGCAACGTCAAGAGGCGCTAGGTCGATTGCCTGCAGGATCACTGCAACGTGTACTAAACTACGTTGCAGAAAATAATAATCACCAAGCTCAATCTGAGTACATCTGGGGGCAGCTACATGATGGCCCTACGCGATCTGGCATCGGTACTCAAGCATCGACACTGAATCAAGCACTGCGTGTGTCGGGTGTTGTAGACCTCAATGCGATTGCCGG
>CAZYPH010000179.1:0-1856 GCA_964649095.1 uncultured Oligoflexia bacterium | reverse complement strand
TCAGTTTCATCAGGAAGGTCATCTGTATCGGTGCGAATATCTTCTAGAGTGCGTCGTGAGCTGTTCATGACGCGTTGTTTTTCTTCTAATAAAAGTTTTTTGAAGCGCATCAACGAGCGGTCATCGAGTGTTGTAACTAATGGTGGTCTCGGGGCGTCTTCAATTTCTTTTTTTGCTACTTTTTTTTCAGGCTCTGGTTTGGGGTGCGGTGCTGCTTTTAAAAGTCGGAGTTCTGTTGGCTTCGTTTTTGGTTTTGCAGCTTTAGGTTTTTTCGCAACTTTAGTTGGTTCTTTTTTTTTGGCTGGGGCCATACGAACTCCTTTTCGATTGGCGACAGTGTAAAATCAGACTTCATGTCACAGCTCTTCATAAATAAAATTTATGAAATTACGCTAACAAATATTCTATGGATAAATTGTATTTAGTACAAATTTTTTTTATTTATAGCGCGCATGCTGTCGTTTGCGGCAAAAAAATAGGCATTTTTCGCCGACTGCCAATACTTGCCAAAGTTTGGCGATAGGGCATAATTTTCCTTTGTGAGAGCAACCTACGAATTCGTCATTCTGGCTGCGGGTCTCGGCACCCGCATGAAATCAACACTTCCAAAAGTTTTGCATACGATTTGCGAGCGTCCGATGCTGCATCGTTTGTTAGCGAATCTCATGGCGCAATCGACGCATCCGACCGGCGCTGACAGGGCGCTTAACGTCGTGGTGGGCCATCAGCGCGAAATGGTCGAACAATCGGTCGACGACTATTTTAGTAATCAATCCCAGCACCAGCCACCCTATCATTTTACGTTTCAGGAGCGTCAATTGGGTACCGGTCATGCGCTACAGTTGGCGATGCGTAACCGTGTGTCACAGGCAGAAACCATTGTGGTGTTTAATGGGGATCTGCCGTTTTTTAACCCCGGTGCACTGACGCGTTTATTAAAGGCTCATGATTCGAGTGGCGCGGTGGCGACTCTAGCTACGACAGTGCTCAGTAATCCGGCGCATTATGGGCGAGTGGTGCGTAGGCAAGGTTCAAAAAAATTTGAACGTGTGGTGGAGTTTAAAGATGCCACGCCTGATCAGAAACTCATTTCCGAAATTAATGGTGGTGTTTACGTATTTAATGCCGCTTGGTTGAGTCAGGCACTACTGCAACTAAGCAATACAAACGCTGCCAATGAAATTTATTTACCAGACCTCTTTCATCTTCCCGAAACAAATGTGCATGCCGAATGTTTTGAAGATGGCGGAGTTTATCAACCGAATGTTTTACTGGGCATCAATTCGCTGTCCGAGCTCAGTCGTGCTCAAAAACTGCTCTACCAACAGACAGCGTATAAACTAGCCGATGAAGGCTGCCACTTTGTAGATATTGATCAGGTCTACATTGTGCCCGAAGCCAACGTGCAGGCACCTGTGCATTTTGGTACGGGGGTGCACGTCGATGGCCGCTCTCATATTCAATCCCACTGCGTGCTAGGTAATAGTGTCGAGATTTTAAATTCGACGATCGCGTCGCATACGCTAATTGATTCGTTTTCAAGAATCGAAAGCGCGCATGTGGGTAGCCACTGTAAACTTGGTCCCTATGCGCGTATTCGCCCCGGCACAAACATCCACGAACATGTCAAAATTGGTAACTTTGTCGAGGTAAAAGCCTCAGAGATTCGGGCACACACCAGTGCCTCGCACTTAAGTTATATCGGTGATGCTGATGTGGGTGAAAACGTAAACATTGGCTGTGGGTTTGTGACCTGCAACTTTGACGGCCGCGTTATTGACGGCTCTCGTAAACACCGCTCTAAAATCGGCAACGGCGTTTTTGTGGGAAGCGATGTGCACGTCGTCGCACCCATC
>CAZYPH010000178.1:0-3623 GCA_964649095.1 uncultured Oligoflexia bacterium | reverse complement strand
CAACGCGACCCCTAGCACCTCGCCGCGAGTGTGAAGAACCAGCGCGTCGTTTGTGCGGGCCATCGCCGACGTCGTTTGCGCCGGCTAGGCAGCGTATGGAGGCCATATTAACGGATTCGATGCGTGAGGCTATTCGGCAGATTCCCTTTCAGGGTCGTTTCGAGGGTGAGGTGCGCCGACGCCTGCAGGCCATGGGCCTGACGCTCGACCCGGCGCCCGAAGGTCGCAATCCCACACAAGTTGATGCCGAATTGACTGAGAGTTACCTTCGTAGTGGCGATCTCTCGAACTCTACCATTCGAGCGGCGCTGCCAACGTATTTGCGGGAGGAGTCGTGTTGTGAGGATTACGGTAGGGCTATTGAGCGCGCGACCCGAGATGGTGCTGCGATGGCCAGCGCTCGGGCGACGCAGGTGATGCTCCAGAACCATTTTGCACAGATGGTGTTCGCGGCGGAACTGCCGTTTTTGTACACTTTTTTTATTAACCAAATCTGTACTCAACACCCTTCGCTAGCGGAGTGTTCAGAGAGTGCCATCAGAACCCTCCGACAAAACTTATTATTTGTAGAAAGCGTGCGCAGCAACCCCGAACGTTATCGTTTGGAGGGGGTGCGTTTGCGAGCGCGATTGGTGCTACCGATACAAGTAGGCTTATTCGGAGATGTTGGGTCGGAGGGTAGCCAAACCAGCACCACTTTAGCGGCTCATACTCGAGGTTGTCGCTGGATGGTGGGTCTAGGTCATCAGTTAATCGCTAGTGCGACCGATCGTCTGCGGAACGATCTTCTAGCCTCACGGTCATTTAATCGCACTCTAGAAGCTCGGCTGCTGTCGGCCAGTATGGTAACTGCTTTAGATAATCTTTTTAGCGGCGTGCGAAGCAGTATGCAGAACGTGGTGGAACAAGAAATCTTTCCGTGTTCCAATATTTCTGCGGATCAGCAACAGCAGTTGCGTCGGCAACTTGAGGCGATTCGCCTGAATCATATTCGGCCAATTCCTGAGGAGTTGTTTGGGGAAGGAAGTACCCTACCTGTCCCTGTCTTTGAACGCTCAAGCAGTATGACGTATCGTGCTATTACCAATAATCCTGGCAGCCGCTTTTTGGGATTTCTGGGGTACTCTACTTTTTTAGACCCTAGTGCTGCTTATTTGCCTGAGGTCCGCAGTGGTGGTCGGCTAGTAAATGATGAGACTATCAATTTGGCCCCCCTGCTTTATGCGTATGGCTCCGACAATGTTAGTCAGTTGGCGCTTGTATTTGGTCACGAATTAGCTCATAAATTTGGGCCTTTAGTTAGTCAGCAGGCAGGTGCCTCAATGGCCTCGTGTTTTACTGGCCTCCTAACTTGTTTTGAGCGTTCTATTAATTTGCGGCCCAATCAGGTGGACGAAGCGGTGGCCGATTGGCTGGGCACGCGCGCACTGATGGTCGGAGTGGCCCGTTTGCCTGAAGGCCCTGAACAGTTGGCTGCGGTACAAGCAGGTTTGGGTTTTATGTGTAGTGTATTAGCTCAGCCTGTTCCTAGCTTGGCAGGTTACTCGATTTCTGGTGAAGAACCCGAAGATACCCACTCACCGATCGAACATCGATTGAACGTCATCATCGGCCGCCACCCTATGATTCAAAGGCTCTTAGGGTGCGAACCGCCGGCCCCTTATTGCGGATTAAATGGAGAGGAGCCTCGACGTGAATAAAAAATATTTATACATAACTATTATTTATATGGGTTGTGTAATTCTATCTAAGAACCTCGTGGCCGCGCCAAGTGCGAGTTGGCTTATCGAAGATGGTGTAAAAACCACGAAAGTGATCGCGTCGAACAAAGTCTATCCTGGTAAGCAGTCGGGTGAGAGCGTTGAGGTGCACATCGATCACCAACAAACAAAACCCAAAGTGGCATCGCGGACGTCGAAAAAAATCATCACCAAGGTTCAAGAGCTCGCTCTTGCGGTCGACGTATCGACCGCTGTGTTGCGCGAACCCGGTGCCGTTAAATCAAATAAAAACTGTAAAAAGTGGCTGCACTTAAAAAACGATTTCGGCGACAAGTATTTCTGCGACGCTGTCTTAGATCGTAGCGATCCTCTAAATCGCCTCATCAACAACCTCGAACACACGTTGAATGGGCGGTAGGTGTTTTGGGGGATTGAGGTATTCGATTTTATTCAATTTAATTTTATCTTCAGATTAGTATAAAAAAGGTATATATTCTATATATGTGGTTTGAGTTTGATGCCATCAAGAGCAAATCGAATAAGTTGAAGCATGGGATCGATTTTAATCATGCACAAAATATTTGGCAGTCGCCCTACTTTGAGTTTCGTCTTCAAACAGAGGGTGAATCAAGATGGGCGATTATCGGTACAGTTGATGGTGTTTTTTGGACTGCTATCATTACAAAACGTAATGGGGGCACCAGAATTATTTCCGTTAGGAGATCGCGTTATGAAGAAAAACAAGTCTATCAAAGTAGATTCAAAAAAGAAGCGCATCAAGACTGAAGACTTAGATCATAAGTTTGATCAAGGTGGCAGCATTGTAGAATATGCGGACTTCGAGTCTGGGGTTTTTCGAGTGAACGTAGATTTTCCGGCATGGACAGTCTCCGCGTTAGATAAAGAAGCCACTCGGCTCGGTATTTCACGGCAGGCATTGATTAAAGTGTGGATAACAGAGCGTCTGGATCAGTCGGTCAGTCTCCGTGCGGCAGGCGCGTAAGTACCTGGTAGTTGGCCGACTTAGCGACAACGCGCCGATTGCGTTACTAGCATCTTTGTTTTGGGTTCGTTTTTTCGGTGGAATTCGCCCATTCACCCTTCACAGCATTTCAACACGCACGCCGACAGTTTCGTTGCCGTAGTTTTTCTCGCCCAAAAACCCGATTAAACTCACGAGTAAAGTCTAGTTGACCTGATTTTACTCGTGGCACATAAGACGCACTTTGAAGAGGCAATTGAGCATTTTGCAGATCTGATAAGTGCTTAATAGTACAAGCTATTTCCGCCCAGGTTACGCGACCCATTAATACTGTATTGTTTTAGTCTGAAATATGTTAATTTACGCACTATGTTTTTACGCGTAACCCGACACTTCTTTGTGCTGATGGCCTTGTTGTCGTCTATTGCGGCTTGGTCGGCGCCGTTATTTGGTGACGCGATTCCCCGTGAGCAACTTCCTAAAACCTACGCTCTACTAGAAGGCATTTTAACCCGCTTGAACCGGGCCTTTGGTCAATACGCTCGCGAGGTGCTGGGTGACAATGCTACCAGGCGCGAGTTTTCAAGTATTGAGCTCACCATTGAAGACGCCCTCGAAACCAACGCGGCGACGCGAGTGTTACAAAACGTAGCAGACTGGAATAGCACAGACGGCGTTCCACTACAGGTGGGTTTTACGCTAAACCTACTAGTGGCCTTAGAGGGGCTCTCTGCCGAAGAGGCTGTTGATATTCCTGAACATCTCCGTCTCACACCAAACGACGTGTGGGCCCTACGCGTAGCGGGTGTGTTGGCCCACGAGGTTGGTCACCACGTCGAAGAATGGATTGGCGTCAGCCGCGTAAAAGTGGGGGCCGAGGGGTCGCAGCAAGGCGTTGAGGCCGCCGCCGATTTTGCGGG
>CAZYPH010000177.1:0-3628 GCA_964649095.1 uncultured Oligoflexia bacterium | reverse complement strand
GAAATATGGGTGTCGGTAACCCAGAATCTACTTTTGCTATCTATACACGCCGTCAAAAAGGTAGACATATTGTTTTCTAAATATATGACAATTTAATAGAGTAAATAAATATTGTTTATAAACAACGGTTTGTCAGTTTTTAATTATTGTTGAGTAGTTGTAATTGACACACGTAGGGCCAGCACAAACTTCGATATCTTAGTAGAGGTATTGGGGGATTTGTGCTGGCTTTTGTTTTTTGTCGGCCTAAAAAATTTGTTAAGATTTTCGGTTTCATGCTGTTGGGCTTGAGTTTTTCAGTTCAGGCCTGGTTATCGGTTTTGTCAGCGAAAACTCAAAAAGAGATTGTGTGTTACAGCTTACGAGATCTCGCAGATGAGACTGTTGCACAAGCGTCTGTGAAGCGTGATCCAGCCTCTCAAAACCCGTTTCCAAAGTTACCAAGCAATCGAAATCATGTCTTATGTATCGAGCGTTATGATTTGCAGCGATTTCCACGATCTGTCGTGCGGTTTGTATTGATTGAGGAAACGGAGTCGACTCAAGCCCCAGCCCAGAAATCAAAAGTGGTAGCAAGGCGCTACTATCATTTGATGGTGCCGGATTCAGAGAATCGAAAGACCGCATCGGCCATTCCGGCGCCAACTATAAATAGTGTTGAAGAGTATGGAATTCATCAGCCGTTTGTTCGTATCAATGCACAAAGTAAAATTATTGAACTACTATTTTTGAACAATACTCTGCCGCAGAAATTTCGGTATAACATGGTTGATTCGAAGAAATTCTATTCTCACCTCAACCGGTACCACCAATCGGCTGCGGAGCGCGTAATCAGCAGCGAATAATCCTGCCATTAGACGATCTCAAAACTTATTGTTACTTATCGAATTCATGAAATCTTTTTTCTGTGAATTCGAAGTCCGCAGCTACGAATTAGATGCCTACAATCATGTCAACAATGCCGTCTATCTACAGTACGCCGAATATGCGCGATTCTGTATGTTAAAAGAAGCTACAGGATCGGTCGATTATTTTAAGAACAACAACGTAGCTCCGGTGGTTGTGCGTGTGGAGATTGACTATCGAGAAGCTTGTGTGTTGGGTGATCGAATAATTATGCGTACCCGCATTAAAGAATTACGAACCCGTGTAGTGGTATTTGAGCAGTGTGTGTTTCGTAATATGCCGGGTAACGATACGTCGGTTTTAGAAACTATGAAGCCAGCTGCAACACTGGTGATTAGCGCTGTAGCGGTAGATCAAAGTGGTAAGGCTGTTGTGCTACCAAGCGATTTTTCAGAGTTGTTTCAGTGATGCCGACGTCATCTCAAGTAAAACTTTTTGATCCAAAAGTTATAGTGGATTGGTTTCAGAGTCATGCGCGTGATTTTCCGTGGCGCAGAAATCCAACATTCTATTACGTCTGGTTAGCTGAGATCATGAGTCAGCAGACCCAAATGGGTCAGTTGTTGCCGTTTTTTAATAAATTCATTACCCGTCTACCCAGCGCAGAAGCCTTGGCGGAGGCGCCTCTTGAAATCGTCTTGGAGTTGTGGGCTGGGCTTGGTTATTATTCACGTGCGCGTAGTTTGCATGAGACGGCACGCAATCTCTGTATTGCAGGATTATGCCGCGAACCCCAATCGTATGACGAGCTAGTGGCATTAAAAGGAATAGGGCCCTATACGGCAGGTGCCATCGCATCGCAGGTTTGGGGTGAAAAACAACCAGCCTTTGATGGCAATGTGCGCCGCGTGTTTGCGCGTTTGTTGGGTGAACGTGGCATTGATATCTATGAACGTACGTTTCAGAATAAAGTTGAAGATGCGATTCGTGTGCTCCTGGCCGATGTTTCAGCGGGCGCCTTCAATCAAGCTGTAATGGAGCTCGGTGCTACCGTCTGTACAAAAAGCAAACCGGCGTGTGAGCGTTGCCCAATTAGTAACGATTGTGTGGCATTTAAAAATAAAATCGTATCTCAGGTGCCTGCGGCGAAACCTCGAGCGCAGTCTGTATCCCTTGAAGTGGATCTGGTTGTTGTGCGTGACGGTGACCGGATATTTTTATCAGAGCGTCTGAGGGGCCAATGGTACCAAGGCTTGTACGATGTGTTGAATTCATTAGGTGGTTCAAAACAACCTGTGCAAAGAATAGAATCTTTTGCAGATTGGGAATCGCAGAATTCAATGCGATTTTTGGGGCTCATAAAACACGCGATTACAAAACATAAGATCGTAGGTCGGGTCTGGGTGAAAGATTTGGATGCTGTTCACAGCTTTGCTAGCGATGGTTTGTGGGTAGACGCTGCTGAATTGCATGGATCGTTATTAGAGGACTCTCAGTCAGCGACGCGTGTAACGATTCCTCTCGCTACTACAGCCAAAAAAGCTCTGCGCTTATATTTCTCTAATAAAAATTTAAACAAAAAGGACGTGTATGCTTTTCGAAAACCAACTCAAATGTCGTTGTAGTGTAGGTCATTCTTTTAAGTCTGATGGTGACACCGAGGGTTTTTTTATTCGCGAATCATCGACGCAGTTTCGACCAGAATTACCGGTTACGATGCAGCATCTTTTTCTCGATCTTGACGTCGATTTGGCGGCAAAAAAATTACAAGGCTCGGTTCAGCATACATTTGTAGTACGTCAGCGCGATGTGAAGTCGATTGCACTCGACGCGATGGATCTCAAAGTTTTTGCTGTGAAGTTGGCAGAGGTGCTTGATGCGAGCAAAAGTCTAAACTTTATATCGGTTGATTTTGATCAAACACCTGAGAAATTAAATCTACAATTTAAGTCGCCTTTGGTTGAAAATAATAAATATATACTACTTATTGAATATTCTGTCGTAGAGCCTCGTGCAGGTTTGTATTTTATCGAGCCGAATCCAGAATGCCCTCACCGTGATTTGCAGTTGTGGACGCAGGGGCAAGACGAAGACAATAGGTATTGGATTCCGTGTTTCGATGCTCCGCATGCAAAAGTCACAACGGAAATGAAAGTGCGTGTGGCCTCTAATCTTACGGCTATTTCCAACGGAAAATTGTTAAGTAAAAAAACAGTAGGGAATCAGTTAGAGTTCCACTATCTGCAGTCGCAGCCACACTCGACGTATTTGATTTCACTGTGTGTGGGTACGTTTGTTGAGATTCAAGAGACGTATAAAAAATCGGATGGTACTACCATGCCCGTTAATTACTATACGTTGCCGGGCAAAGAAGACGAAACACGATTGGCGTTTGGCAACACACCAAAAATGCTTCGATTTTTTTCAGAATTCACAGGCGTCGAATACCCTTATGACAAATACGCCCAGACCGTGGCCATGGATTTTATTTATGGTGGCATGGAAAATACTTCGGCGACGACGCAGACCGAGTATGTTTTGCATCCGGAACACTTAGAACAAGAGGCCTCTGGCGACCCGCTCGTAGCGCACGAATTGGCGCATCAGTGGTTTGGTGATTTGCTGACGTGTAAAGATTGGTCGCATGCGTGGCTAAATGAAGGGTTTGCTACGTATTTTGAGACATTGTGGACCGAGCACCACCTAGGCCGCGAAGAGTTTCTGAATCAACTCTATACCTATGAGGCGACTTTTCGCTCGGAAGAGTATCAGCGCCCGATCG
>CAZYPH010000176.1:0-3693 GCA_964649095.1 uncultured Oligoflexia bacterium | reverse complement strand
CTCTTGGGTCGAAACAAACCATTGCTGCATTTCTGCAATTCGTTTTACCCCGAACTGCAATCTAGCCCCTGGCACCGCGAGACCTTATTACAACTGACGGAGATTTTATCACTCAACAAAAAGCCGATAAAAAAACCTATGCCAAAAGCAGTCCACAACGGCCCCCCCCCAGAGATTACCCATACCTCAACTAGTACTCCATTTCGCGGTATCTCCATTGCTTTAAATACGTTTGATAGCTTTCCAACACATTCACCGTTATTTTATCTTTACGACGACTCCGTAAAACCAGGCGTTCGATTTGAACTTCCACGCCCACTAGAAGACATCATTAGTGCTATTCATTGGCAGTTGCGATGTAGTAAACGCACGACCCTCTTACGCACCACTTTAAAAAATGGTGACCCGTATTGGGTGGTCGCACGGCGCCACACACCAGCCAACGCAAAACCGTCGCCCGTAGTGCGGTGGAGTGGGTATTTTTTTGATCTGTATCGATGGATTTATATTTTAAGCTTAGGCCGAATCAAAGGCCCGTGGACACTGACATGGCCCCTTACGTGGCGGTTCTAAATCCCCCCCCCCCAAAAAAAAGACACCCTCTTTTTTCGCGACAACCTTAGGGCAATTATTTAGTTTTATTGCCACGAGGTAAACACATGTCACAACCGATTGAATTGCTTTCTATTCACGAATTAAAAAATAAACTTCCTGCACTCACTGCAGAAGACTTAATTTTAGACGTGCGCACTCCGGACGAATTCGCCGATGGGCATATTCCAGGTGCTAAAAATATTTCTCATGAATTCGTGGGCGACCATTCCAAGGACCTACGACCATATAGAAATCTCTATATTTATTGCCGCTCGGGTGGTCGCGTTCAAGTTGCTGGTCAGGCGCTACTCAATCAAGGGTTTAACAACATCAAGTTGATCGTCGGGGGTGGAATGCCTGATTGGGCTGAAGCGGGTTATCCGGTCGAAAAATAAGCGCATTCACCACAACCGTTACACTGCTAAACCCCATGGCGAAACTAGCCCACATGGGGTTTAGTTTTCCCATTACGGCCAACGGCACTAAAACAATATTGTAAGCAAAGGCCCAAAATAGATTCTGTTTAATCTTTTTATACGCGGCTTTCAGAATTTCAAACGACTGCGCCACACGCATCAAATTATCATCTAAGATAGTAATCTGGGCTGCAGAGGCCGCGATATCCGTGCCGGAACCCATCGCAAAACTAAGATCTGCCGCTGCTAATACCGCCGCATCGTTCACACCGTCGCCAATCATTGCTACTCGTTCTTGGCCAGCGCCCGAAACTAAGTCTTGCCCTGCATGTTTTGCTGAAACGCCCCGCAATTGTTCGAGATGTTGTACTTTTTGTTCCGGATTTAACGCAGCAAACCAACGACGCACTCCTAATTCATTGGCCGTTTTCTCTACAGCAGTAGATTGGTCACCACTCAAAATTACCGGACTAATATGCGAGTGCTCTAAATATCTTATTAAACTGTGCGCCTCACGTTTTAGACTCTCTTCAAACTGAAATGCGGCTAAAAAAACGACATCAACTTCGGTTACATCCAATAAAAAAACTTTATAGTTATCTTTTATTGAATTTATATAACTATATATATTTTTATTTGTATCTAAATTGTCTCTTAACGTTTTCTCCACCAACGCCCATCCGCCAATTACGTAGCGCCGACCATCGATGGTTCCATGTACCCCTAGGCCCTTTTCTTCTAACAACTCTGCTACGGGGCAGTACACACCCCCGGCTTGCAACCTTTCTTGTAGCGCTGCTTTAAAGGCCCTAGCCAAAGGGTGTTGCACAAACTGTTCTAACGACGCCGCCAGCAACACAACCTCGTCTTTTTGGCGCCCCTCGGCTACCAACACCGCACTAATGCGGCTGTTTTTTTCGGTTAACGTGCCGGTTTTATCAAACGCCATGGCCGTAATTTGTACGCCCGACTGCACCGCATCTAAATCACGAATCAAAATACTACGCCGAAAGGCGTAGTTGACGGCCACGAGCGAAACCACGGGCGTCGCCAAACCCAAAGCGCAGGGGCACGCCACAACCAAAACACTTACGGCGCGTAATACGTAGTCGGCAGTTTCTCCACCGACCAACACACCCCAAAACAAGGTCGCAAAACTAATAACAAGAATTACCGGTACAAAATACGTAACGACACGATCGGCATAGGCCTCAAACGCGGTCTTTTTTAAGCGTGCTGATTGCATCAACGCGACCAATCGCCCCACCGTACTATCGGCACCCACATGGGTTGTACGTACACGCACTAAACCACCTTCGTTGAGAGCGCCGGCCAATACACTGTCGCCCACTGACTTTCTCTGCAGTGCCGACTCGCCCGTAATGTGTGCATTGGAAACGTGCGTCGTGCCCTCGACAACAACGCCGTCGGCTGGGATTTTTTCAAACGGCCCCACGACAACCACCTCGTCCGATTTCAACAAGGCCGTGGGCACTTCGACCACCGCGCCCGCTTCACCGACAACGCTGACCGTTTTCGGATACAAACTATCTAATGCGACCAACCCTTCTAAAGCGCGGCGTTTTGCCAAAAGCTCGAGCCACTTGCCTAATAGAATAAACGTGATGATGGCAACACTGCTCTCAAAATAATGGGCGTGCTGGCCGGCTAAGGCTTGCCCAATACTCAGGCCATAAGCCGAAAAACTCCCCAACGTCACTAACGTGTTCATATCGACCGCACGGCGTTTGAGGCCCAGAATCGTTTTTTTGTGGAAATCCCACCCCGAATACCATTGAACCAGTGACGCCAACACAAATGGCACCAACGCGTTGTGAAAGTACGGCACCGACCAGCCCAGCATATCGACCATAAAGGGCAACCAGCACACCACACCGACGACCAGCCGCCACGACATGGCCGAGGCCCCCGCTTTCGACGCCGCGTCGGCATAGGGCGCGGCCTGGTAGCCCAAGCTGCGAATGGTGTTTAAAATGCCCTCTTCTACCCCTGCAAGAGGGGCGGGGGTGGAGGCCTCAGAAATACTCACCAAGGCCATGTTTTCTAGCAGATTGACGGCAACCCGCTGGACTTGGGGCAACGCGGCCACCGATTTTTCAATGCGACCTACGCAAGCGCTGCAGCTCATACCCTGAATGGAAACTTTAAAGATCTTAGACAAACGAACCTCAACTTTGTATTGCCAAACCAATGGAAACTACATAGAAAATGAGACAACGTAGTTGTTAACACTTCTTATAGTTAACCCATTACTCGTTTCTGGCTAGTCTTCCCAAAGCCGAAACACCTCATTTTTTTCACATTACGGGCTGTAGCGCAGTTGGTAGCGCACTTGGTTTGGGACCAAGGGGTCGCTGGTTCGAACCCAGTCAGCCCGACCATTTTTTAGACTCTTCTTAAAACCCCGGCTCTTCTTGGCTCTTCTCACTAGACAGTGGGTAAATCAAAAAAAGTTATTAAAAATAGAAACTTGTGGCTGCACTGAATTTGCGTACGTTTCCTTCAGAGAGGTGTCGCAAAAAATGCACAGTTGGAATCGTAACACAAGTGTGTTACGATGAATCTGGAGGATCGGTGAAATCAATCCAAAACCTACAGCTTCCCAATAGTAAGGAGCCGTTTCAGGAGTGGATCAAAAAACTAGATACCCAACACCGCGCGA
>CAZYPH010000175.1:0-3734 GCA_964649095.1 uncultured Oligoflexia bacterium | reverse complement strand
TTCGATATACGTTCGGAATATACGGCCCTCCTGGCGTCGTTGTTCCTGTTTGCCGCGGCACTGGTAGAATTGACGTCTGTTTACTCTTTGGGGGGATTGATGTCACCATCCATTTCAAAAGTATATGCCGAGGCGACTTACCAAATTCCTGAACAAATTTCTGGTTATCTCGCCTCCGATGCGCCGGACATTAATTATCTAAACGCAATTAGCGCAGGCACTCCAACTCTAGCCTGTTATAACCCCCCGCTACTTGGTTATGCGGGGCACGCTTACCTTACACAAGTACAACCAGGCTTGGTTTTCTCATTAAGAGAGTCGACCAAACTCAATATGAATGACATCGAAGAGATATTTCTTGGTTCCGTTCCTGGTGGCCACTTTCAAAAACAGCTATGGCCGCTCTGGAAGAAAGACGACGATGCTCGCCTGCAAGACTTTGTGAAGTTCAAACAAGTATTTCCAGCACCGATGATAGTCCGCGCTGGAAAGTATGTAACTTATTTTTCTCTACTCGTACTTCTTTGCTTAATCGGAATTACCATGAAGTTGAAACAAGTTATCAATCGAACTCGAATTACGCCGCCTTCAACTCAACAGACATAGCGTGAAGGTATGTCTTTAAAATAGGGCAGAGTTTTTGTTTTATTAATTGAAACTCTTTCAGTGTGACGACGTCGCATTGCAGAATGAGGCCACTATCTAACTCCCTGGGGTCGGGTGTGCAGGCTAAGAAATTGTCGCGGCGTTGCTCTAGTCGTACAATTAATTTTTCGAGATCGGCCTTGCGCTGCGGAAAAAATAATCTACCAAGCACTGTCTGACACTTCCAACTAGCAAGTTTGCGGCGCTCTGCGATAATTTTTTCGGAAAAACTATCGACTCGTTTTACATAATTCAGGCGCTGACGCTCTAAGTCAAAAGCAGACCAATAAACTAAATTGAACTGAAAGTATTCATCAGGTCGGTCGTTCTGCACATCCAAGACAGAGTGGTCATCAGTATAATCTTGCACAACACCAACAGCATCCTGAGCGACTACTAAACGGTAGTTGTTACGAAAGTTTTTTACAAATTTTGCCCCTAGGCCAAAGTGTTCAACGGTTTGCAGGAGCTTTGTTGCGGCCTCGTCCCAAATGGCTCGTGCGGCCTCGCGGCCATCGTCGACTAACAGAGAAGTCGTATGGGGTTCTTTCAAATGGTAATCTGCAATATTTAACGCTAACACCACACGTTCACGAAACGGCCGATCGGTGTCGTCAGACTCTAAGTAGATAACGGCTTCTTTGGTCAAGTCTGTAGTCACAGTCGACGAAAAGCTCGAAAACAAACTACCCACTTCCTCAGCAAGACTTAATTTATGCACACTCATGCCAAGCAAATCGACAGAACGGTCGCGCTTCTTAAGTAGGTAATTTCTGCCTTATGTCGTTGCTTTTGGTTCGAACTGATCTGGTGCGGTGGCCTGGCAACTTGGCTCTTGTAAGCAGCGCAGATAAATACGTTGAATAATGGGAAACAAACTAAGATCTACCTTCTGACGAAGGGCATTATAACACTGCGGTATCAAAAATAGATCGGCCGCAGTAAGACTGTCGCCATAGCTAAATAACCCGGCACAGGGCTTACAAAGTTCTTCGTACGCTTGTAGGCCGCGTTGTGTGAAATGGGCCATCCACGCAAGCCGCTTCTTGTCATCGGTAGTAGAAATTTGATCAACAACACTGAGGTTTTGGATTGGTTGCGTATCTGCATTGATCGTTTCACATAACGCTCGAATGGCCGCCCTATCAAAAGCACTGCCGGGAAATAATTTAGGATTGGGATAGGTTTCTTCCAGCCACTCTAAAATAGCCACCGATTGAACTAAATATTTATCATTTATTTGGAGGACGGGCACATAACCCATCGGATGCCTGGCTGTGTGAGTCGAACTTTCGTTCGCCCCACTCAATAAATCGATCGGTACATAATCAACAGCAATCCCTTTTAACGCGAGAGCCCAACGCACACGCCACGATGAGCTAGAGCGCCAGTAGTGGTATAACGTCATGACCACTAGTCGTTACCAACGCTGTATTCTTTTAATACTATTCTATTTTTTAACACACCAAGGCCATCAATGCTAAGCACGACCTCATCACCTGGTTTCACCCACAAGTTTTGAGTTACTTTTGTTCCGTTCAATTCCATAAAACAACCAGTGCCAACTGTGCCCGACCCAATGACATCACCCGGATACAAAGTACAACCGTACGAGGCACGTTCAATAATTTCAGCAAATGTATACTGCATATCGAATACGTTGCCCTCGGCATACTGCGTGTTGTTTAGGAAAGCCTTCATTTTGGCCTTAAAACGCTCTCCTTTTGGAGAAGCCTCTAATAACCCCGCCTTTTTTAACGTATCACGCGTAACCAAGGTGGGCCCTAGTGAGGTCGCAAAGTCTTTTCCTTTGGCAGGGCCTAAATTCATTTTCATCTCTTCGGCCTGTAGTGCTCGTGCACTCCAGTCGTTCATAATGGTGTATCCAAAAATACAATCATCGGCTTTATCGACACTTATATTGCGGCACTCACGCCCAATCACAATGGCCACTTCTAGCTCGATGTCTAAACGCTCACAATGTTTCTGCTGCACCCAAACATCGCCGGGCCCGGTAATGGCGAGATGATTGGTAAAATAGAATATAGGAAATTGATCATATTCTGGAATCATCTCAAGCCCGCGAGAGCGACGTGCGGCCTCAACATGCTGCCGAAACGCATAACCATCGCGTACGGATGTCGGCTTTGGTACCGGCGCCGTTAGAAACACATCCTCTGAAGACAGTACTTCACCCGTCAATTCACTTTGCAGGTTCTGTAATGTCGTCACATCAACTCGGCCCTTACCCCACATTGCGATAAACTCGACAGCGTCATCAACGCGCAGCACATGTATATTTTTTGTCTGTGCATCAAAAACACCAAACTTAGCATGCGCCCAAACAGGACGCCCGAACGGAGTTTCTGGAGACTTTCGCAAAAACGATACAAATTCCATAATCGTAGTACCTCTTGGCTAAAGATTACAAAAAACTTAAACTGCGGCAATCAGTTTGAGGTAAATCATGCAACCCACCAAAAAACGCCCACCAATGATCCCTATCTGCTCAGGAAAATTTAGCAAACAAGCCCATGTTGACTTGCCGCGCGATACCTTCGAAGAGGAGCATGGCCGACATGGTTTTTTTGGTCGCGTGAGCCACCTTTATCGAACAAATACACCGACCAATTGGTCGCGTATTGACGGGCCATTAAAACCACGTGCCTACGATTTGAATAAAGTCTTCACTGCTGCACAGGCCGAACGCCAACCATTCCTCAGCAACAACGACGTACGCCTATCGATGTACGCACCTCAACAAACAATGCCCTACTTTTTCCGTAACGGTGACGCTGACGACTTATGGTTTATTCACCAAGGGGCTGGTGGCATAGAAACCGATTATTGGCCGTTATCGTACCAGAATTCTATGTTTTGATAGAGTCTTTTAGAGACGTCGACATCCCCGACAGGGGCCAACTGGGGCGTAACGCGTTTTTTGATCCTGGTGTTTTAGAGTACCCTCAAGCCCAACCAAGCACTGCAAAAGCTACGCATAGCGACACCACTTCGCACACAGGCGAGTGGTTGGTAAAGATACAACGAGAAGATGTCTTAACCGACGTCTATTATCCGTTTAACCCCCT
>CAZYPH010000174.1:0-3749 GCA_964649095.1 uncultured Oligoflexia bacterium | reverse complement strand
TATTAATAACCGGCTTAACCCACCTGCTTTGGGTTCCGAGTATCGTACTATTTTTGATGAAAACTTGGCTTTACCGATGTGTGAGGCCAGACGTTTGGAGAGATAAGTGAAATTGGAGCGGGTTAAGGGGCTCGAACCCTCGACCTTCACGTTGGCAACGTGACGCTCTAGCCAACTGAGCTAAACCCGCGCTCCATACTGATAACGTTAAGTACTAATCGAAGTAATCACGTCACGACAAGTCAAAATTTAAAATCTTTAAATAAAATCGCATTCCTAATTGGAATACAGCTAGGTTGGGTCGTCATTTTGACCTCAGCCAGATGAGGGTGCGGGCAAAAAAACCATGGCCTTAATGTAGCGCTCCAAAACATTTCAACAGAAGAGACCAATGCTTAGAGCAAAATTAGGCAGAAAATAAGCCCCCGCCCGGATCAAATCGGTAGTGCTAAGTAAAAAAATACAGTATTATTTAACTTAATATGTCAGATCATTTTCTTCGTCTCCTCAAGGTTCCACCGCGGCATTCTTTTTTTCTTTTTGGTCCACGTATGACGGGAAAATCTACTTGGCTAAAAATGGCCTTTCCTAAGGCTCTACACATAGATCTACTTGAGGAAGCCAACTTTCAGAGATACCTCAGTCAGCCATCGCGAATTCGGAGTGAGATTGATGCCTTTCGCAGTAAAAACCCTAAAGGCTGGGTCATCCTGGATGAAATTCAAAGAAACCCGGCGCTGCTCAATGAAGTGCATCGGGCTATAGAAGAAACACAATTGAAATTTGCGCTGTCGGGTTCGAGTGCACGAAAATTGAAACGCGGAGGAGCGAATCTCCTTGCAGGGCGTGCTTTTGAGCTAAGAATGTTCCCCCTGACGGCGCATGAATGGGGCGCTGATTTTCGGCTGGACCATGTGCTTCGGTGGGGAGCGCTACCCGCTGTCATTCAAGAAGAAAATACACAGAAGAAACAGATATTGCGTGCCTACGTTTCGACGTATTTGCGTGAAGAAATTCAGGCAGAAGGATTTGTACGAAATCTGCCATCGTTTTCCAGATTTTTACAACTCGCGGCCGAGACTATAGGCCAGGAGACCGCGTATTCAGCCATGAGCCGTGAGACAACGGTGGCCAGCAAGACTATCCGTGAGTATTATCAAATCTTGGAAGATACTCTGTTAGGTTTTCTATTGCTGCCATGGCAAAGTCGGGTTCAGAAGCAATTGGCTGGTAGTCCAAAGTTTTATTTTTTTGATTGTGGAGTCACCAATGCGTTACGAGAAAGTCTCAGTGACCCACCTACCGGGGCTGAAAAAGGGGCCCTTTTTGAGCAGTGGGTCATTCAAGAAGTTCGAGCATTGCTTTCCTATCAAAACTTTGAGGGCTCTGTTGCTTATTGGAAAGCCCGTGGTGGCAATGAAGTAGATTTAATTATTGCGCGCGGTCGTAAGCCCTTACTAGCTGTCGAAATCAAAAGCACCACTAATCCAAGTAGTAGGGATTTTGCAGGACTGCGGTCCTTCGCCGAGGAGTACCCAAAAGTCCCTAAGGTTTTGGTAACAAGCCAACCACGAGCAAGCTTGCACGATAAAGTGGAAGCGTTGCCTTATCTGGAGTTTTTCGAACGGCTCCTTTCCGGCGAGTGGTTGGGGCTTTAAGGTACCTTTGACCCACTTACGATTACCCAAGAATCGTAATACCTGAGTCAATACTCCGGCTTTTCTGGAGGCCGTGGCCTCGTCTAAAAAATTTCAACATCAACATTAAGGCTCTAGTTTGTGATTCCTGAGTCGCTTTGCCTGGCGTGGTTTTATGATGTCATCCCAACATGTGTGGGCGTAGGATAGTAGCGAGACGATCGTACTGCCCCCCTGCCCTTGTCTAACCCAGATTACCTGACAGTTTTATTTTATTAGCTCGCCCACCCGTACTCGATTCCCCGACTCCCCGACGACAAGCATGCTGTTTTAGGACAAGTTACCTGGGGTAGCCCTGTTTTTGGGATTTTGGGGGTTAAGGGGGTAGGTAGGGGTAGTTTCGGGGCATCGACGGGGGTGTGGATTTTGTTTATTAGTGATAAGTTTAATTATCGCTAATATTATTGACTAATAAAAAGTGTGGGGCACAATAAAAACAGACCCCATAGGGGGCTACAGGGTGGTTATGGATTCAGGGTCTATTCCACACCGCCGGAGAATACTAAAGGACACCCAATCACCATGCACACACCACCAGAGAATCGGCACCTCGGCCAACTAACGAACGCACGGCGAGGCACCAGGGATCGGACTCAGAAAAAACACTTTAGTCGGATAATAAGCGCGCTTCGACGGAGAACAGCGGCACTGCAATCAATTTGTGCCGTGATTTGGGCGGTAGTTCTCCACGGCTGGCGAGGCCTCAAACACGGTATGAAGGTAGGACTACAAAGTAAGCAACCTCATTTAAACGATAGTTCTCCGAGAACCTTCCAAGAGGTCTCAGCAAACAGCCCAACACCACTCATTGCCCCTCGGTTCACAGAGAACCCCGCCCCGGCGGTCATTCCCCAACCCCGAGAAGGTTCTCCAGAGAACCAAACGTTCTCCGAAAAAAAAGCAACCCACTCCACTACTTCAACCATCGTCAACCCAACAACCAACACCACCCCGACTATTGTCACACAAGCCAACTCGCCGCAACTTAGTCACCACGTACAAGCGGTCTCGTCACAACGCAGCCACTACCCAACAGAGGTCCTTCCACCACACAATGCCTTCTGGGCCTTCTTTGATTCTTTTCTAAAAGTTCAAAACAGCGCCCACACACGGCGGGCTTACGAAAAAGATCTTCATGAATTTTTGACCTACCTAAAACACCCAAACGACGACGGCACGGAGCGCACCATGTCGGTACACACGCTGGTCGAGTATCGCGAGTACCTCAGCACGAAGCCAAACGAGTCTGCAAACGCACAGACAAACGCCCCAACAACGTTGTCGAGGGTGTCGATCAACCGCAAGATTGCCTCGATAAAATCATTTCTGAATTTTTTAGTCTTAAACGGAGTCATTCCCAACAACCCAGCACGTGCCGTAAAAAGCTACCGAGCCGAGCAGATAAGCCCTACACGAGATATTTCGAATGATCGTGTACAAAAAATGCTAGAACTGCCTAACCGCCACCGTCGCTCAGGCGCTATGCACCGAGCCATTCTTTTTATTCTCTTTAGACTGGGGCTGCGACGTGCCGAGCTTCTAAGTCTACGTACCGGCAATATATTTCAGCATCAGAACCAATGGGTCATTCGTATTCAAGGTAAGGGCGACAAACAACGCCTGCTGCCACTACCAAAAGACGTCCACCAATCAATATTAGATTATCTATATATATCAAAGAGAACCCTTGAAGACGATGCTCCCCTATTTATGCCCGTTAAAAACAATGCGACCGGTGACTTTAATAAACCACTGAATCCAAACACCATCGCGTACATTGTAAAGTATTACGCTAAATTAGCAGGGGTTGATTACCGCGTTAGCCCGCACTCGGCCCGCAGCCAATCGAGCACAGCGCCAATCGGTGTTTCGAAGGCGATGGTCGAGGTGATCCCGTTGCTGTTAATTATCTGACTAATCGCCGGGTCGTCACCAACCACGCCACCGTTGATCGAACCGCCAAGTATCATCACGCTGCTTGCGCGAGCGTGATCGCTGCCCACGGTATCTTGGCTTGAATTCTGACGAGTCGTTCGCCCAAACTCACTCATT
>CAZYPH010000173.1:0-3780 GCA_964649095.1 uncultured Oligoflexia bacterium | reverse complement strand
GTCTACTTACTATCCCCCGCCGGGCGTTTGAAATTGTGGCGCCTGAGGTCGAAGCGGCGCCGGTAGTAGCGCAGGCGGCTCCTCAAGCAATCCCTCAAGCCACTCCATCGGTCCCTCCTCAAGCGTCGTCACAGGCGGCTATCCCCTTAGTCCGGCCCGTGCTAGAGGCTGTACCGCTTACTACCCCAGACATCGCGGCACCGCCCGCCCCCATTGCTGCTGCCACCTCGGCGTCTACGCCTAGAAGGCCTGTGCGGCGTACACCGCGCGCTGCGGTCGAGCCAACGCGTCCGCCAGAGGTCGCGTCCCCAACTGAAGCTGAGCGTGCGTCGCCCGAGCCGATACCGGTTGCCGAGCCTACGCCGGTTGCCGCTCCGGTCACCGCTCCAGAAAGTCCGTCTGAGGTAGAAATCGCGCGGCGGGAATCGGGTGTTGTTCGGCATATACCAACGCAGCCACCGGCAGCGGTCGAGACTGGGCGTTCGAGTCGTTCGGTCAGTCTGCCAGTAGTCGAGTCCGCTGAGTCTTTGGATCTCAGGTTCCAAAACGAAGTCGGCTCTATGCTTGCCCAGTTGACTGGAGTGGCCTTTGGTGAATCTTCGCCAGAAGGCATCGTACAAGCGCTGGACATTGCACGAAGTCAGCCCCGTTTATTAGGGGTATTGAGAGACCCTGCCCTAGCGCGCGCCAATTCAGAGCGACGCCGTACGATGCAGGTGCTCTTGCGTGAAGTGTTCGAGGCTGCCGCGGTCGATAGAGCGCGGCCTAGGCCACCTCGGCCGATAGATACCGATTTGATTCGGGAGTCTTTGGCACTGCTTAGGCAGCGTTTCGAGGCCGTGCCAGAGGCCGAGCGCACGACGGTACATCGTCAGGCGCAAGAACTAATTCGAGCGTACGAGGAGGCTATCGAGCGCGTCTTGGCGCCGCCCACCTCGGGCGTGAGTGATTCGGCAGAGGCGCCGTTGTTTGTGCCGAATGTTTCTGGTGAAAGAACTATTGTCATGCTTCCGAGAGCTATTGATCAGGTCAATGCTGTGCGTGGTAGCCGTGCAACGTTTGAGGAGTTAGCCCAGCGAACCCAAGAGTTCATTAACGAACTTGCCGCGAATGCCGGCCCGATAAACGTACCGCAGGCTAGGCGTAAGGTAAAAACGACATATCCTGTTCCAGGGGACCTTCAAAACGTTGCAAGGTCTATTGGTGCAACGGGGCCAGTCTGGCAGGCAAACCTGAGCAGTCGCACTGGTTCTGCGAGTCGCATCCATTTTGTCTACGGGTACATGGTCGATGGCAGATACACCCCAGATGCCCCACCCGGCGCGCCACCAGGAGGTATTGTTATTATAAATATCGATGCCCATCATCGAACTGGTGCCGGCACCGGCGGCTAACCAAACACCCACCCCTTTTCACTTCCAACGCAATTGTGTCTACTAAAACAAGCACCGTTTTTATGCACGCAAAGGAGCTTGTTTGAGTATCGCAATTGTCGGGGCCGGTAGTTGGGGAGTGGCGTTAGCCAATATTTTTTCATTCAATGGTTTGCCTGTGTTGGTTGTCGACCACAATGCCCAGCGCGCCGCAGAGCGCCAAAGCACCCATACGTGTGTGTTTGACGGCGCAACGGTAGCTCTCAATCCCTCGGTGACCGTGTGCGACTATGATGGGCTTCGAGTGCACAACATCGACCAAATTGTGGTGGCGTTGTTTGCGGTGCCATCAGTGGGTTTTGCGGAGGCGTTTTCAAAGTTTACCAAAATTCCTGAGGCGTCGACCGTGCCCTATATCGTGCATGCGATTAAGGGCATTATTCCGAATACATTAGAATATATATCTTCATATATACAACGAAACGCCGGCCATCTGCGTGTGGGAGTACTCTCAGGCCCTAACTTAGCCAGTGAAATTTTTGAATCGAAACCCAGTGCTGCGGTCATTGGCACGCGGTACGATGAATTGGCAGATTATCTAACGCAGTGTCTGTCGCAGCATAAATTTTTTAAACTCACCCGACACTCTGATGTGCGTAGTATTGAAGTCTGCGGTGTATTAAAAAATTTGTATGCTTTTATGGGTGGCATGATTAGTTCGTTAAATCTGGGCAACAACTTTCAGGCTATTGTTCTGCTGCGATGTATACAAGAATTAGAATATTTCTTAGAGCGTACTGTAGGTGATGGGTCACCCGCGTATGGCCTTGCTGGGCTAAGCGATCTGCAGGCGTCGTTCTCGCAAAAGAGCCGTAACTTTAGGGCTGGGTTCCAGTTGTTTGAGGGGGCGCTTACAAAACTTTCAGCTGAACAAACAACTGAGGCGGTGAGTGTACTGCGTGCCTTGCACACGAACGCTAAGACGTCTGGTTCTGCTCGTTTAACAGACACGTTGGCTGGCTTGGTATCGCCGTCGGGTAGTCCGCAGCTCCATGACAAAAAATACTTTGATCTCTTGATTGAAGTTATGGGTCCTATTTTTCAGGCATCTGCAGTGAATGGTCAGGTGCTTGATGCCGCCCGCGAACATCTAAAGACGGGGCTTTTGGCGCGGCTTTGAAAATGGTGGTCTGTGTCGTGTGGCGAGACGCTTGAGTATCTGCGTTTAGTACAAACAATTCGCTCGCCCCTGATCGTTTTCACTCAAATCGTGTTTTACTTCACCCGCACCATCGACGGAAAAATACACTACCGGATACACTACCGATTCAAACAACGGATTGCTCGGGTCGGCCGACAGATCGGGACAAACGACATTGGGCTTTCCGGTATTAGGTTTACCGAGTGGGCCACAAGCATGGTCGAGCCCTAGAATATGACCCAGTTCGTGCGTGGCGATGCTTTGCAAGTCAGGGTACTTGCGGCTGCCTTCTTTAAAAAAATGAACATAGTTAAATTCTAATATAGCGTTAGTGATCGTTGAGACCGACGAACCGCCGGTAGGCGATTGAAAACACGTAGTGCTTACAGCAATAGCCGCCGATGATTTCGTCCAGTTCGAGTAGCGTTTGTAAACGACCACGCCGTCCGACAAAGTCGACCCGTTGCATGCCGGTGCCGTTTGCGAGACGTTCGATTGATTTGAGCTCGCGATGTTAAAAACAGAAAGACCCTTTGAGCTCGAGAAAAAATTATTCCAAGTCTGACCACCAGCACTAATGGCAGCCATTTCAGCCTCGGCCCATTCGCCCTGACGGTAAGAGATTTTAATGGGTGCCGTCGGCCAACGTCCTTGAAGGCTATTGCTTTGAACATCGGGCAGAATGCATTCTTTAACCGTTGAAGCACCAACACTCTGTCTCGATGACGCCTTCGGAGCACACCCTATAATTGAAATCGTGGCCGATGAGCCAAGAAATATAATTATAAATATATTTAAAATATTATATGTAAATTTTTGAATGTATTTATTTTTTGCGTAATAGGCGTTGCGAAGGTCGATGTGCGTTTTAGGGCGAGTGCTGAAAGCAGTAGTAGGTTGTTTGGCGTGTTTACGTCGAGTTTTTGAATTGGCTCTCTGTTGTTTCAACAGACGCTGCCTTGCTCTGAAAAACAACAAACTACGAGCGTTTGTTTGATTTACAAACATTGTACTGATCCCCACCTATTAACGATTATCGGCAGGGGCGTAAAAAACCTCAAAGTGTCGGGGAAATAACGCTCTAGGCAAAATGGACGCAGAAATTTAAGCTGATTTTAAGGCGTTTCCGAGACCCTAAATGGATAGTGTTTAGATTTTAGACAGTACTATCTATAAATCGTATCGGCATGTTTTGCCGGCAACTTG
>CAZYPH010000172.1:0-3802 GCA_964649095.1 uncultured Oligoflexia bacterium | reverse complement strand
GCTCTGCCAATTGAGCTACACCAGCACAAACAAATCTTAAACCAACTTCTCTGGACTACTTTTGGACTTGTATGAACCTAAAAATACTTATTATTCCTGTAATTTTGCCGTAAAAGGAATGTTAATCCTGTCCGACGAAAATTAACAAATAATAGGTAAGACCTACGATAGAATTTCTAGAGATGCAATCTGGTAACAAGCATTTATTTCAAAATAATTGGTTATAAAATAGCTACGCCGACTCTCGACTGAAGATCGGACTATCTCCTAAAAAAATCTTTTGCCCACGCCAAGGCTAAACTAGCGGCGACAGAGGCATTAAGCGATTTTATTGGCCCATGAGCTGGAAGAGATAAAAAATAGTCACATCGTTTTTGGACCAATGGCCTTAAACCCGTTTCTTCATTACCAATGACAACTACCAATTTTTCAGATGGCACGAGGGACTGTAGGGACTGCTCGGCATGTTCGGACAATCCCGCAATCCAGTACCCAGCCGACTTCAGACCTTCTAGTGATTGAGGAAGGTTGGTAACTTGTATGATGCTGGAATGAGACACGCCTCCACTGGCGATTTTAAAAACTACGGGATTAATAGAAACGGAACGGTCTTGTGGAATAATTATAGCATCTACACCCATAAAGGCCGCAGATCGAATTATGGCACCAAAGTTATGAGGATCTGTAATGCCATCAAGGGCTATTACGAGGCTTTTCGCCGACGCATGCTCTCCGTGAAATTGCACGAACTCTGAAAAATCGTCATACGTAAATGAACGAACTTTGGCCGTTAATTCGCTGGTTTTTGATACCTCAACTGGAATCTGATGCCGTTTTGCAAGCCCAACGACCTCGTTGAGTCGCCCAGGGCTAAAGCCAGGGGTCTGACCCTTTGGAACCTGGATCGAAAGCACGTTTTGTGGACACGTTTTGATATGCTCAAGAATTGAATGGAAGCCCGAAACATCGACATGACCCTGTGAGGAACTACTCTTCGCCATAAGACCTATCGTTACAAAAAATACGGAGGAAAAAGAAACAACTATCTTAACAAACTGAAAATTCTTCTCGCACAAGTTTTAGAGCTACTTGAGGGTCGAGAGCTTGTGTAATTGGACGACCAATGACGACGTGATCGATACCACTGCGGATCGCCATACGAGGTGTGCCAACAGCCACTTGATCATCTCCCTCAACGCTAGAGAAACTAGGACGAATACCCGGAGTAACCGTCACAAGACCAAACCGCTGAACGCGTTCTTTGATTGGCGCACAAGCGAGATCACTTAGTCCGCAGACTACTCCCGCTAATGAAGACTGAGCACATACGTCGATTAGGGCCTCAACGATTTTCTCCCGGCTTGGTCCACTCGCCAGGGCAACAAAGGGGAGCCTTTTTAAATCTTTTGAAGAAACCGAAGTCAAAAGCGTTACCCCAAGCAACCGAATGGAGGATCCTTCTGCAGCTAACACTGCCCCGTCAAGCATGGCTGGCCCACCAAGAGAATGAACCGTTAGTAAGTCGATACCAAGATTTTTTAACCGATGAATAGTTTGAGATACCGTATTTGGAATATCAAAAAGCTTTAAATCTAGAAATATATGGAAGCCCATCCGCTTAAACTCGATAACTAATTGCTCGCCACCTTGAACGAAGAGCTCAAGCCCAATTTTTATCCAAGGCATTAATTCAGGACCAAAATTTGCCGTGAAGTGCCTAGCCTCGTCCGGGGTCATGTGGTCGAGAGCTACAATTATATTTGGTATCTTTTTTTGCATATAAATATCTATATATACTAATATGCTCGGGCTAAAATCACTCGCTGCCTACTTGCTGCCTGACAATAAAGACAACCAGCCAGTGACTCAGGTGCATCGCTAAGATCGCCATAATCAAAAGGAACACAGCGGATAGTGGCCTTGGTTTCTTCTTTGATTTTGGCCTCACACTCAGGTGATCCACACCAATCAACATAGAAAAAACCACCATCTTCAATTGAATTTTTAAAGTCGGAATAACTACTACAATATTTGGACTGGTCGCGACGAAATGCGCGAGCCTTTTCAAGTAATGCGCGCTGCATCGCTACAAGCTCGACTGGGATTATTTTAGACGCGTCCATGATATTAACGACAGACTTTGCGTCTTTATCGCGCCTCACAAAAGTGATTTGATTGTTTTCAAGATCCCTTGGGCCAATTTCGATCCGAATAGGAATACCGATCAATTCGTACTCATGAAATTTCCAACCAGACGAGTGCTGAACATCGTCATCAACCAAAACGCGCACGTCTTCCGCAGAACCGTCCTCAAATAAAACTTTCTGACTTTTCAAGAGGCTCGCAAGATTACTGGCCGCTTCGAGCACTTTGGCGTCTTTTTCGGCCGTTTTCTCACCCCGATTAAATGTGATGGGAACGATAACAACATGGTAACGCGAGACCCTCGGCGGCAAGACTAAGCCCTTGTCGTCAGAATGGGTCATGATCAGGCCACCAATCAAGCGTGTGCTAACACCCCAACTGGTCTGAAAAACATGCTGCCATTGACCAGTGCGGTCTTGAAATTTCGTCTCAAACGCTCGAGCAAAATTCTGGCCTAAATTGTGCGAAGTGCCTGCTTGCAACGCTTTACCATCCTGCAACATAGCCTCGATACAATACGTACTGTCGGCGCCAGCAAACTTCTCTGAAGGCGTCTTTTGGCCAGCTATCACAGGCATCGCTAAAATATTTTCAGCGAAGTCACGGTAGACCTCCAACATCTTTAACGTCTCTTCTTGAGCTTCTGCACTGGTTTCATGACACGTATGCCCCTCCTGCCACAAAAACTCCGTTGTGCGTAAAAATAATCGCGTACGCATCTCCCATCGCACGACGTTCGCCCATTGATTGAGCAGCATTGGTAAATCACGATAGCTTTTGATCCATTTGGCAAACATGGAATTGATGATTGTTTCAGAGGTAGGACGTACCACTAGAGGCTCCTCTAGTTTTTTACCCCCAGCGTGCGTCACCACAGCGCATTCCGGCGCAAACCCCTCAACGTGTTCTGCTTCTTTTTTTAAGAAGCTTTCTGGAATAAACATTGGGAAATAGGCATTGGAGTGCCCCGTCGCTTTAAAGCGTGTATCTAAAGCTGTCTGAATGCGCTCCCATATGGAATAACCGTTGGGACGGATTACCATACACCCCTTAACAGGCGAATAATCAGCCAGGCGAGCCTGTAAAACAACGTCTTGGTACCACTGAGAAAAGTCAGCTGATCGCGGGGTTACTTTTTCGGCCATAAAATCTCCTAAATATTTTTAATTTGTATCCGAGTCGATGCCTAAACTTTTTAATTTTCGATGAAGATGGCTACGTTCGACACCTAACGAAAGGGCTGTCTTGGAAACGTTCCAACCGTGTTCGTTTAATTTTTTTAAGATAAATTCTTTTTCAAACTCGGAACGAGCGTCGCGCAACGACAAACCAGACAACTGATCAAGCCCGGTGTTTGTTAGATTCAATGGCAAGTCACGAGCAGTTGAAGCACCAGCACGACAATCTTTTGACAAACAAAGCACTGGGGCCAATTCTTTCAATAGCGAGGCATCAATCACTGGGGACTCTGAAAATATCACCACGCGTTCCATAAGGTTTTTTAACTCTCGGACATTGCCTGGCCAATTATAAGCCTCGAGTAATGTGATCGCACTATCATCTAACCTGTAACTACCGCCTTGCGAGTCGATCGGAGTAAACTTCTGCAAGTAGAAATTTGCAATTAATGCAATATCTTCAACGCGCTCTCGTAAAG
>CAZYPH010000171.1:0-3856 GCA_964649095.1 uncultured Oligoflexia bacterium | reverse complement strand
AGTGTACTTGGTAACGATAGTGAAAATCTAAAAAATCGATAACGTAATTATACGCCGCACGATCAATAAAATTGCCGCAGGCTCCCCCTACGACCAATGACAGTGCAACACTAACGCGGCGATCAGAATCTGCAATGCCTCTAAAAATATAGAAAATCACCGCTAATGCTATAACGGGCATGATGATAAAAAATGGAACACGGTAACTAGCATCTAACCCACCTAACATGCCAAAAGCCGCTCCCGGATTTCGCACATACGTTAGGTTAAAGAAATTGGCGATCAACGGAATCGTCTCACCATAATACATTTTTTCTTTCACGATGAGCTTAGTCAGTTGATCTAAGGCAAGAACACTACCCGACACGGCTAGCAATATTAAATATTTAATTTTCACTATATTACCAATCTTTAAAATTAGTACTACGTATTCACTTCAATAAAACACAATCCGACAGCATTGTCGCAGGTGCTCGTCCCTACGCTGATACAGCCTCCACGCAACGTTTGCATAACCCCGCATGCTGTGAATGGCCCCCAACATCTCTAGAATACCGCCAACAACGTTCACATTTTTTTCCTTCAGCCCTTTTAACCAAAATACGAGGCTCAGATGACGCTGTTATTTGTGCTTCAGAAACTTTTAATAATTGTGCCACGTCTTCACCGAGATATCTAAACTTCTCTGACATGGGGTGCGACACTTCTAATGCCGCATCCAGACTCAACCCAATCTCTTTATTGGCCCGAGCCTGCTCGAGCACTTTATTGGCAGGCGTGCGAATTTCGTTAAAAAACAGGTCAATTAACTGAGTACTATCAGTAAACTGATTTTGTTGACTGATGACTGGAAGTTTCGCCTCAAAAACAGAACCCGTCTTCTTTAAATAACCCCAAACCTCTTCACTGGTAAAAGATAGAATCGGCGCAAGATATAGAGCCAGGCTTTCAGCTATTCGAAACAACACCGTTTGTGAAGATCGCCGCTCGGCGCTATTTTTTGGTAGCGTATACAAACGGTCTTTCAGAATATCAAAATAGAGACTACTCAACTCGACAACACAAAAATTAACGACAGCATGGTATACAACGTGGAATTCATAGGCTTCATAAGCCTTTTGTAGCGTCTCTAGAAAATAATTTAGCTTCGTTAGGGCCCACTGATCTATGGCACACAAACGATCATCCGGCACGCTGTGGCTTGTCGCGTCAAAATCATATAGATTTCCCAATATATATCGAAATGAGTTTCTAATCTTTCGATAACTCTCCGACACACGATCAATCGTTTCAAACGAAAAATTAACGTCATTGCGGTAGTCTTCAACGATTACCCATAGACGTAAAATCTCGGCACCCGATTTATTACAAAATTCGATGGGGTCAATGACGTTCCCCTTCGATTTCGACATTTTTTTGCCGTCTTTGTCGTTCACAAAACCATGCGTCAGCACAGCTTTAAACGGCGCCCTACCGCGCGTTTCTACGCCCGTTAATAACGACGTTTGAAACCAACCTCGGTGTTGATCACTGCCTTCTAAGTACAAATCTGCAGGCCACGATACATCACTCTTATTTCTCTCGCTCGCCAACACAGCGGCATGGCTCACGCCCGAATCAAACCAGACATCTAGAATATCCGTCTCTTTTCGGAAGGACGTTGAACTACAGCTTTTGCACACAGACCCGGGTTTTATCAATTTCTCGACCGACCACTCATACCAAACATTGGGGCCATTTTTTTCCACAAGATCGGCCACCCAATTGAATTGATCCTGGTCATGCAACGAGTCATTACACTTCTCGCAATAGAAAACCGTAATCGGCACACCCCAAGTGCGTTGCCTTGAGATACACCAATCAGGACGGCTCTCCATCATGCCCAGAATGCGATTGATACCCCACTGGGGTATCCACTCGACAGCTTTAATGGCTTCTATAGCCCGCTGCCGTAATTTTGTATCCTCAACGCTAATAAACCACTGTGGTGTAGCGCGAAAGATCACAGGCTTCGTACAACGCCAACAATGCGGATAAGAGTGCTCAATTTTTGAGCTCTGCAACAAGGCGCCTATTGTCTTTAAGTGCTCCGTAATTTTTGGGTTGGCATCACTAATCTTCAACCCCTGAAACAGAGGCGATTCGGCGGTTAACTTTCCATAGTTATCAACAGGCGCATAAACACTGAGCCCATATTTTAATCCCACACGATAATCATCGACACCATGTCCTGGTGCCGTATGAACCAACCCAGTTCCAGCTTCCAGTGTGACATGATCACCCAAAATAAATAGCGAAGTACGTGGATTACCGGCTGGGTCCTTTTCAAACGGATGCAGAGCGTATTCCTTTTCTAGAATACGCCCAGAAAAAGTACCTAAAACCTCAAATCCATCCTGAAAGGTAAGCGTCAATTTCTCTAACAAACCCTCTGCAACAATTAACAACTCACCACGATGGCGAGCTACAACGTACGAAAGCTCCGGGTGCATGGCGATGCCTAGATTTGCGGGCAAAGTCCAAGGTGTCGTAGTCCAAATCACAGCTGAAACAGCTTCTTCGGCAAAATTTATAGTGGTGCGTAATTTTGTTCGAGCCGATTCTGTTAATTGAAATTTTACATATACAGAATCACTTATATGATTATGGTACTCAATCTCAGCATCCGCTAATGCCGTCACACAGTGCGCACACCAATAGACAGGTTTATTTCCCTTATAAAGCGCGCCCGATGCCGAGATAGTTCCTAACTCACGAATAATTTGCGCAACATAGTCGTCCGACATTGTGCGATAGGGGTTCTGCCAATCCGCTAAAATGCCCAAACGTTGAAACTGCTCGGATTGTTTATCAATAAATCCCTGTGCGTACTCTTTACATAAATTTCTAAGAGCTACTTTTGACACAGATTGTTTTTCAATCTTCTTTTCACGTAGCTGCTTTTCGACACCGAGTTCAATCGGCAAGCCATGACAATCCCAACCAGGAATAAACGCCGCTTTATAGCCGCTAAGATTCTTATATTTGATCAAGATATCTTTAAGAACCTTGTTGAGCGTGTGCCCCATATGAATGTTGCCATTGGCATACGGCGGACCATCGTGCAGCGTAAATTTTGGTGCCCCATTGTTCGCATCTAACATCTTTCGATAGGTGTGTTCGGCATTCCACGCCGCAATCTGAAGGGGCTCTTTTATCGGCAGGCTAGCCTTCATCGGGAAATCGGTCTGAGGTAAATTTAACGTTGCTTTGTAATCCATAGGTTTTTGGATATAACTTTTTTAATATGAAACTTCAAACCGGCGACCGCGTTCCTGAGATAAAAGCAGAGAGTTATCGATTTGATTCCGTAAGCGAGAAAGTAGTTGTCGAACAATGGTCTCTTGCCGAGGCGGTCAAAAAATCACCCATCCTGTTTATCTTCTATCCAGGTGACTTTACCGCTGTCTGCACCAAACAGTTGTGTGATTATCGTGACAACTGGCATCAGCTAGGGAAACTCCCCGTTGAGATTGTGGGAATTTCATTAGATTCCGGCAAAAAACACAGTGATTTTGCAGCCCAATTTAAACTGCCTATGCGTCTTTTAAATGACAGCGCCGGCGGTGCATCAGGGCACATCACCGATCTATTTGGCATGAAGTTATTCGGTCTCCCCATGGCTAATAGAGGTTTTATATTGGTCGGCAAAGACCAACGCATTAAATACATTTTTCGTGAAGTGCTGCCGATCTTTAGACGTTCTGCCGCCGAAGTGGTCGCGCTCTTAAAAGCCTATCTATAGGGCTATTTTTATCAATGTCAGTGCAATATATTTAATATTATATATATTATATCTAATAAGTGCGTGATCGTG
>CAZYPH010000170.1:0-3895 GCA_964649095.1 uncultured Oligoflexia bacterium | reverse complement strand
GAGAGCACAAAAATTACTATTAATGGTCGGGGCTTTATTGATGGTGGGATGCGCACCAGCCCCGTTGACGCCGAAGTCAGAGCAACAGACAACATCAACCCGCAATGCCTACCGTTATTCTGCAAGCGCCCTTTCGACCACAAGTAACGGCGGTCATAGTGATGACTATTACTGTCCTAATAGCGAAAATATATTACTCTATAACAATATACTAAATGGTGGATATGATTATTCAGGTCGAGGCTCTTTTAAAGCCTGTACAGGACGTTCGAATGCCTCGGAGTTTAGTATCTCGGGTGTGCCTTGGAGTAATTCAATGTGTGTATTTCCGATGCAGCGCCAGTCGAATGGTTTATTAGTTTTAATTGCCACTCCACAATGTGTGGCGATGCAAGCCAATGTGTTGAATAATCCAGTGCAGGTTACTTTTCCGTCATCGTTAAATATTAACTTCTTGATGATTGTTGACTGGGCTAACACCGAGGCACTGAATCGTTGTATATCGGCAGGATCAGGCGGCCAACAAGCGTGTCCTCCGCACGCCGAGGGTGCGATTTAATAACATGTCACCTGCTTTAAAGTACTTAACAAGACCGTGATCTAGTGTCGGAAATGCAAACCTTGGCTCGGCCGCTTCGTTACACAAAACAACTAGAATGGCGTGGTCTTGTTCTTTAATGAAAGAAAGCCAGGTACGCCCCTCTTTATCTTGAAACGACCAAACCTCGTCGGGGTCATCGACCGTGTCGTCAAGGTACTTATCAAATTGTGCGAATTCAGAATCTTCTAAATCGCCGACTTGTTTTAATTCTATATACAATTTTCTAAATGCCTCGGCATCAGAATGAGGTGTCTTATTTAGCCGTAAAAGGCTGCATTCTTGAGCCGTACTATTCGTATCACTCAAAACATCAGATGTTTTTTGTGTCTTGTACTCAGTTGGTTTTATCGAAACCACATCCGCTTTACTGAGCATCTGCTTACAGGCCTCGATAAATGCAAATTTGACCTGAGGTTCTTTAGTCGCAAAGCCAATAAATACGAAACTAGGAATGTTCTGAATCGATAGACAGGCCACCACAAACTCAAAACCACAGCTACCTAAGTGCGACGTTTTTGGTAGCTCAAAGTGTGCAGAATAGATGTAGTGTTTGTCGCCTGAATCTAACGTAATGGTCTCGACTGCATCAGGTTCTTCTAACGTCAGCGCCTGATAGGCCTTAAACTTAGACTGGCTATAGCTATCAAAATCTTTCTCAGCATGCGGCTTCAACGCCTTTGAAAACAGATCGACATAGACCTGAGTTACCGGTGTAAAATAGTCTTGAATACATTCCTGAGAACAGAAACAACGGGCCACTTCGGTTTCAACAAAATATAGCCGCGACTCTTCTTGGTCATTTCCCAGGGTTTTAAAATCGACCCCACACTGGGTACAATTATCAGCCACAAGAAATGGTTTTTGGTTATTAGGTGTATCGTTTTCTTCTGAAGACATAATTACAAAACTCTCCCCGCTGACCCGCTCTTTCGAACGAACCCCTAACACCCCACTCTCCTAAGACTACCAGGATGATTTTGCCTAGGTAGGATTAAATACTATTTATTAGATATATAAATATTATTATTAAATTACTTTAAGTTACGTTTCTAAGTATTGAAATTGACTATGTTCTATACAGATACGTGTATAGTAGGATTTCAGCTTATTCATTGAATAAATCGCATTCGGTTGACGCAATGCGTTTTGCAAATAAATTTTATTTGGTTATTCTTTAAGCAGAGTTCTTAAGTCGTGGAACTGTAGTGGAAAAGGAGAGCCACATGATCTACGTCAATCAAAAGCAGCTCGATCAAGTGGAATATTTGATTGAGCAGTCAGCAAAGGGCCACCATATTCTTTTTGATCTCGATACGATCAGAAGAGTATTTGGGGTTGAAACCTACGAACAGTTTAAGGCAGAACACCTTTCATCTATTGAAGATAGCGAAGTAGATGAAACAGCCGAAAAACATATAGAAAAACTAATACTTCAACCTACGCTAGTCTCAAAAAAAGCCTACTTAGAAAATCTAAAGCCAGAGCTTTTTAAGAGAGTTGTGAAGACCTATTTTTCTATTGTTGAGAATAATATTTTCGAGAACCAAAAATTCGTTCAATAAACCGTGGCAATAGACGCAGTAAACAAAGACAGCGGTCTTGAATTTAAACGTAGGCAAATTGAGCAAGACCGCGCCAATGAGTTAGAAAAACTCGAATCTCGACGCAAGTCTGAGTTGGATCGTATTCGTCAAAACGAAGACCGCACGATCCGCGAAGCCTATGGCAAGTCACAAGAAAAAATTGAAGAGTCGACCTCTAAAATCGATGACAAATTAAAACGCATCGAAGAAGCCGCCGACATTCGCATTCGCGACTACGAACGCTCTACAGCGCAATTAGCGGAATCTGCAAAACGCCGTTACGAAGAAAAAGCAAAACTACTGGAACGTGGCACACAAGATCTAGAGAACCAACGCACACAGCTAGAGCGCCAACACGAAGCGGCCATGAAAAACCTTGATGGTGAACAGGCCGCCCGGCGTGCTGAGTTTGATCGTAGAGCAAAAATAGACATTGAACGCACCGCCCTCTCACGCAAACAAGGCGTTGACCGCATGAAGGCCGAGGGTGATCTTGAGTTAAAAAAAATGGAAATGGATTTTGGCGACCGCAAACAAAAACTCGCCAAGGAATACAATTCAAAAATTAATGGCCTCATCACACAGAAAGAGGCCGATCGCCGTCATTTAGAACTCGAAAATGAATCGACCAAAGCCGCCCTAGGTGACGCGCGTAATCGATTGGAAGCCGAATACCAACTTAACGAATCGTTGCGAGCCATTGAACATGAAGACCGCATTGCAAGCCTCAATAACCGCGCTAAACATGAAGAGGGCCAAATTAGCCAACGCGGTAAAATGCGCATTCAAGATACCAAGTCACAATACGACCAAAGTGTTTACAACATCGAACGCGAAGGTGAAAAAAAAGTACGTTTGTCTCAAGACCAATACCGCAACGCCCTAGAGCGGCAAGAGTCAGAAGCTAAATTTGCACAAGACATGGCCGATAAAAAATTTACCATGCAACGGGATATTATACTCAATCAACGCAACGAAATTTTAGATAAAAATACAAAAGAAAACGAAGCGCTCTACAAAAAGTGGCAGAACTTTCAAGCCGTGAACAGCAAACAAGTAGAAACCGATAAAAAACAACAGCTAGAAACCAGGCTGAAAGCGGCGCAAGACGCCATTAAAACCGAACAAGATCGGCATTTAAAAAGTCTGAACTCACTCACCTATAACAACATCGATGCCCTATCAAAATACCAGCAGAAACTAGAAGACCCATTCTACCGCGCAAAAGAATTACGTCCGTTGATTATCGATGATTCGCAACAACTGTTAGTAAAAATAAAAACAAACGACCACGAACAAAACGACATCAAACTGAGTCAAGCCAACGGAAAACTAACCGTTGGTGGCACGCGCCGCTCTCAGGTGCGCGCATTGGGTGACGACGGACGCGCCATTACTACGAACTCGTACCAGAGCTTTACTGAGACGATTCCCTATACGGGGGCGTTGAATTTGAAAAAAGCGGTGCGGTCGTATGCAGATGGTGTGCTCACCTTCCACATCCCAAAAATCGTATAATTCACCCGAAAAAGGCTCATCTGCTTTGTCGCTCACTCGGCGAGTTCCTGCGCTGGCCTTTCGTGGCCAGCTTAGTCACATCGCCTCCCTCGCTTCGCGCATCTGAACCTTTTTGGGGTGAATTATACTTTCCGAAAGCACCCGAAAAAGGCTCATCTGCTTTGTCGCTCACTCGGCGAGTTCCTGCGCTGGC
>CAZYPH010000169.1:0-4024 GCA_964649095.1 uncultured Oligoflexia bacterium | reverse complement strand
AAAGTCTTTTAGTGTTTCTGTGTAGTCTCCAATAAAAATATCAGCGTTTGTAACGCGCGTTTGCACTACGCTGAAGTGGGCTTCTTCAACATACGGCCAGTAACGTTCGTAGACGGCTGCTCCGCCAGCGATAATCAGATCGCGGTCACAAAACTGCTGGCAGTAGATGGCCTTGGCGTCATCAAACGATCGGGCCCAGTGCACAAGTGCACGTTTGTCATCGGATAGATGATCTAAGTCCAGCGGCCGGCTTGTTAAGACAATATGGTGGCGTTTCGGCAGTGGTTTGTTTCCTAACGACTCAAACGTCTTTCGCCCCATCAATAAAACCTGACCGAGTGATTGTTGCCTAAAGTATTCCGAGTCGCTCTTGATGCGCCACGGAATACTGTTTTCGCAGCCAATCGCAAAGTTCAGATCATGCGCTACGAGTAGCTTTATCATACGGCGACCGGTGCTTTGATATGAGGGTGCGCAGTATAATTTAATAGAGTAAAATCACTATATTTAAATTTAAATATATCTTTCACTTCTGGGTTAATCTGCAAAGTAGGTAGCGGGTACGGCTCTCGCTTAAGCTGCTCTTGCGCTTGTTCGATATGGTTCGAGTACAAATGCAAGTCGCCAAACGTATGAATAAATTCTTTGGCCACTAAGCCTGTAACTTGAGCCACCATCATGGTGAGTAAGGCATATGAGGCAATATTAAACGGCACGCCTAAAAAAGCATCCGCACTGCGTTGGTAAAGCTGACAACTGAGTTCCTTGCCCTGTACATGAAATTGAAACAGCGAGTGGCATGGCGGCAATGCCATCGAGTCAATATCAGCAACGTTCCACGCGCTCACAATATGGCGCCGAGAGTAAGGATTGTTGCGAATGCTGTCGATTACGTTTGTAATTTGATCGATTTTTCTGCCATCAGGCGTCGGCCATGAACGCCACTGGTGGCCATAAACAGGCCCTAGGTTGCCTTCAGCATCGGCCCACTCATTCCAAATCGAAACTTGATTGTCGGTTAAATATTTAATGTTGGTATCACCCGATAGAAACCACAGAATTTCATGAATGATAGATTTGGTGTGGAGTTTTTTAGTGGTTACGAGAGGAAAACCATCTCGCAGGTCAAAACGGGCTTGATAACCAAACACACCAATGGTGCCCGTGCCGGTGCGGTCACTCCGTTTTTCACCATGTTGAAGAATATGTTGCAGTAGCTGATGGTAGGCTTGCATAGGTGGTACTCCGTGTGGCTAGCGAGTTGTAAGAGATTGGGCAGGAAAGAATCTGAGACCCTGCCAAACATTCCACTCCCGATACTATCGACGACACGAAGACCACGTAAAGGCACTTCACAGAAAAAAAACACCCACCTCGGTTGCTACAGAACCCAAGGTGGGTGTGGTAAATCCGCTTAGGCCACTATTTACACTTAAAAGATACTTCAGCCGTATAATCTTTATCGTTTGTCATCCCAAGACCTGCGCGGCCAGCCGTGCTTGCCGTGCCGTTGGGTTGGCCTGACATGGCTAATACCGTCGACATTTTGCGCACGGTGTTGCGTGAGGTTTCGTCCATCTTGCCTTCGTATTTAGAATCGGCCGCTTCAAACGTTGCGATCATGTTGCGGTCTTTACAAAAATCGTGGGCTGCTTCGTTGGCGGCTTCTTCGGCGCCTTCTTTAGTGATGTCGCGTGCTACGATTTTGTGTACGCCTGATTCGCTGGGCATCACACGCACACTTGCGGACGAGCATGCCGACAAGGTCACTAAACTTAGGATAAGCAATTTGATTTTTGATTGATTCATTTTTAACTCCACTGATCGGTTATTAAGATTGTTTTAGGATAACCAGAATGGGGTGATTTTCAGCTGGCAAGTTTGGCAGTTTCTACTTTTATTTAACGTATTGTTTTATCTGTTTTTTCTTTAAGGGCGGGGGGTGTTTTTTGGTGTCAAAAAATTAACCACGATGTTTTCAAAGTGATTTTTGGAGTTGAGGTATTGTTTGGGTGCTGTTACTAATCAAAACACTACTGCGAAATTTTTCTAATTCGCATCCGCCTGTTTTCAAGTTTTCGCGGTCTCAGCGTTCTCAATATCTTTTGGGGTGTCGACAAGTGGTAAGTCTCTGGATTTTGATTCCAGCATTCCTAGGTTCGAATCCTAGCACCCCAACCATTTCCCTAAAATCAGGTAAATAAAATGACGTCCCACTAGACGTTTGCTAGCATTTTTTCCATGCGCTTATGCCTATTTGCTGGAAATTCTAATGCCGTTTTGGCCCGTCAAATTGCAGAACATTTAGGAACGCCACTCGGGCAGTGCACCATCCGAAATTTTAGTGATGGTGAGGTTTTTGTAGAGATTGGCGAAAACGTCCGCGGAAAAGACGTCTACGTTTTGCAAAGCACCTGCGCACCTGTGAATGAGCATCTCATGGAACTGCTTATTATGATCGACGCTCTGAAGCGTGCATCGGTGAACAGTATTACGGCCGTGATGCCTTATTACGGTTATTCGAGGCAAGATCGTAAAGTCGCACCACGTACGCCCATTACGGCAAAATTAGTTGCCGATATTTTGACCTCGGCAGGCTGTTCTCGCGTGGTTTCCATGGATTTGCATGCGGGTCAAATTCAGGGATTTTTTAATATTCCCTTCGACAATCTTTACGCCCGCCCCGTCTTCACCGACTATTTTAAGACGCTTTTTTTTGAAAAACTAAACCACACTTCGCAAGATCTCGTTATGGTCTCGCCCGATGCCGGCGGTGTCGAACGTGCGCGTGGGCATGCGAAACTACTAGATGCTAACGTCGCTATGATTGATAAACGTCGTACGGGGCCGAATGTCGCCAAGGCTATGAACCTAGTGGGCAGCGTTGAGGGTAAAGTCGCTATTATTTTAGACGACATGATTGATACGGCTGGCACATTAGTCGAGGCGGCTGAGGCCGTGATGAAACATGGCGCTACTGCCGTTTACGCAGCAGCCACTCATGGTGTTTTGAGTGGTCCGGCGGCGACACGCATTGAGTCGAGTTGTTTAGAAAAGGTGGTGATCACCGATTCGATTCCACTAAGTAGCGCCTTTGATGGTTCCAAAAAAATTGAAGTTCTATCGGTATCTAAAATATTTGCAGAAGCTATTCGCCGCATTCATAACTACGACTCGGTGAGCTCGCTCTTTAATTAGGGAATCATTTTGAGTTTAGGTATGAAATTAGTAGTTGGATTAGGCAATCCAGGTTCAACGTATGCGCTAACCAAACACAACGCCGGATTTTTAGCGGCCGATGGGTTTGTTGCGGCCTACGGTGGGGTATTTCGAAAACAAAAAAATTACGAACTAGCGGAGCTCAAAGTAAATGGGCATCAAGTATTTGTTCTAAAGCCGCTGACGTTTATGAACCTGAGCGGCGAGACCGTGGCGCATCTTGTTGCGTACTACAAGATGGCGCTAGCCGATATTATAGTTGTGCATGACGAGTTAGATGTCGAATTCGGTTTTTTAAAACTAAAAATTGGTGGCGGTCATGCCGGGCACAATGGCCTAAAATCGATCGATCAGCATTTGGCTGTACAGGCTAAGCAGGCCGGAGTGTTGCCCAATAGTTATGCGCGCATCAGGGTGGGTATTGGTCGACCACCGCATCCGGCAATGGATGTTGCGGACTGGGTATTAGCGAAGTTTTCTCATGAAGAGCAAAAAAAGCTTCCAGAAATCATAGAAAACATTAATGACTGTATAGAAGCGTTTATTGATGGTTTAGCGTCGTTTCAGTTAAAGATGAATGCGTTACATCGGCGGTAACTTTTAATTACATATAGAAAGAGATTTTATGGGTTTTACTTGCGGTATCGTTGGCCTCCCCAATGTGGGAAAATCGACTATTTTTAATGCCCTTACAGCTGGGTCCGGCGCGCATGCTGAGGCGGCAAACTATCCTTTTTGTACGATTAGTCCCAACACCGGAATTGTTAAAATTCCGGACCTACGTTTAAAAAAGATTGCCGAGTTT
>CAZYPH010000168.1:253-4088 GCA_964649095.1 uncultured Oligoflexia bacterium | reverse complement strand
CAAAACAATAGACATTCCTATACATACAATTGAAGCACTAAAGAAGTGGTGTGCATCGTCAGGTCTTTCTAAAAAAGCATCATATACAGGTAAAAGCATTACAAGAGCCGCTATGGCAGATTTGCCTGGTGATAAACGCAATGAAATTGTCCCAATAATCACCAGTAATGGAACATAGAAGAATGGAACCTGAGGACGCCAGATCATGGATCGGCTCTGCATATAGACCGTGAAACCTGCAGCTAAATAGACAAGGACACTATTCAAAAATGTATCTTGTACCTTCTTGTGCCAAGAAAATCCAAACGCAGCTGCGGACACTAACGCGACAGAAACGCGGTATTGAAACCAAAGCGCTAATGGTTCCTTTTTGGCAGGGATATCGATTAGAGGATAATGCAGGAGTGATATAACAGCTATTCCTAGGCAAAACACCCTGCCCCATAGAAGTCTCTCTGCATAGATCTCTCTATTCCATTTCTCACGCCAATCGTTTCTAGAAATTAGAAAACTTGGCTCAAAGAATAAAATCAGAAAATTAAGTATCTTCCGAGTCATCAAATATTACTCGGCAGGTTCTACTGATTATTGAATAGGAATAAACTACCCTCTAGAAAAGGGTGTGTTGGCTGTTAGGCGATCTAACCAAATCTCACATTTTTCAATAACAATGTGAGATTAGGCCAGACCGCCCAAAAACCAGATGAACTACTCTTGGTAAGCGTAGCCGGTGATGAGGTAGCCCCACTTCGCCACCGAGCGATCGGTCACAAACTCAACCGTGATCGCATCGCCAGTGACTTCAACCGACTCGAACTGCCCTAAGTCACCGGTCAACGACTGCACCACAACACCGTTTTTGTCGTACAAGCGCACAAAGTCGTAGTTGCGCTCTAACTCGAAGCGCGCAAACTGCAGCTTCATTTTTTTGGCACCAGCACGACTCACTTGAAAACGCTCCGACGTATTGTGAGCGTACGGATGCGCTGATTCGCGTGCTTCTGCAACCACTTTCCAATTACCGACGGGCGGTGGAGGTGTCGGCGTAGGCGTTGGCGCTGGCGCTGGTTGGTCACTCGCACTTAAAGCACGGAATACGTTCAACCGACCACCTGTGATCGTTTTACCTTGAAGGCTTGTAATTCGATCGGCACCATTCAACAATTTTTGTTTAATACTTGTTGAAGAAGCCGTCGGAAACGCTGTACGCAACATCGCAGCCGCACCAGCTACGTGTGGACACGCCATGCTGGTTCCCGAGTAGCTCTTGTAAGCGCCCATATTCATTGGCACGGTGCTGTAAATATTCACACCAGGCGCCCCTAAATGCACACGACGGAGACCGTAGTTTGAGAAGCGTGCAATCTGATCGCGATTGTCTGTAGCGGCTACCGATATCACGTTGGCCACATCGTACGATGCTGGATACATTGGAGTACGATCAGCATCTTTTCCGTCGTTACCAGCGGCAGCGACAAATACGATATTACGTTCATTAGCAGCTTTAATGGCGTCTTCCATCACCTTAGAGAACGGCCCACCACCCCATGAGTTGCTCATGACGTGTACGTTCATACGTGTCGCATAATTGATAGCATCGACAGCTTTTGCTAACGATCCACTACCACGGGCATCTAAGAATTTAAGTGGCATAATCGATACATGCCAGGCTACGCCCGCAATACCCGTTCCGTTACCACCTTCTGCGCCGATACTGCCCGCACAGTGTGTGCCGTGGCTTTGATCATCCATAGGGTCGTTGTCACCGTTTGCAAAATCCCAACCACGCACGTCATCGATTAAACCGTTGTTATCATCATCGATGCCGTTGCCAGCAATTTCATTAGGATTTTTATATATATTGTTTTGCAAATCGGGATGGTTGTAATCCACGCCCGTGTCGATCACCGCAACCACCACATTACGAGAGCCCTTTGTAATATCCCAGGCTTGAGTAGCCGACACGTCGGCTCCGGCGACACCTTGTTGGTTTTTCGAATCAGGTTGTCCCGTATTGTGCAACGACCAGTTCTTTTCAAAATCAGGGTCATTCGGAGTCACAGCGAAGCGCTGAGCTTCGGTAAAATCACTCATGTGGTACAGGTAGTTTGGCTCCACGATTTCTACGTTAGGGTCTTGAGCAATTTTTTCTAAAGTAGTTTCCACATCGTCATAGCCTTCGACTTTAATGGTCGCGATGCGATCGTTAAACGTAGAAGTTTGAACATCTGCGTGCAAAGTGCTCAAAAGAGATTCTTTCAAACCCCTAACCAACGTACTGTTGCCGCTGCGTAGTTTTACAACGTACTCGCCTTCAACCCTGGGGCTGTTGACCTGTACGTGTGCAAACTTTCGTCGCATTACAGATTCTGATTGTGCACGAATTAAAGTAGCCGAAAGCGCTACTGTCGCAGCTACTACAGCGAGGCCTAACAAATGCCTCTTGGTGTGTTTAACAAAATGCCCCATGTTTCCTCCTTGAAAATGGTTGCCTACAGGAATTTTTTACCTATTTATTTAGAATGACATGAATTGGCGAGAATGCAATCGGTGTAAATAAAATAAATTTATAAACTATTTTAATCTACTAAGCCGCGACGAAATGCAAACATCCATGTTTTCATAAGTGCCCAAGTCAAAACGAACATCAATAAGACCCAATTTAATCCGCCGAACACAAAACCCACCATCAGCATGCTCGACCAAAAAATAAATTGAAACGTCATTTCTTGGGAACGTTCCGACGCACACAACCGCCCAAACGTACGCACCGGATAACCCACTAAAGTACTCGCCACGACCATTACTAATGCCACCGCACGATAGAACAACGACTCTGGCAAACTACACTGCACCAAATCAAGACGCGCCGGAGCATTGCTGCCCTCTTCCACTTCTAAGAGCGCTCGTTTTACACCTTGAAAATTCTGCTCACCCAATTGATACGCTAACCGATGCGCCGCAACGATGTTGTCGAGTGACGACGCTTCTAACGTACACGCTCGCAACTTCGACTCGATCTCGAGCATTAATAATTTCACCGCCGTAGCGCGGTCTAAATCGTAATTCGTGCGGTATTTTGCAACCTCGATAGGTTCGGCAAAACGCAAATATACATAAGAACGGCCTGAGAATTTATTTTCGTAATTCGTAGCATACACATAAATACGCAAACCTAGTTTCCAACCCTCTGCCTCTTCAGCGCGCAATGCCACGTGGGCCATGCCGGGTTTGAGGGGTGTGCGAATTTGCGGACGGTGGCCAGGGTATTGCTCTGGAAAAACACTTAACCACTGACGGTTACGCAACAACTGCACAATAGAATCAAACATTTTTTCATGTATAAATGAACGTTGTTTACGATCAACCCCTTGATCAACCGAGCGCAATACAGGCAACACACGCGCCCAACGAAACAAGAGTTGAAACCACCACGCATGAAACCATTTGTACCGCACGAACACATACGGCCGCACAGGCGGCAACATCATGCCGATCAGATCATCAAAAAAATAATTGCCGTAGTTGCCTACTACAATACCCGGTGCATCGCCCAAACTAGGATTACGACGAAACGGAGCCCCTCTAAAATTACGAATCTTATACGTGCAAAAGACAACGGGATAGTGCACCAACCAACGCACCAACAACAACACAGCACCACGAAAGAGCTCGATATTAATGGGCCACTTATTCGACCACATGTTTTACAAACACCTGCAGTCGTTTATTACCCTGCCACTCATTCCAAACCAAATTTCCTAACAGGCGTGTGGGCAACTTACCCGATAGCCATTTCTCTTTTTGTTTTGCGTTAAACCAAACGGCATCTAAG
>CAZYPH010000168.1:0-211 GCA_964649095.1 uncultured Oligoflexia bacterium | reverse complement strand
TGCTACCGACTAACGAAAATTTTAAATGTTTTTCTTTCATCACCGTGACACGACTGTTCGCACCTGAAATGGCAAACAAAGGCTCGGGAAACTGATGCCCAAATGGCCCTAACCCTTCTAACTCACGCAAAAGTTGCGGTGTTAAGTCTTCAGGTCCCACGATCGCATCGGCTTCGACTTTCTTTTCATAAGCTGTGGCATCAGCCACCAA
>CAZYPH010000167.1:0-4128 GCA_964649095.1 uncultured Oligoflexia bacterium | reverse complement strand
TCAAATCAACGCTGACAATTTGGGTAACCTGTCAGATCAAGTCGAGACTTTTACATAGAAGAAGACCTACGTCGGGTAAAACGCTGGCACGACTCCGATCACTTTAGACGCTGGATAGCGACGATGATTTTATCCCGTGAATCCCGCATGAAACGAGTGTACGGAAACCTCTCAATGGCAGCTCTTAAAGCGCAGATTGAAAGTCTTTGTAACTCAGATAATCCAGAAAACGTTGACGAAAATCACAGGGCAGCATAAACAACGACAGCCACTCAGCTGGTAATTTCAACTAAGGTCGGGACGAGCCCTACCCACGAGTTGTGCTGTTCATGAATAGAGTAACCCCATCTAAGTAAGTACTAAATCCAGGAATAATTTTCGGATCCGCGTGTCGATACTCAGAAATACTAAGTTTTTCTCGACGAATGAGTTCCAATAAATCACTTGAGTATGAACGAGGAAACTCTACTGTCATAGCATCTTCAAATATCTGCTCCCCGGAAACCGCTAGATTGCGGCCATGAGCAAGATAGTAAGGAACGTACTTATTTAGCGGCGAGACTTCCCAGTTTATCAAATACTTCATCTTCTCCCGAGGAAGATTATTTAAGCGGTCGCCCCTCTCAAGAGTTCCCTTTGCAGCGGGCGTCGCACGGTGCCACAGGCAGGCATGAAAGATGAGTAAATCTCCGGCTTTAATATCGAGCGAAATCGGCCTCAACAGAGATCTGCGCCAGTCTCGCAATCGCCACTGTAGTGGCGATATATGACCGTTTCGGTCAGCGCGTGACCATGGAAAACGATGACCGAACATTCCACAAAGATGAGATCCTGGGATTACGTCAAGACCGCCACCCCACTCAGTTGGTTCGTTGTCTTGTAGATAAAAGGCGCATTTTGACACCATGTAATCGGGCTCATAAAGATACTCAGCATTTACTCCTTGCGATTGAGCATCAATGTGCCAACCACCAAAAGTATTAGCCTGACTCATATAATATTGAAATGTGGTGAAATCGTTCCCAAATAACGACCGTATGGCTTGAATTGTCTTTGGATGAAATGGAATTTTAGCTAACGGAGCATGGTTTAGATATTGGGTAGTAGCCATATGTCTCAGGCCGGTAGAATAGAAGTAGCTATCCGCCGCTGTCCTTGCGCTTTTTACTTCGTCTTGATTCAAAATGCCGCGGAATAAAACATATCCGTTCTTTCTATATTCATTTATCATTCTTTGACTCCAATAATGCGCAGATAAGGAATTGGGCTATATGGCGTTCTTAAGTTTCTAAAGGCCCCGCGCACTAGTCGATCATACAGCACCCAACGGACTATTTTTCTACCAACAGCGCTTTCAATGGCTCGTAATTTTAATGAGCGACGAACATTGTGTCCTTCGCATGGGGCTTGTAAAATAGCCGCATGAGTTTTTGCAGTTGGAACCCCAAACTGAGATATGATCTTTGGAGTCAAACCGAATCTGGAAAAGAGTTTTTCAAGGCTACTAGCATTGAAAAAAAGAGTGTGTGGCGCCATAAAGCTAGTCTCCCCCTCGGCAGGAAGTTCGTCCGGAACCTCAGCAAAAAAAACTCCGCCAGGCGTGAGGATTTTTACGATTGCTGATAGGAATGAGCCTAGCTCGATCGGATTGATGTGCTCCAAAGAATGACTCATATAAATAAGATCAATACTGGCAGGTGGTATTTTCTTTCTTAGTTCGGCTTCAGTTGCAAAATTACCAAGTCGCTCTCCCCCGTATGATTTAATAATCTTGGATTCTATATTATCGAAATAAAAATATCGAGGACGACAAAAAAGAGAAAGCGCTGGCAGCGCGCCGGCTGAACTAGAGCCAATTTCTAATATTTTTATTCCATCTTTAAGATCGACAAAGCTTTTTAGAAAAAAACACTGAGACAAAAATCGCGCATTCAATTCTGGAAATGCAGTATGGGCCAATGATTTTTTGGCTTCCTGAGTTATGCTTTCGTACATTTTTGCGTAGTAAGAATCAATTTCTTCGTTTTTTAAAACCTGTGCGGTAAAGCCTGTTTTACAACTCTGACAAACGAACACGCTGGTGCCATCAAAGCAAGAAGATGATCGAGGCAAGTGTATATTTGCTTCATTCCGGTGGTATGGATATTCCATCGCATCGTTAGTGCTTGCATCACATACAGGGCATATCGTGCATTTCACTGAATCATTTTTCATTATTTTCCTAGTTAACATAATTTAAATAAAAAAGGCACCTTCCTAATTCACGCATGGGGATTAAGCTGCACGCGCTGATCTTTGATTCGCAGCATTGCGCTGCGGTGTGTAATGGCGACTATTGTCATTGATCCCTTAAGTGTAGCCAGGGTATCAACTAATCGCGATTCAGTTTCTTCATCAAGATTTGCCGTTGCTTCATCAAGTAACAATACTTTTGGATTGCGTAAAATCGCGCGAGCTAACGACAGCCGCTGCTTCTGCCCAGCCGACAAACCATGCCCCTGTTCTGTTAAAAAATGAGACAGCCCGTTCGGAAGATCAAAGACAAATTGACACTCTGTTTTTTGCAATACTTCTCGAATAGCTTCTTCATTAACAGCGCGGTCAAGGCCATAAACGAGATTGTCGAGAACCGATCCCTCTATCAAAAAACTGTCTGGACCAACATAACCGGTCGTTCTAAGAAGCTTCTTTCGGTATTGTTTCAGGTCAAGTTCGGAGCCATCGGGACAAACCAACCGAATCGACCCTTCATTCGAAGAAACCCCGCCAAGCAACAGTGACAATAATGTTGATTTTCCACTTCCCGATGCCCCTGTTATGACTAAAGTCTCACCCGGGCGCACGAATAGATCAAAGTATTTTATAACTGGTCTAGTTGACCCTGGATAAAAAAAAGTAACATTCTGTAGTCGCCATCCGACAGGAGTCTTGAATGGGAGAGTAATTTGTTCAGGGCCACCAACGTCATAATCCGAATCCAATTTAACTTTGCTACCTTCATTTGCCCACCAGGATCTAATGTGACTGAACGAAGCCCTGTTAAATGATAAGATCGACATCGAACGAGCTGTTTCTGCGAGTGTCTGAACAAACCTTACGAAAAGATAAAAATAGGATATTAGCGTGGCTGGTGTGAGCGCGTGCGTTTTTGATGCCAGCACTGTAATCATACAAATCAATCCAACACCAACTATCTGTGGCATCGCATACTTAAATCCAGAGAGTCGAATATAATTCAACATTTGTTTGCGATAGTTCATCAATCTGACACGAATGAGGTTTTCTTCTTCCTTTTCTGTGCCATAAATTTGCATCAAGAGAAGATTTTTTATGTTGAGTAATAATCGCGCGTTAATAACATTGGTTTCTTGTGACGCGATAGTGCCAGCTTTGCTGATTTTACGATCGATGAGCCGCAAAAAGAATCCTAAGGCTACAAGGAGCGAAGTCGCAATCAGAGTCGGAATTTTTGCGAGTTTAAACAAAGTTATCCAGAGCAGGAGCGAAGTTGGTAAAAATACAGCGACACCTTGTAAAGCCGAAATAGAAAGGGCAACCGAGCCCGTATGTTCGTGAAAAAGTGCAGTGACTCTGCCACTACTTACAGAAGGACTGTGAAATGCCCAATTCAAAATTCGTGCCCGTTGCTCGCAGCGGAATGCCTCTGAAATTGCTTGGGTGAAATAAAAATTTGCCCATTGTACTAGCCCTCTTAACGCTCCGACACTAAACACCATAAAGATTGTTAGATTGAAGTTACTAAATTTAAATAGTAACGGAATGGTAGTCGCAGATTCACTGACGATTCCAACTGCCAAAAAAAATACCTGTAAGGTGAACGCAAATAAGATCTCGATCACAAAAAAAAATAAACCAACAAATATGCTGACAACAAGATAGGTCGTCGCTCGAGGTCCCAAAAAATGAACCAATTTTTGAACCATTGCGGGCTTGAGTAATTTCAACATGGCTTAACCATAATTTAACAAAGCAGGGCCCAGGTGTGGAGGCGAGAATTGCTTATAATAGACAAATTGCCCCTTACAAAATCTTTGAAGATGAAACCTGCCTACCCTGGCCCGCCATCTTAATTCACCTATTAATAATCGCCTTCAAATATTTCGGCAA
>CAZYPH010000166.1:0-4129 GCA_964649095.1 uncultured Oligoflexia bacterium | reverse complement strand
ATCAAATTTCTCTTTTGACATCTTTTTCTCCTAGCTCGTTTGAACTTAAATTTTTTCTCTCTTCTCATTGACCAAATACTTTTACCAGTATTTTTTGTTGTACACTTGGTGGAACATCCAGATATTTCAATGGGGATAAAGAAAATGTAGCTCGCCCTTGAGACTTCGAACGTAGCTCAGTCGAGTAACCAAAAACTTCGGCCAAAGGAATTTCTGCCTTGATCAACTGCGAATCCACACGATGAGCTATATTTACAATCTGCCCTCTTCGTCCATTAATATCGCCAATGATATCGCCTGCGTATTGAGTCGGTGTCACAATATCTGCTAACATAATTGGCTCTAAAAGCTTGAATCTTGCATTCTTAACAAAGCTTCCGACGGCCGATGCTGCAGCAGCTCTCATTGCAAGCTCAGTAACGTCACGTTCCGCACACACCACTTTAACGAACTCGATAGATGTATCAACCACAGGATATCCTAATATCGGCCCAGAGGTTAATCCATCTAACGCACCTACTTCGAGCGATTTTTTAAATTCTAAGTTTAGATTTGTACAACGATCAAATTTAACTCTGTTACCAGCGCCAATTGAAAGCGGAACCAACTCTAATTCAATATCGATAATCTGTTGTTTCCCCGCTAATATGCGATCAAAATGAAAGACACCATCAACAGACGATACCAGAGCTTCTTTATAAGAAACTTGTGGCTTACCAACAGACGCCGAAACTTTGAACTCGCGTAGTAATCGGTCTACAATAATTTCTAGATGTAGTTCACCCATTCCTGCTACTAAGGTTTGCCCAGAATCAGGATCCTGCAAGACCCTAAAAGAGGGGTCCTCGAGCGCCAACCGAGACAGTCCCTCCATTAACCGATCATTATCCGCCACTGTCTTAGGCTCAATAGCAATACTGATGACTGGCTCCGGAAAAATTGGTCGCTCTAAAACAATGAATTGGTCATCATCACACAAAGTGTCCCCAGTTACCGAGAATTTAAGACCGGCTATAGCCACAATATCGCCAGGCTCCGCGGTCTGAAGTTCTTCGCGCTTGTTAGCATGCATTCGAAAAATTTTTGTTAACCGCTCTCGTTTTCCCTTCAATGAGTTGAAAACAGTCTTCCCTGCAGTTGCGCACCCGGAGTACACGCGAAGGTAGGCAATAGATCCAACAAAGGGGTCGCTAGCAATCTTAAATATTAACCCAGCAAAAGACTCGTTGTTCTTTGGTGATCGCTCCAAAACGATATCAGTCGCATCCCCGTCCTTTACAAGAAAGCCTCGGGCCGGAGGTGCATCTAATGGGGAGGGTAAATAATCAACAATTGCATCTAATAGGGTCTGAACACCCTTATTCTTAAAACTACTACCCAATAATACTGGAACTACCTGCAAACTACAGGTTGCAAGACGCAATACGGACTTTAATAGCTGGACCGACGGCTCAACACCGGCAAGAAAACAGTTAAGAATCTCATCGTTATATTCGGCAAGTTGTTCTACCAAGCGCATTCTCTCTGGTAACACACGCTGACGATCGTCGTCACTTAGATCGGACACGACCATGTTCGTTAAAATCCCTAAATCCGATCCGTTACCCCTCTCAGTATTCTCCCAAATAATTTTCTTCATTTCGACAAGATCTATGACCCCGCTAAAGTTGGCCTCCATTCCGACGGGCAGCTGCAGGAGAATTGGAGTGGTATCCAGCCGTGTACGAATCTCGGCCACTACAGCCTCATAGTCTGCACCAACCCGGTCCATCTTATTGATATAGACCACTCTAGGCACTCGGTATCGGTTCGCCTGCCTCCAAACAGTCTCCGACTGTGGTTCAACGCCACCAACAGCACAGAAAACTGCTACCATACCATCTAAAACACGCAGACTACGCTCTACCTCGACCGTAAAATCGACATGCCCAGGGGTATCAATCAAATTCAACCGTTTTCCCTTCCACGAACAGCTAGTGGCTGCTGCTGTAATTGTAATGCCACGCTCCTGTTCTTGAGGCATCCAATCCATTACTGCCGTACCTTCGTGCACCTCTCCCATCTTATGGGTGATACCTGCGTGATAAAGGATGCGCTCCGAAGTTGTTGTCTTTCCAGCATCAATATGAGCTGCAATACCAAAATTTCTTAAGAGACTTAGATCTTCCAACGTACGCTTTACATTCATAATCAATAAAAAAAGCCCATACTGAATACAGCATGGGCTTCGTTAGACAAAAGTAACTAAATTTTAGTATTTACCATCTAAAATGTGAAAAAGCCTTGTTTGCCTCAGCCATTTTATGGACATCATCGCGTTTTTTAACCGCCGAACCGCGACTAGCCAATGCATCTAAACACTCACCAGCTAAGCGCTCTTCCATAGAACGCTCCGATCGTTTTGAAGAATACTCGATCAACCAACGACTTGCTAAAGACTGTCGCCTAGAAGGTTTAACTTCAACTGGAACCTGGTAAGTAGCTCCACCCACCCGCCGAGACTTGACCTCAACCACTGGTTTAATATTCTCTAAAGCCTTTTTAAAAGCCTTCAACGGATCGTCATTCGTTTTCTCTTGCAAGATATCCAAACACGCATAGAAAATTTTCTCCGCAACACTCTTTTTCCCATGCAGCATTAAACTATTAATAAATTTAGCCACGACCAAGTCATTGAACTTTGGATCTGGTAAAATTTCTCGTTTTGCTATGACTTTTTTTCTGCCCATATTCTACTTTCTAAATATTTGTCTAATTTTTCGTTAGGGTTAGGACGTTTTACTTGGTCGTTTAGTTCCGTACTTAGAGCGACTCTGCTTTCTATTAGCCACACCCTGTGTATCCAATGATCCACGCACAGTATGATAGCGTACACCTGGCAGATCCTTCACCCGGCCACCACGAATCAAAACGATAGAGTGCTCCTGCAAATTGTGACCAATTCCAGGAATATAAGAAGTAACCTCTACCCCATTTGTCAAACGAACCCTACAAACTTTTCGCAGGGCCGAGTTTGGCTTTTTCGGTGTAGTTGTATAAACGCGAGTACAGACTCCCCGGCGTTGTGGACAAGAATTAAGGGCCGGGGAACTGGTTTTCCAATTTCTCTTTTCTCTTCCCGATCGAACAAGCTGATTAATTGTTGGCATGAATAAACCTTGATTTTCTTTCTATTGTTACAACGATAACTTTAAATCTCGTGACTAGCCTTTTCATCAATGACAGTCAAGAGAAACTAATAATGAGTTTCTAGTCGCCCTATAAGCTAGCCTCATATTCTGAGTCAGCCATTGGCAAACGCTCTTCTGCTTCCTGCTCCACAGGTTCCGCTGAATTATCTACGATCAAACGCTTGTACTTTGTCAGGCCCGTACCAGCAGGGATCAAACGCCCCATGATTACGTTCTCCTTCAAGCCACGTAAATAATCTACCCGGCCAGCGATACTGGCTTCGGTGAGAACTTTTGTAGTCTCCTGGAAAGAAGCGGCTGAAATAAAGCTTTCAGTACTTAAAGAGGCCTTTGTAATTCCCAATAATAACGGCTCAGCTGTAGCGGGAACCCCGCCAGTTTCAAGAACCTTCTTATTTTCAGCTTCCCACTCTCGTCTTTCCACCTGTTCACCAGCCAGAAAAGTTGTGTCACCGACCTCAATGATTCTGACCTTTCGAAGCATATTTCTGACAATTACCTCGATGTGCTTATCATTGATCTTCACACCCTGAAGTCTGTACACTTCTTGCACCTCATCCACCAAATACTTAGCAAGGGCTTTGTCTCCCTTTACCCGAAGAATATCGTGTGGATTCACTGGGCCATCCATTAGGGGCTCACCAGCTTTAACAAAGTCGCCCTCGTTAACTGCTAAATGCTTACCTTTACCGATTAGATACTCTCGGCCATCCCCACTGTCCGGTGTAACCAAAACTTTTCGCTTACCTTTAGTGTCTTTACCAAAAGAGACAATACCATCAATCTCGGAAATAATGGCTGAGTCTTTTGGTTTACGAGCCTCAAATAACTCGGCAACCCTGGGAAGACCGCCGGTAATATCCTTAGTTTTTGTAGTCTCACGGTGAATTTTTGCAACTACATCACCAGCGTGCACTTCTTCTCCGTCGGAAATAACT
>CAZYPH010000165.1:0-4194 GCA_964649095.1 uncultured Oligoflexia bacterium | reverse complement strand
AGATAGTAAATGCGAGCAGGGGTAAAATCAAAACCTCATTTACGTGCAACCAAAACGGAGCGGTGAGAATGTTGCCTAAAACAAAAATACGAATGGCATACGTTTCTTCTAAAATCGGCAACCAAACCGACTGCAACACTAAAAACAAACCAAAAATACAAGGCACAAACAACACAAACGCACTGTACTCACCGGCTACTAACGACGCAAATACCTGCATAAACTGCGTTTCAGATACGGCATCGACCGACGTGTCTGAGGTCACAAAAAAATAAATCGGTATCGCTACAATAGCCACTATCGCGCTTGTCCACGTAGAACGCACACGCCCACGCAGCGCCATCACCCAAGAAAACACCACCGTGTAAACAGGAATCGCTGCTAAAACATACCAAAGCTGATTCAGCTGAAACAACGGCCGATCACTAGAATAGGTCATCGTTAAATACTCTTGCCCGCCAGGAGGAATCAATCCACGCCACTGCCACAAGAGTGCTGCAGCAAAAGCATAGGGCATAACAAATAATAAAATCCGCTCAATGCGCAACACCTTCGACTCTTCAGTCAACACACGCTCAACACTAATGGCCACGGCCAAAATAGGTGCACGCCAATCCGTCAGCACAGCGGCACTCAGCGCGCACGCCATTAAAAAAAACCACTGCTTGCGGTAAAATAAATATGAGGCCAATACGAGCGCTGCAAAAAATACGTGGCAATCAACAGCCCCACCGTGCATTACTAGAGCGGGATTTAACGCCAAAAATAAAACACCTAAACTGATCCAAAGTGGATTAATGCGATTCTTTGAAATCACTTCAAATCCGACGGCGGTCACCAAATATAGAAATACCCCCGTGATAAACACATGGGTGTACTTCAACACCGGTAGTTGCCACTTTACCAGCGCACCAAGCTTACCCAATACGGCATAATAGAATAGGCCTGAGACGTCTTGAAGCGAACGAATCAACTCAAGCGTAGGTGGAAATTCGCCGTCCCCAAATGTTTGTAGAATGGCCAACACGCGGTCTTCTTCAGCCGTTGTGGAGAACCCAAACTGTAACTGTTGCACAATCGCAGCAATTAAATAAGCGGCCACACAGACAAACAAAATAAAATAGGGTTTTTCTAATATATTTTTTAAACGCTGACGCACGCCCATCAAAAATGAATTCTCAGAAACCCGACGCCGCGGTACCGGATTTTTTTTAAACGCGGGCGGCGTAGTTGTCGAAGCGTCGGCATCGGTAGCAGTATCGGGCGCCAACGAATCGACTTCGTCATTTGCGGCTGCTTTAGCCGTATTTTCAATTAATTCTGTGGGTGTTGATGTAGTTGTTGGAGTTTTTTTCGATTTCGGCGCCATGCCATTTTTATGTTAAAGAAGGCAGATCTAAAACTCCACCAAATACATAGTGCGCAGAAGCTTTCAAATATCCAAAATCTTTAGTTTGTTTTTTTTCAAAACGCACCGCAGCTTGACCGCCTAAAAATTGCACCAAAAAATGTGGTGTCGGCGCCGTTGCCATTTTGGGCAAAACGCCTTGAGTTGTTAACCACGCCAACGCGGCGCGTGCCGACGCGACCGCTCCGGTACCACACGCTTGTGTTTCACCCACGCCGCGCTCGAAGACGCGCACGTTTAGTGAAATATGCGAGGCCCCCTTCGCAAGACCCTCGCACTGCACCAGCTCGACATTCGTGCGGTTTTTAAAATAGGGATGCGTCTCGAAATACGCGCCCAACGTTTGAAAACTTTCGTGGTCTAAATTTTTTACGATCAACACAAAGTGTGGATTGCCGACTGAAATTTCATAGGCCTGTAACAGCTGAACTTTTTTCACAGCCGCCACAACTTTAGGCGGATTTTTTTTAAACACCACATGACTCGCTGCAGACAAAGCCTGGCAAGGCACAGCACCCATGGCACAGTCAATTTCGCCCGAGGGCGTTAAAATAACTTCATGTGCAAACACGTTCGAACGAATCACGACCGATGTCTTCGTGTGCGCGTTGTTTTGTTTATGAAAATAATAATACGCCGCAGCGCGTAAGCCGTTGCCGCACATCTCGGCCTCAGAGCCATCGGCATTAAAAAAACGCACCGATGGTTTTTCGGGCCTACGGTCATCAAACAAAATCAGTTGATCAAACCCAACCCCCTCGGTGCGGTGCGCGATTTTTTGTAGCGTCACTTTGCGCATCAACCGCGTCACCGGGTAGTGGGCCCGTTGCAGATCAGACCGTGTGATCAAAACAAAATCATTCCCCAAGCCGTGCAGCTTGTGGAAGAGCAGTGGTTGGAGTTTTTTGGGGGTCGGTTTTTTTTGTGGGGGCATAATGATTCAGATGTTTCCGTTAATTGGTAACGTTAGGCGGCTTTGGCGTTTTTTCGAGCTACCTTCAAAGTTAGGCTAGGTTCCAGGATATTCAAAAAATCATAAAGCCGATCTAAACTAAATGCATTTATGCGACTGCGTACAATTTTACTTACTAAAGCCTCATCAATGCCAATGCGACGAGCGAGCTCACGTTGGGTAATACCATTGCGATTCATATACTTCACGAACTCGCCACATAGCCCGAATTTAATTCGATCCTTCTCTGAGGCCTCTCTTGGTAGTTCATAAGACGTATACGCTTGTGGATTTGCAGCCACTTTTTTGATCACGCGCCGAATTGCAGCCTGTGACGGCCATTTTGTTTTGCTCATATTTTTTCTCCGAAACACGAAAGGTATTTAGAATAAATATGTACTCGCGCTTTGTTGCATCCACTGAAATAAAGCATAGCAAAACTTGACAGTAACGTCAAGTCTCGGTTGAAAAGTTTAGGCGGCTAGTTTTTTGGCGTCCAGCGTGAGTTGAGTAGGTTTACTTGGGGGCTCTTCCTGCAAATTTGTATAGAACTGCATAAAGTCCTGCCCCTTGATGACGTGGTTCGATAGAATAAAAAGCCGAATATCTTTTTCTGTAGACCAATGCATTGCAGTGGCTCGCCTACCGGCCTTCTCCCACTTTAAAACCGCCACGTGCGAAACACAAAATAGCTTTGCGAATTGCTGAAGAGTCTTTTCAAAATGCGTACGAATAAATTTAATTTCAACCCCAGTGAGGCGCGATGATTTATGCGCAAGCCCAAACAATACCTTTAGCGCCAGATCGTTGTAATCAATAGCTGGCGTCCACACACCGCGCACCTTTAACATGGGTACGTTTAATAGACGCACAGGAAAACCAAACCCAGTGTCGATAAACTCTTTAAACTCTTTTTTTAACTCTATTTTTGTATCCATATAAAAATCTTACCTAAGCGAACGACCACCTAAATCAATTGCTGTGATGATTAACAATCGCAATTCCAAATCGAATGATACAACGATTCTCAACAAACGGCGATCTACCGTTCTCCCGCGTATTGCATAGTTCCAAGCCTTAAAATGATCGTCAAAACGGTCTTTTCTGCTCTCGTGATGCCCACTCTTAAGCACATATAAAATCTCCGGCCGCGTTATCTTTCTCTCGCGCTGTCTTGTAACGGCATGCCTAGTATCTAAGTACCGTCCGGCCTTAATGCACTCTTTAACAAATAGCATAACCTCTGGATGTTTTACTTGGTTGGTCACCAGTCAAATTGTAACTGAGTTACATTTCACTTGCAATGATTATTTCAGAAATAGGCTTTTGAATGGCGGGTGATTGGATTTTACGACGCTCAAATTACATAGCGATATCAGACGTTAGGCGGCTAGTTTTTTGGCGTCCAGCGCCGCCTGCGGCCAATCGTGAAAGACAATGGTCGAGGGGTGTACTTGCAAGGCTCTTGCTAAAACCTTGGCACGTTCAATACCCACTTTTATACGGTTTTTTTCAATAGCCGAAATCGTGTTCTGTTTTAGACCGGTCATGAGCGCCAATTGGTGCTGGGTCCATTCATTCTTTTCACGCAACATACGCACAACAGCATCTATTCAACTGCTTTGCAACTGATCTATGTTCCAAAATTGTCCACATCACTTATAAATACTATAACTAATAAGTTATTAGAACAGAATTCGTAACTTCTACCCTAAATTGAGGCCGCCCCGTGTCACACATTTTGAACACCACCGCAGGCGCGCGACGTTAGAGCTGCCGCGCCCCACCCCTTTTGGGGTGGGGGTTGGGATCATTAGATTTAGGGCGCTGTGAC
>CAZYPH010000164.1:0-4273 GCA_964649095.1 uncultured Oligoflexia bacterium | reverse complement strand
GTCGCCGCCGGCAATCGCCGCTTCAAAATCTAATAACCTATGCGGTGCCTCTCTTAATTCTTGCGAATGTTTATTATACCAATGGTACCACGCCAGATAAAACCCACCCGATAGCGACACTCGGCGCTCACGAAGATATTGATCCCAAGCCTCAAGCGATTCGCCATGATTTGTCGCCATTATCGATAACTGCTGATCGAGATGCCGCTGAATCGCATCTAACACAACACCTAACGCATCGAGATTTGCATCGGCCCCGATGGCGCGGTACTCAATGCCCCACAACCCCGGAAACTCGTAAAAGTCGTAGCCGCGTGGGCCAATCCAGCCGTCCTTTGCCCGAATGCCGAGCTGCCCCCCATTACGCCGCCACTGCTCTAAAAATATCGAACGGTATAATTTATTCTGCGGTGCAATAGCTCGTCGATAATCCCAGTGCCGCTGAAGATGCTGTAAAAAGACCACTAGGTTTTCTGCCGTCATCGGCGCAAAGCGGATGTTTTCAGCCACCCTCTCGTGCCCTTCCACTATTTGTATGTTTTGACGAAGCCTTCCGGTTTTGTTGCCGCTATCAAAAATGCTCAGAAACTGCGCCAAGAGTTCGACTTGGCGCACGAACTCAGTAGTCACTAAACTAAATGTAGATAATAGTGATTGTTCCTCGCGGCGTGAGAAACGTTTAAGATCTGCCCTTCTGGGCAATGGCGCAATTGCCACAGGCAACAAACCCGGTATGTGCAAGTGCATCGATCGTTTTGGCAAACCGGCGGCCTTTAAAAAGGCGTGCACACTGGGTAACATCTGCGATGGTCTACTATCGTGCCGCAAATGAATTTCAATTCCAGTCGGTGGGTTCGACCGCGCACTCATCAACTCGACATAAGGCTGTAAAAAACGACGCACATCGACGTCATATGTACCCGCCACATACGACGCACCAAACAGAACAGTAGGTTCGTCGAATGTTAAGCGCAACCACGGCCTGAGCTGCAGACCACGAATGCGGCGGCTTGCAAAAAAGTCTTGGTCTTTAACAGAATGCCAAATGAGACTGAATTTTTGCTCGTAATCTAACGCATCCCAACGCACATCACGCATCGACCCATGCCCAAGCTTGCGCGCCAGCGGCTTTAACCAGGATGGAGCCGCACCTCGACGCAACAGCAAGGGTTCTACGGTGCCCGTCGTGGTAGTTAACAATGGCATAACGGCGGGGCTAAAACGCAACTCCACCTCAGCAACCAATTCTAACGCTCTCAACTGTCGCAAAACGGCATTTTTTCTGCGGGTTTCAAGCGATTTTGAATTGATCGACCACGCGCGGTCGTAGAAGGCAATACCAACGACAGAGCACAATAGAATCAATAGTAGTCGTTTATAAATAAGACACCGCATACGTGTGACATCACTACCTGTTGGTGGGGGTGGCAGCAAGTCTTTTGCAGAAGCACATTTTGTCGCCTATAACCTCAAGATGACCGTCCAAGAACTTGACACCTGATTATGGAGCGGGCGTTCTAATTTTTATATATATAAAATTAATAATGTAATCAAGATCCTACCTAGCGTCATACAATGGCCCCGTTTCTGCAAAAGTGTGCTTTACGAATTCAAATTCAATAAGGAGCACTCGATGTTAACGAAAAACCTTCAAAAATGGGCTTTAGGTATTGCTGTTATTCCACTTAGTTTTGGTCTTTTCGCCTGTAAATCGAAAGACAACGAAGAAAATAAATCGGCCGCCACACAAAGTACGGCTCAAAATGCTGCACAAACAACCACTACAGCACGAACACCCTTTAGTTATAACTTAAATGCAACAAACCTAGATGGTTCGACTTGTTCGACCGGTGAACAAGTATTTTCAGACCAAGAGTCGCTATGCATGGGCTTGCAAGACAGTGTACGCAATCAAGAATGCGCATTAACTCAGCGTATCGAACTTTTTACCGAGCAGTGTGAACAACTCGGTATGCAATTTTACGAGTCTTTAAACTGCCGGGTAAAACTATACGATGCGAATATGCCGCCCGTTCCGGGATTTGCGCCCACACCTGAGATCGACAGCCAATATCTGCGACACACTTCACGTTTCTGCACGGGACGCTTCCGCAGTGGCGGCACCACACCTAACGGTTACGACCATTCAGGTGTTTTGTTTGAAAATATCTTCATCAATCTGCGCACGCGTTACCACGAAGGATCCGTATTTAGAGGCCAAAGCAACCGTAGAAATAGAAACTCGGTACGTGCACCAGAAAACGACCAGCGCACACAAATTCAACTACAATTATTTACACGAGCCAATCAAAACGCGCCACTACGCCCCGTCTCACGACAGTACCGTTTTACGACTCCAAACATCGTCATGATGGAAAACGAGGCGTTAGAAGGTACGAACTACCGTCTCTACCTGGCCTGCCACACCACCGACGCCTGTGACAACCCCGCTTTAGGGCAATAATAGGCCCACCCGCTCCACCGAATTACATGCATTACAGTGGTACTACCACCGTAATGCATGTAATATCGTGGTGCTGTTAAAGGCAGCTCTGAACCCGTCCCCCGCCGCACCGACGATGGTATTGAAATTCTTCCGGTGGATTACTTTTTTGAAATGCTGTGGACGGGGGGATTGATTTAAATATACATATAGAAATATGAATATTTATAAAAAATACTTTAGAATTTCTGCCATAGTTTTTTCGGCACTCGGTGTACTGTTCACCACCAACGCCATCGCTGCAAAACCAGACCATTTGCCAGACCATTTAATTGTAATGGTCTTCGATCAAATGCGACCAGACTATATCGATCGCTACGATCTCAAGAACTTTAAAAAACTGCGCAATAATGGCCTCAACTATAAAAATGCCTTTGTTGGCCACATGGGCTCTGAGACGGTCGTAAGCCACTTTGTCATTTCATCGGGACTACTCCCAAAACAAATGCCCTGGCACGACGAAGTATTTTATGACCACCGCAACATTCTGGGCGGCGGCGAAGCCTTTTATTCAACTGGTGGATTAAATACCGATCAATTCATGACGCTCATGAAACAAGTCGATCAAAATACACTGCTGCCAACTAAACTGAAACGTCGCTTCGCAAATGGAAAAATATTTTCAGTAGGACAAAAGGCCTACGCGGCAATTACGTTTGGCACGCCCGCCGCGGATAGTATTATTACCTTCCGTAAGAGTGACGGTGTATGCACTCCAAACGGTGTCCATGTACCGGACTATATAAGTAATAACCCTCGATTTACGGTGGAGTGCAAAAACGATTTCGGCACCAAATCAAGTCTATACCCCTTAGATGGTGCACGTAGCGTGCCGGGTACTGACTTTGCGCACCAAGGTGGAGACGTTTGGGTAGCCGACGTGGCACAGACCATCATCGACAAAGAACCCGAGTGGCGTGGCCTATTTCTAACATTTGCCGGTATCGATAAAGTGGGCCATATGACCGGCGAAGTCGATGTGCAAATGCCGCTATCGTTTGATTCGAAGTATTCAGTTCCCGATGTGTTACGCATCGCCGATGCCCAACTAGGTCGCATTCTAACAAAACTAGAAGAGAAGAAACTCCTGCAAAAAACACTGATCGTTGTCACAGCCGATCACGGTGCGCAATCCAATACAGTATATCTCGGCAACGGCCAAAAATCGCACGGCGGTGAAGATTTGGTGAACGACCGTTCTAGCCCACAAGCGTACTTTGTAGACCGCCTACTGCGCACCAATCGCGTGCGTGTCACGTATCAAGACACGGCGATGCGATTGTGGTTACACAAAACTCCGACCGCGGCCACAGCAGCTTCCGACACGGAACTGTATCGCATTATGTCCGAGACCTCAGGCCTTGTTGAGATTTATCGCCTAACAGAAAACAAAGGCCAATATACCTACACTCGCGTCTTTCAAAACTTAGAAGGCCGCACACCCGAATTGAAACGCTGGGCCACCAAACACCACCAAAACTTAGTTAACAGTATGGCCGCCCCCGGAAGTGCTGATGTCGTTGGCCTACTTGCCGATGGCTTTGGTTTTGATTTGCCCGGCGATCACGGCGGCGCCCAAGAACGTGTGCAACGCATACCTATTATTTTTAACGGCCCTGGTGTGACGAAGGGCCAATCCACTCAAGAGCTACGTTTGGTCGAGATCAATAATAAGATCTCCAAAATCATGGGTCTCTAAAGCACTCTAGACACCGCGACGATTAATTGGTCTTGTCGTCGCGGTGTTTTTCTCTCAGCGCTGACATTTAT
>CAZYPH010000163.1:0-4323 GCA_964649095.1 uncultured Oligoflexia bacterium | reverse complement strand
AGGAGAACATATATGGCAAGCACAGCAACCGTAGTACGTGATTTAAGGGAAAAATCTTCTCATGTGTTCAGTAACGCAAAACAGCGTATCGCTGAACAAACTCGTGAAATCGCAGGTCGCGTAGATAAAAAGGCACACCAAAAACCCTGGCTATTCGTAGGTGCAGGGGCCTTAGTGACAGGAGTATTAGGATTCTTTTTAGGTAAAAAGATATCTAAATAAACCACCTCATTAAATTATAAATAAAATATATTATTCTAAATATGAAAAACCACTTATGAAAAATATATATAAAAAAGATAATATTTTTCTAAGGGTTTTGTATGAATCGTTTCTTAAGAATACGGTTGAAAGTGGACTGGTGTTTTTAAAACACCAGTCGCTTTCTATTTTAAACAGTCTGGTACAGGGTTTCTGCGCGTTTCAACGGATCGGTTTTTTACAAAGTGTACTAGTCGGTATTGTGGCGGTTAGTGTTGTGCTCTCTGTTTTTTTTACCGGTGCCATCGTTCTCGCGTCGTACGATGTTTTGGTGTTCGATGCGTATCATTTACACCTCTTCAAAATGGCTGCTTTGATTGCGTTTGGTCTTGTAGGTGTGGCTAGTCTCCTGTTCTACGTTCTCACATCGCCGGCGTTTGTGGCCCACGCGGTCGGCACGAAAAACGTAGAAGACTATTTTGATAAGTTTACAAACGAGAGTTCCAAAAACACAGTTAATGACGAAACACCCGCGTCTGCCGAGCCTGTGTGGTCGGCTGTTTTACACGAGTTGACACCGGTCTTAACATCGATACTTATTGAGTGGATCCGCCAGCGGAGCAGTCCGAGTGGCGCCCCTTCGACGGATGAGGTTAGGGGTTCCGTAGAGTCTGATGCCACTCTGAAAACACAAACACTCTCTGTATGGCTATCTGAACAAGAGATCGACCAGTATCGCTGTCAACGGCGCCAGACCGCTAAAAGAGCGCCGCCGTATGCCGTCCCCAAACGGGCCGCCTAAGTAATTCGTCTTGTTGAAAAAAGTCACTAGTACTTGCTCAATCCATCGCCCCACGAAAGACTTTCGTGCAAGGGGATTCTATTGTGGTAGGTAACGGGGGCGGTCACGGCGCTACAGTAGCGCTTGTAAGATCTGTTGTTAGGTATTTACGTATTTTTTTTGCAGTAAGAAAATATTCAATTTTTTGCTCACTTATGTCGTGGGCGGCATTTGTGCTGTCGGGGTGTATCGACTTAGCGCAACACAGTGGCCGCACTGGGTCTTTGCGTTGGGTTGATCCAACGTTTTCTATGAGCCCTACATCCCCAACACAAGTGCTGCCACTAAACATCCCTTTATCGTCTGCGTTAGCGCAGTCACGCGTCGAACGTTTGGGGGTTGTGTTATTAAATTTAAGTGATGCACCCGTTATTCCATTTGATCTGCATACCTACCAACGCCTGGTGTTTGGTGTGCGTAGTACTCAGCGTATGGCTGCCCATGGTGCTGCTGAGGTAAATAGTTTTCAAATTTTAGAGGACACACCGATAACTCATACGCCTCTCGGCACCAGTGCCCGTGAGTGGTTATTAGAAGAATCTGGTGGTGCTTTATTAATAGAACCCGGTCCAAGTCTAGAGCTTTATAGCGCACAAACTGTAGCCTTTATTCAAGCTGAACATGAGGCTGATAGGCAGCATCGCGCTGTGTCGTTAGAGCAGGCGCTACTAGAGGCCATGCCGAGCGCACAGCGCAGCGTGTTCGAGGCCAATCAACATCAGAAGTGGATTGTATTTCATAATGGGCCAATTAATTTCACATTTCAGTCGGGGCGTTTGGTTTTTGTAAAGGCGACTACAGATCAGCATGATGACATCGTAAATACAGGAGTCTTGTTGCATGAATTAGGGCATTTGCTGTTTGCCCAGCCTGATCGGTATGGTTTTCAATTTGGTTCGTTACGATTGTTCGACAATATGGCTGATAACTACGAAATCAACCCCGCCGGATATTCAGGTCATAGCCGCGTTCAGGCTGGTTTCAGTGTGTGGATGCGGCCCAATTGGCCCGCTGTAAATAGCGCAGATGTTCCACGCGGTAATCGCTACAGTATGACCTTGCCGCCCCTGCATCGTATTCGCCAGTTGCCTCGTTTTACTTCAACTTTGTGGCATCGTTACGAACAAGTGACTTTGAATCAGAATAATATTAGTGAAGACATATATAATTATTTTTCTATAGAAAATCGCACTCGTTTTCATCAGGCCATGCAGCCCGAGGCTCTTCCGAAAGAAGGCGTTCTGTTGTTAGAGTCTACTAGGGCATTGTCGCCAATTAGAGCGTACGGCCAAGGTCAGACGTTACGGTTGCACGAGCAGTTCGAGGCACCGAATACGTTTCAATTGCCTTCGTCTAGGGCCTCGCATATCGAGCGTGGCTTGGTAGATTTAAAACGACCGATATTAAATTATTTTTCTGATGAAAACTTTTCAACCTGGAGTTTTCCAATAACAGGTCAACAGTGGTCGCGATTTTTAAATCAATTTCGTTTACAAGTAGGCACGCCATCCACCGCATTTCAAGTGGGTAACGGGCTTAGTAGTTTAAATTGTTTTAATGCTCTTAGTTTAAATATTCTGTCAGAGTGTGTGTGGCAGATTTTGAATATTGTCGAGCATCAAGACCAATCAACTAGTGTCAGTGTTTTAGATTCAACCGAAACTCTAAGATTCGAGCGGGTGTCGGTAGATTCTCAAACGCCCGATCTTCAGATTAATCCACCGGGAAACAAGTGGTACCGTTCGAATCCGTTCACACTGGTCTCTCGTTTTGACAATCGTCCGGTAGTGAAACGCCTTTATGTCACAACGTCACGGCCTATGAGTTTCTACTTACGAGGCGCATTAGAGCCTCGTAAGCGGTTTGTCCTAGCTTCGGCCGGTTTACATGTGGTCGATTTAGTCAATGGTGTATCGCAAAGTGGTTTTGACCCAGTGCCTAGCGAGTATCAGATCGAATTTCATGCACCCAACGACCGCGGTTGGAGTGCGGTTTTAGTCGAGAAGCCTTTTCAATTACCGCTCCATCCAAACACACCGACACAGGCTTCGGTGCTGTCGCTGCCATCGCGGCGTCATTGGCATCAGCCCTTGTTACACGTCACGCAGGGGCGACAGTCGATTGTTTTATTAGACGGGTTTGGCGCGACACCAAACAATGCGGCGGGCGTTTTGCGTGCCACATTGGTCGTACAGCGGCCCGGGCCGGTCGTAATCAAACTCTGCCACCGTACCAGTGCAGGGGCACCGACCACAGCTGAGACAACGGCCTGTGTGTCGCTGTTTGATGCGATCGTGTCCGGTGATGGTGACGGCGGATCGCCCACTTTAGGTGTACCGTTTGTGGTGGAGTCGCGTTTTGAGGGCGTTACCTCGGCAGCAAATACCGAGTGGTCTTACTTGCTTGATGTCGGTTCTGGCCCACGTCCTGCCGATGCGGCTTTGCTGTCGCTAGATTTATTGCTGACTCACACCGGTATTCAGAACTAGGGGTCGATTTTACCTACTTTTCTCACATTGGTTTTAGTCTGATCACTATTGTGACGATACACAGCGTATGAGAGCTCGACTGTGTATAAAGTTTTTATATATATCAATTATTACATATATATTTGTGGTGCCCCAGGTCATGGTTTGGGCACAGACCACTACGCGCGCATCAAGTGCGCCGTCAGCGCAGCCCGATCGCGTGACTCGCTCGATCGACTCGTTACATCTGCGTTGTTTGGGTGTAACGGCTACGATTGATAGCAATGTACCCAATTCTACAAATGCGAGTACGCGTAGATCGTCTGATGCGATTACGCTTCGGTCGGTGCACCCCGGGCTTTCTACTAAACTGCGAACAGCGGTAGAGGGCTCTATTGATCGACTTGTTCGGCCCCAAGAACGTAGCGCCTACCAAGCATGTCTAAATAATCCTACTCGTCGAGAGGCTTCTGCGAATCGCTACAGTGATATTCAGAGATACGTCGATGTGTTGCAAGCTTTACAGCGCACTGAGAACTCTCCTGAAAGACAAGGTTACATTGATGCATGCCGGCGTGAAATGCGTCGTTTACGCGAAGAGGCTCCGGCCGTTGCGCCAGCTATTGGGCGCGGCGTGCACCTCACTGTGGTGCCGGATGCCTATGCAACGCAAGCCGGATTTGCCGCCCCCGCTGCGCGTGGTCGTGCCATTGCGCGTATATTGCCGTCGTGTTCGGTCGCTGAACGCAACCAGTTTTATGTGCAGATTTTGGAGTCGGGCTTAACGCCCGAGGTTTTGGGGCGTATTTTTCA
>CAZYPH010000162.1:0-4347 GCA_964649095.1 uncultured Oligoflexia bacterium | reverse complement strand
ATTAATAAATATAAAATAGTATATATAGGATTATTTATGTCTACACCCGATACGTCTTCTAACCCATCATTTGAACAACAATCCGCGGAATCAGCTGGGCAGGGAGCGCACGACGGTAGCGCATCGTACCCGACTTCTGAGTTTCGTTACGCCTCGGTGTGGAGCCGATTTTGGGCTTTTGTCATTGATGGCATTGTGCTCAGTGTGTTTGGGGTGATTTTTAATTTGTTACTACCGTTCGCGGGCGGGCTTGTGGCGTGGTTTTTTTATGCCCCCATTTTAGAGGCCTCTGTGTTGCGTGGCACGGTTGGGAAGCGTTTTCTGGGCTTACATGTGGTCGACCGTCAGGGTGAGCGTATTGGGTTTAAAGCATCGCTCGTGCGGAACATCTTAAAAACGGTGTCATCGATCTTGTTGTGTTTAGGTTTTGTTACCGCCTTGTTTTCGTCGCAAAAACAAACGGTGCATGACTTGCTCGCCGATACTTTAGTTGTTTACGCGGAACCGCGATCTCAAGAGGTCGGCGTGTTAGCAGCCTGGTGGGCGCGTGTGCGGGAGCTCTTTAAGTAGGTCATTGGTTCTGGTTTGATTATAAATAGTTTCTATTTACATTCCAGTTAGCTGTGTTAAGGTGCGGCGCGAGTATTAATTATGTATTGTCGACGTAGCGCCCCGTATTATAGACGGCTCTCGTTCTTGGGTTTTCTAACCGTATTGGTTGTGTGTCTTTTTCCCACCACGCTCATGGGGCATGGAAAGCCTGCTGGCCCAGCCTTCGAACCGGTCAAAAAACACCAGCCGCGCCCGTACCCCCTACCCGACGATAGGCCTGACGTGGAAATGCGGGTCGCTGTTCTGACTGGTATTCGTTATGTCGATGGAATGGGTGATTTAGCTCTCAATCGTATCTTAATTGAAAACACCGCCGAACGTTTACGCGCGCATTATGGGCCGACGATCGAGCTGAATATCGTATTTATGAATGAGGTTGAGTCCGACGCGAATCCCCTGAGGGGTCTAGATGGTGTGCGTCGAGTTTATGGCGATGGCGCCTTTCAGCGTGCGCTTGATATTTTAACAGCCGTCGATGATGCCGGTGAAACTCCGATATCGTATCGCGACCCCCGAACAGGTCTGCGTTATTGGTTAGAGTCGCGATTCCGACACTTTATTATAAACAATCCTAGCAGTATCGATCTCGCGTTAATGGCCTCGGACGTGGCTGCGACCGTAATCAATTATAAATTTCGCGTGCCGTTGTGGCTTGCCCAACATACGCACGTCATTAGTTTCGCCGAGTACAATTCGATGTCGAACGTGCTGCATGTGGATTTGCACCACAATAGAAATTCGGACGCTGTTTTCATGTCGGCACGGCTGGCGTCCGGTGTCGGCAGTGGTGCGGGCGTGCTTTTTAGTGATCGCCTACGGCCAGCCCCAGTCGCTACCATCATGGAGGCTATTGGCAGCAGCTTGCGGCAGGGTCAGAGTGGTTTTAGGCGCCTGTACGCCGAAAGTACGTTTGATCTATCGCGACTAGCAAGCGGTCCGTGGATTGTGCCCTCGTGGTTAAGTGACGGCCACAAAGTGGACTCACAGTCGTTTGCGATGAGTTCCCTGTTGATGGCGTATTTTCACGCGCAGAGCAACCCTGGTGCATTTGAGCTGGGGTATGTTGTGGTTTCTAATAAATGGCCCGATGTCTTGAGTACAAGCGATCTTACGGAGTTGTTCGATAATTATACCGTGATGGCCCATAGCCGGGGTGGTGATTTTCAAGGGTTGTCCGCCGATCAATTATCGTCTGAAAAAGAGCGTTTTCTGAGATTTGTCACGCAACACGTACTGATTCTAAAAATAGGCGGCGGGGCGCTGCCGGCTCCGATTTTTGATGGCCTATTCGCACCTGAAAATAACGCCATTTTGGTGCAAATGGGTGGTTATGCGGGGTTGGGTAGTATGTTAGCCGCAGGACGTATGCCTCTATTTCGGCCTAGAGAGTACCATCGTGAGTTTGCTCAGAAGTTGCTGGATCAGCTTGATGTTTACGTCGCTCCGCAGAGCGGGAGCGCTTTGAGGTCTTCTGTATCCGACGTTTTTGATTTGGTGGATTCGAATCGTTTCCCAGGGCGGCTTCGGCAGTTTGTGCAACAGTATGTTGCTTTGGCTCCCGCATTAGAGACGGCCGTAGCAAGACTCCGCCAAGAGTCGTCGATGATGCCGTTTGTCGAGGATGTGGTTGGGGTATTTTACGCATCGAAACGCCGAGGCTACCGGTCGCCGCTATTTCACCTAGTCAATCATATAGAGTGGTGGAGCAGAATTGGGGGCCCCCCAGATAATGCCAATCGCTTTGTACGATTGTTGCATAGCGACCCCACAGCGCGCGCTCAGAGAGCGGTGGAAGCGGCCTGTAGTATTCTGTTAGAGGGCGGCACGCTCGGGGAAGAGTTTTTTTAGTGCATAAATTATCGCGTCGTTCTTTCGATTGTTAGTTTACTTGTGGCATCGCAGCTCAAACCCAAAACCGCCTGGCGTAAGGGGCGGTAGTAGAGCGCGAGCGTTCTATCGACGGTGTTTAGCCGACGCAGCCACCCAATAAGCCCCGTAACAAACAAAAAAACTGGCGCCGACTAACTCTGGCGTAGACCACCAGCCAAAGAGTTCGACTATCATCACCGCCGATGCGATGGGGGCGCGGTAGATGGCGCCGAATACGGCTCCAAAACCCAAGGGCGCCAACAATGCGGCCCAATCCAGTCCGAGCGGCCAGGCGCCACTGTTGCGACTAACAATAGTGACATCAGCCCACTGCCCCAGCGTATTGCCAAAAGTGCTGCCGATAAAAAAGAGCGGCGTCGCATCGCCACCAATGAACCCAGAGCCCAATGTTAAAATAGTATATACTGTTTTCGCTATAAAATCATACCACGGCACATGAGTGTGAAGTGCTTCGACTATAGTCGGCACACCCAAACCCACATAGCGTGTGGTGCCTAAAACATGCGTAGCCAGAGTCAGCGCAACAGCGCCTAAAACAATGCGGGGCAAGGGCTTTTTAATAAGTTTGGACGCCGTAGTTTTAAAACCCTGAAGTGCGTAGCCATAACAGCGTGCTAGTAAACCAAAAAGAATCGCAGCGATTACTATATATATAAATAACACAATATATAGACGATGCTCGTTTGTGCCGACGATCTTCTCTATCGTCTCGTTTCTCACAATCTGTTGGTAGTTTGTGTGCTGCGTACCTACGCCGATGGCGACCGCATGAGCTAGCCAGGCGGTGCTGGCGGTAATGATAAATAACAACGGGTTTACTAATGGCCTCGCATTCTCAAAAAAACCGGCCCTGTAGGGCCTTTGAGAGTTTTTACTGTGCCAGTAGGCCTCTAACGCAAAAACAGCGCCAGCCCACGGCGTGCCAAATATTGAGGCAAAACCCGCGCTCATGCCCATCAGTAAGAAGGCATCAGAAATTTCTTGAGCTGTCAGTACGTCGTAGGTGCGCCCACGCCCGAAGATACGCTCTCCGAATCGGCGCACGTGTTCGCCTAAAACTAAACCTACTTGTACGGCGGCGCTTTCGCGTCCGGCTGAGCCGCCAAATAAGTGGGTCCAAACCGATCCAAAAATAATCAGAGGCACCAGACGCCAACGCACACGGGATGAGGGCTCTGTGCGTAGTTCTGTTAAAGAGATACTGAGATTAGAAACCCCCAGCCGTTGCACGGTGTAAATAAACAGCGCGCCCGCTAAAAACAGACCAACGATGATCGATGGGTGGGTTTCACGAAATTGCGTTGCGCGCTCTAAGAGCCACAAAAAAAAGGCCGAATGCAGCCCGATAAGGGCACTGAGTACGATACCTAAAAAGGCTAGAATGAAGCCGAGGCGTAGCGCTGTTAGCGCTACGCCGGCGCGAAGGCGCGCACGATTCTTATCTGGCTTAGGCCTCGGTGCCATGGCATTTTTTAAACTTTTTGCCAGAGCCACACGGACACGGGTCGTTACGCCCGACTTTTGGGCCGGCATAACGCATCGATTGCGCGACCGAGGCATTTACGCTTGAAATAACGTCTTCAATTTGTTGGTCGCCATGCATGAGTGTCATAGGTGTTTCGTTCTCGGGTAACATCTCTTGAAGTTCTGCCGGGTTTTGCACCTGCACTTCAAAAATACCTCGAACGATCTCATCAGCGATGCGGCCTTCCATCAATTCAAAGTATTTAAACCCTTCACGTTTGTATTCGACTAACGGGTCTTTCTGACCATAACCGCGCAAGTTAATGCCCTCGCGCAAGTGGTCCATGGCTAGTAGGTGTTCTTTCCAAAAATGATCAATGG
>CAZYPH010000161.1:0-4401 GCA_964649095.1 uncultured Oligoflexia bacterium | reverse complement strand
TTTTCACATTCGCATTCTGATAAGCGACATCTACCCTAATTTGTTCAAAACACCGCATCGTTGCGAAGGGAATAATACTATAGACCAGAACAGTGCGCCCCGAATTCGCTAAGCCAGCTGCTACTCCAACAGCATTTTGTTCGGCAATACCAACGTTTAAAAAACGGTTAGGAAACTGCGCAGCAAACGGTTCTAGGACTGAGTAACCCATATCGGCGGTAATGAGAAAGATTCGATCGTCCTTAGCCGCACACTCTAACAACCTACTAATAAAAGCGGTTCTCATTTATCATCCAACTCATTAAGCGCGAGAGCCAGTTCTGCATCATTTGGTGACTTATAATGCCATGCCAACTGGTTTTCCATGAATGAAACACCCTTGCCCTTTACCGTATTTAACACTATCGCTCGGGGCCTATTTGAAGCAGATCCTACAACTCTAGAAGTCAAAACTTGATATAGTAAATCATGGTCATGTCCATTACTGACGATCTCAGCATTCCAACCAAAGGCCCTCCATCGGTCTGCCATATTTGATTGATCAATAATATCTACGGTATTACCAAAACTCTGAATCTGGTTTTTATCAATCAACACAACCAAATTACGAAGCTGTAAATGCCCCGCGAGCATCGCTGCCTCCCAAATAGAGCCCTCATTACACTCGCCGTCACCGATCAACACATAAACATTGGCATTAATGGCATCCAATTGATTGCCGAGCACCATACCAATCCCAAGCGACAAACCGTGCCCAAGCGATCCACCAGAGGTCTCAACGCCTGGCACTGCCGCTCTATCTAAATGCCCTGGCAGTATGCCGCCATCAACATAGTATTTATCTAATATTTCTTTAGAAAAGTATCCCACCTCTGCCAGAATCGCATACAACGCCGCACTACCGTGAGCCTTGCTCAGGATAAATCGATCCCGCTCGATCCATTTTGGCTTATTCGGATCAAAACGCAGTACTCTACCGTACAGAACACTCAAAACATCTACAATGGAAAGACAGGTACCAATATGTGAGCTTTTTGAAGCGTGCGTCATGCGCGCTAAATGGCGACGGACGATCTTTGCTAAATGCTCAGTTTCTGCGACAGAATTAAATTGCGCTGCAGTCATGTCTCCCCCCCCCCAAACACCCAAGGCAACAACAAAACACTGGCGATGGCGCTGTGGGAGAGGTAGCGGCCGGCGCTGCCTAGTTCCCAGCGCGACCAGAGCGTCGCGTAGAGGCCCAGCACGAAGCCCCATTGGAGTAAAACGTTACTAAAGAGTACCACACCGGCCCGATACGATTTAAGTAAAATAGTATATATAAAAATCAATATTAATCCTAACGTATACGCCCATGGGAACGTATTGGGCGTAAAACAACCACGCAACATATCGTACGGAATACGCCACTGGAAGCCAGCCTGGCGGATCGATTCGATGCTCCACTGATACTCAGGCTTAATTTGTGCCTTAAATAAACCTACTTTAAATAACACCAAACTTAGCAAGGCCATGCCCACAAAAATACTCACGCGCCCAAACAATAAGACAAACGGCGCTCGAGTTAACGCAATCGACGAAAGACCGCGGGAGACTCTTGAGGTTATTCTTTTGGACGACAAAGACGACTCTCGTGGTCGATCGAAAAATCTCTCGGTGAGAAGCGCCAATACCCCAAGCAATAGAACAGCGACTACTAACAAAGAAATCGGCGGTTTGCTGAGGCTGGCAATAGCAAAAATCGCAGCGGATCCCAGCGCAGGCCTCACCAAGTATGCAAAACGCTGGGTCCATTGATCTCGAAACTCTTTGTGCAACCATTTGTCGAACAATTCGATCATAACCAGTGCCGTCAAAAGTGCTGCCGGCGCCTCGCCATACAACGACCCGGCAAACATGGAATGCAAATCGCGATACGATGAAAACACGACTAACAATAAACTCGTGGTGGCCAATGCAGCCCACCCAGTGCGCGCCAAAGAAAAAATAATGCCGAGGTAGCTTAAAAAAACAAATAATGGAAATCCAAATAACCAGTTTTTACCATAGTCACCAGATACGCCCAAAATGCGCACAGGAAATGAAATCAACCAAGGAATCGCCGGTGTATACCCCCGTGGCACCACATAGTTGGCATACAAGTTTTGACCTAAACCGTGGTTCATCATGTACTCTGAAGCCGTGTACCACCAATAGAGTTCATCGCCACCCACAGGCGCTCGCGTCGTATGATAGTGCAACTGTTGGCGTATCAAGAGAAACAAAACCACTCCGAACAATACAACATAACCCCAATGAGGGAGTGTACGCACCAATACGCTGGCGTGATTAGAAATACGTTTGGGAAGGGATAAAACTGCCCGCCAAACAGCACCCAAAAAGGGTCGCAAAGCCAAGCCGTTCGCCCGTGCCGAGCGCCCACCGCGCCGAACACCGTCATCTACTTTCATCGGCCACAAGCCCCAAACAACGAGGGCGAGAAACAAAATCCGCTGCACCCAGACAGCCGTTTCGTGCCAACGCAGAACAATCTCGAATAAAAGATCGACACAGAAGAGCATGGCCAGACACACAAAAATGCCAGACACGAGATTGGTAACGACCGGGCCCGTAGCCTCATTACGCACACGCCCGCTATCAACTACGCGCCCTGTCTCTTCCCCTCGCGTCAGGCGGTGCGCTGGATACAGCAACAAGGCCATGGTCAGCAAATAAACAACGTCGCCGAGACCACGAGGATTTTTAAAAAAATAGACCACGTGGTCTCGAATGTGTTTTGGCAAAAATCCGGGGACGACCAAGTACAAACCGTAGAGTGCCAGCGCAATCGTCAGGGTCCGCACACTCAATGGCGGAGTAAGCGCCTTAAGCTCTTTAGAATGCTTCTTCAAAACTGACCGCTGCACGATTCGATTCAAAACCTTTGGAATATTCTGTCACACGCTTCTCAAAGAAATTCGTCAACGGCTGCACATCTTGCAAGACCATAAACGGGAATGGATTTTTTGTGTGGTAGCGTTTTTTAAAACCCATCTGCGTAAGTCGTTGATCGGCTACGTTTTCTAGATATTCGCGCATAAGTGTTGGAGATAGGCCTGTCACCCCTTGAGACAATCCATCTTTACAGAAGTGCATTTCGACTTCAATTGCCTCTTCAACCATTGCAACCACGCGACTCTCGAGGGCGTCATCAAAAAGATGTGGGTACTCGGCGCGAATAGCATCGAGTGCGGCCATAGCGCCTTCTATATGTAAACTCTCATCGCGAAATACCCAATTAGTGGCCGTAGCTAAACCTGGTAATAAACCATTGTTGCGCAAAAAATAGACGTAAGCAAATGAGCCAAAAAAGAACAAACCTTCGACGCACGCCGCAAAACAAATCAGATTTTCAATAAATTGGCGGCGTTTTGGGTCGGAATCTAGTCGATCTAAATCGTTAATAGAATCCATGTATTTAAAACAAAAGTCCGCTTTACGTTTTACCGACTCGATCTCTTGATAGGCAGCAAAAGCGGCGCGACGCTCTTCTAAGTCTGGGATGTAGTTATCAACCAAAAGCAAATACGTCTCGACATGCAACATCTCATCAAAAAGCTGTTTACCTAAAAACATGCGGTACTCGGGGGAATTGATGTGTTTGTAGAAATTCAAGACCAGATTATGCGCTACGATGTTGTCAGCGGTCGCAAAAAACGCCACCAGGCGTCTGATCAGGTGGGCCTCTTGCGGACTAATTTTGTCACGCAAGTGTTCAAAGTCGACAGAGAAATCAATCTCTTCGGTTGTCCAAATATTCTTGATCGAATTTTTGTACAACTGAAAAAACTGCGGATACTTCATGGGCCTCAAGGTCAAATCAATTTCTGGATTTAGAATCATATAAGTTCCACTATATATTTTTTTATCAATTTACTGACAAGCTTCGCAGGTTTCTGGGTTTTCTAAAGAACATGCGACGGCATCTTCAGAAACTTTTGCCCTCTCAGCGACTACGGCAGATGACTCGACCGTTGTTTTTTTGATCTTCGTTTTAGCACGCGATCTCAAGTAGTAAGTCGTCTTCACGCCCTGTTTCCAAGCGTACATGTACATGGATGATAGTTTTCCAACGGTCGGATCTTCTAAAAACAAGTTCAAAGACTGTGATTGGCATATAAATGTCGAACGATCGACGGCCATATCAATGAGGTCTTTTTGTGAGATTTCCCAAGTGGTTTTATAAAGATCTCGAATCTCTTGCGGTATCTCAGGAATGTTTTGAATCGAACCTTCCGCTTCAATGATTTTTGAGCGCATCTCAGCACTCCAAAGACCGACACGTTTAAGGTCATTGATAAGATAACGATTCACCTGCAAAAACTCACCGCTCATGGTCTCACGCTTAAAGACGTTCGCAAT
>CAZYPH010000160.1:4032-4478 GCA_964649095.1 uncultured Oligoflexia bacterium | reverse complement strand
CATGCGATCGGCCTCAAGTCGCGCAATGAGTTCTAGTCGGTCAGGAGTTGCGGGCAAACTCTGCACATAGGCTGTCATGTCTTGAGAGGTGAATGCGTTTTCTCCTTCGACGCCGGCCTCTTCTAAGAGTCTATCGAACGTCCCCGGAGGATTATTTTTCGTACCGCGAAACATCAGATGTTCGAACAGGTGGGCAAGGCCCGTGTGGCCGACTTGTTCGTCTTTTGAACCCACCCTAAAAAACGTATGATAGGCGAACGTGGGAGCCGAATGGTCCTCCATAACAAGAAGCGTTAAGCCGTTACTAAGTTTAAAACGTGAAACCGTATTGGCCTCAAAAAACTTTGAAGTGCTTTCAGCTAAAACGCCACCGAGTTGTTTGTGTTTAAACGTGGTGCAGCTAAGGGTGACGGCCGTTAGTGTAAGTGCGATTGAGGTTAAGGCAC
>CAZYPH010000160.1:0-4022 GCA_964649095.1 uncultured Oligoflexia bacterium | reverse complement strand
CGTGCTGAAGCGGTCGAACCGGGAATCACCCAGACGACGGTCTTCATGCGGGCTCTCACCGACACCTTGCACGATACCTGGGCTACAACATCAGGCAAAGCAATCGCGCGCACCAAGCGCCTCAACCGGCGCTCTACTGTTTGAGTGGAAGTTGCTTTCATGAAAACCTCATAAGAATTCTCTGAAGAATTCTAGTTTTTAGTTAACCTAGTCGTATGGATATTTATTCTCCCACTAGTTCAATGCATTCAGCAGAAAAGATCAAGCGACGAAATCAACGTCGGCGTGTGGCATTGATCTCAATATTGTTCGGAGCAGTGACTTTTTGGTTATTGTTTACGGCGTCAAATCTTCTATCTGAAAAATCTACCGCTTATGTAGGTGACTGGTTAGGCAATTGGAGTGATCGCGCAGCGATCACTCTCACGCGAGTTTGGCCAGTAAGCGACATGAGTTGTGCGATTGGAGAAAATAGTGCGCCCGCTGGTGATGGGGTTGCATCGCGGTCGGTTGCCAGCGCCTTGTCTTGTGATGAGATACAACAACTTTGGAGTATTTTTTTAGGCACATCGAATACAAATGGTTTTTGGACTATGTCATTCGATGAACTAAAAAAATTCATGTTACTCAATATGACCAATTCTGAGCTTGTGGCGGATATTTTTTTAGAACGACGCCTTGTAAATAAATTCCATTTAACAATAATTCCAAAAGAAGTATTATTTCAAACCTATGTTAACGGACGCTGGGAATATATAGAAAAGGACTTGAATAAAATTTATTTAAAAAAAGAAACTGCTACTATTGATGTTCCAGTATTAGAAGGGGGAACAAATAGTCGCGATTTATTAGATGCTAAAGAGTGGCTTTATAGATTCGAAGGCTTTCATCTTCCCTACGAGCTACAGTTACTGAAATCGAAAGGTGATTTGTTTGGTAATTATACTCATGAAGCGCTTTTAAATATAAAGTACGCGTCCCATAACAGGGTGATAAAAATTTTAACAAGAGAAAATCCTGGAGATGACGTATTTCAGAGACTATCAACTGTTTTAGTTTATTTAGTAAAAAATAATATTACGACGCACCTCATTGATTTGCGATTCAACAAGAAAGTTGTTGTAAAGCTAAATCGCGATTCGTAAACTCTAGATTGCTTTAGAAGTATATCTCATGGATGGAGATTCTTTCGATGGCCGACACAAAATCCTTAACATCAGCTGGTTTCTTCAAGCGCGACACTCAGCCACGCAATGTGGTCGTGGGTTTAGATATCGGTACTACTAAAATTTGTGCGCTGGTTGGTGAAGTCACTACTGGGCCCGATGCACGTATAGACATTATTGGTGTAGGCACTCACGTATCTCATGGTTTGCGCAAAGGTGTGGTCATCAATATTGAAAGTACTGTCGAAAGTATAGCGCACGCCATAGATGAAGCTGAGAAAATGGCCGGTTGCCGCATTGAAACTGTCTATGCTGGCATTGCTGGCGCACATATTAAAAGTTTTAATAGCCACGGCATTGTCGCTGTTAAAGATCGTGAGATCACAGCAACCGATGTCGTGCGAGTGTTAGAAGCCGCTAAGGCCGTAGCCATACCAATGGACCGCGAAGTGATTCATATAGTGCCTCAAGAATATATTATCGATGATCAAGATGGCATTAAAGAGCCTGTTGGAATGAGCGGTGTTCGGCTTGAATCAAAAGTCCATATCGTTACAGCGGCAGTGACTAGCGCACAAAATATTGTAAAGTCGTGTAATAAAGCAGACCTCAATGTTGCCGAGATTGTTCTGGAGCCTATTGCATCGGCTGAAGCCGTTTTAACCCAAGATGAAAAAGAGCTTGGCGTCGTCTTAATTGATATCGGCGGTGGTACGTCTGATCTGGCTATCTTTTGGCAAGGAGCGTTGGTTCATACGGCTGTATTGCCTGTAGGCGGCAATCACTTAACCAACGATATCGCGGTGGGTTTGCGCACGCCTCAGGCCGAGGCTGAGCGCATAAAAATTAAGTATGGTTGTGCGATGGCCTCTTTAGTAAAAAACGATGAAACCATTGAGGTCCCTTCTGTGGGTGGCCGCAAGTCGCGCACGGTGCCTCGCAAACTTTTGGCTGAAATTATTGAACCACGCGTCGAAGAAATGTTTGCACTCGTTCAACGAGAAATATTGAGTTGTGGTTACGCTGACATTCTAGCTGGTGGCGTCGTGTTGACAGGCGGTACAACTATTTTAGAAGGCATGCCGGAGTTGGCAGAGTTTATTTTTGACCTACCTGTCAAACGTGGTTTGCCGAGTGGTGTTGGCGGGTTAAGCGAGGTCATCAATAGCCCTAAGTTTGCTACCGGCGTGGGTTTGTTAAAATACGCGGCAAAACGAAGTGCATCACGAACAAAGTTTCCTCTCAAAGATAGAACAGGCGGCAGTTTGGTGAACCGTGTGCGTTCTTCAATGAGAGGGTGGATAAGAGATCTTTTCTAACGGAGGGAAAAGCATGTTTGAACTAGCTGAGAGTAATTTGCATCAAGGGGCTCGTATAAAAGTTGTTGGTGTTGGTGGCGGTGGAGGAAACGCGATCAACACAATGATTCGTATGGGATTAAGCGGCGTTGAGTTTATTGCAGCTAACACCGACAGACAGGCTTTAGAGGCTTCACTTGCAACCACAAAAATTCCTTTGGGTGGCGAGTATACCAAAGGGCTTGGTGCGGGTAGTAATCCTGAAGTAGGTCGCAAAGCCGCGATGGAAGACTACGCGCAGATATCAGAATTATTGCAAGGCGCTGATATGGTTTTTGTCACGGCGGGTATGGGTGGTGGTACCGGTACTGGTGCCGCACCGGTGATTGCAAAAATCTCAAAAGAGGTGGGCGCCTTAACTGTTGGTGTTGTAACTAAACCGTTTTTATTTGAAGGCAAAAAACGCATGAAACAAGCCGACCAAGGCTTGCGTAATTTGCGTGATAGCGTCGACTCGTTGATTACGATTCCCAACAATCGTTTGTTAGCACTTGCTGGTGCTAGTTTGTCGATGATTGATACGTTTAAAAAAGCCGACGAAGTTTTATTGAATGCTGTGCAAGGTATTTCTGATTTGATCAATCATACTGGTCTCATCAATTCTGACTTTGCAGACGTTAAAACTATTATGGCCAACAAGGGCTTGGCATTAATGGGTATTGGTCTTGGTCATGGCGATAGTCGCGCTCTTGATGCTGCAAGAATGGCCATCTCTTCACCGCTTTTAGAAGATGTGTCAATTCACGGCGCAACTGGCATTATTATCAACATCACAGGTGGTTCGAACTTAAAAATTCATGAGGTCAATGAAGCGACTACTTTGATAATGGAAGCCGCGCACGAAGACGCCGAAATTATTTTCGGAACCGTCATCGATGAAAGCATGCAAGACGCGGTTAAAGTAACTGTTATCGCAACAGGGCTGACACCGAAAGAAGACACGCTTAATCCGCCAATCGAAGTGCGTGATGCGGCAGCTTCGTCTGTTGTAGTGTCAGAAGTTTCTCCAGTAGTTGCAGAAGCACCAGCTGTAGTTGAAGTGGCGAGCGTAGCAGAGGCGGTCGTTGAAGCGCCGTCGTCTGTGGCGATTATTGAACCCGTAGTCGCACCGGTTGTTGCGGCTGTGGTAGCCGAAGTACAGCCGGTCGTCGCTACGGTAGAAACGGCTGTTATTACAGCAGTGCCCATAGCGTCTGTGGAGAGAGTGGTCCTTGAGGCTAATCAATCGTCGTTAGATGCCCCCGGTGTCGAGGCCTTGTCAGAGCGTCACGTAGAAGAACGCGTGCAGACTAATGACGACGGTGCTTTAGCGGCGACTGAGACATTGCATGCACCATCGCAAGTTTCACCTAACATGTCAGCGCCTGCTGCACTACCACCCGAGGCACCCAGTCCACGTGCGTTAACACGTCAGCAGATTCAGCTACAGGGGCGGGCTCCGTCGGCGTACTGCGATGATGGTTTAGATGATATTGATTTTGATGATGCGTTTCATCGC
>CAZYPH010000159.1:0-4589 GCA_964649095.1 uncultured Oligoflexia bacterium | reverse complement strand
TGCCATCAGCTGCGGATGAGTGGATACTGCATTGTAATTAATACGGCTTGCGAGAGATTCCGCCATCTCACCGGACACGCCTAAGTTTCTTAGATTTCGTATGGTCTGCTCTCGCCGGAGGTCATCATCGCTGGGCTGCGCCAGTACAAATGAATTGCTCAACAGCATTAGGAGTGTAATCACCCAAAAAGGTAGATACACCGTACGCCTCAATAAACAGCCTAGCTCTTGAATCAACCGAGTTACTAACATCAACAGCCGTCTATCGGCAGTTTGTAGACGAATTTTTACTGGGCAATTTTTGACTGAGTCGTTAGCCCGAAACTACCGACCTCGCGATTTATTGGGCGGAGGCATTTAAAGCATTGAAAGGTCGATTATAAGTTTGATGCCCTCAAGAGCTATTAGGGCATTCGCTCAAACTAAGCCGCACGATTGTAGATCGTGCGAATATTAAATTTGCGGCATATGAATTTCAATACGCGAATAATTGAAAGACAGCCGTGGGGCTTTTGATTGTTTAGAATTTTTTGTCTTCTCTAGAAACTTGATAAAACCCATCGCTTCTAATGCTACACAGACACGTTCTACAAACTGCGCAAGTTGATAGATTGAAGTCGGGCGTTTATGGATGATCGCCGCTAGAATCGCAATCTTCTGCTCAGTCATAAATTTCTGATAGTCAGTGACCGACGCAAACACCAAAGTATTTTTACTAGCAATGCTAGGTTTACGTTTCTTTAACGCTATTCGGACTCGACTTTTGAAGTCCGTCCAATCTTCAAATTTAATTATCAATGGTTTAATCAACATATAAATAACAATTATTTAGCTACTTTTTTTGGTGAACTAAATATTATGAAACTCCTCAAAAAACTGCGACCAGGGCAAACAGGCCACCCCATTGATTGTCACGACGTTCGGATCACGACTCAAGTAGTACGCACGTCGGTCTACTGACGGAAACGCTTCGGCAAGCTTTGCTAACTTACGCACTTCGTTTTCATCAATGCGCGTCGAAGACTTGATTTCGATGAGTAACAACAACGAACCGCGTGATAAAATGAGATCCACTTCGGCACCATTCGATGTACGTAAAAACGAGAGACGAAAATCTTTTGCATAGTAGTGATTTAGACGAAACACTTCCTGAATAATAAACGCCTCAAAGAGCTCACCAAACTGCGAGGTACGTTCGACTGGAATGGAATCTAACGAGGCCTCAAGGGCTTTTTTGACGCCGTTGTCGAAGAAATAGAACTTCGGTGCCTCGATCTGACTTTTCCGAACCGAACGATGGTAGTGAGGCAACAGAAAGCCTAAGTACGAGTCCTCGAGAATTTGAAAGTAGTTCTGCACAGTAGGGACATGCGCCCCCACCTCGCGCGCAATAGACGAATAATTGATAACCTTTCCCGAAGACTGCGCAGCCACTGATAAAAACTCACGAAAAGGCTCTAAACGACGCACGACCTGCTCTTCTTGAATTTCCTCACGCACATAGGTCAAACAATACGAACGTAAGTAGGCCTTTTTCTCGGCAGTATCCGACAATGCAAATACCTTCGGCAACGTGCCCCAATTCAAGGCGTGGGTGAGATCAAAAGCCGCACCGAGTTCGATTCTGGTAAATGGAAAGAGGGTATTCACAAAAGCCCTCCCCGCCAGCAAATTAGCCCCGCCTCGCCTAAGCTTGCGACTACTACTGCCCGTAAGAGCAAACTTTTGACCCTCATTTTCGATCATACGATGCACTACATCTAGAAGTTTGGGCAAGCGCTGCACCTCGTCGAGCACGATCCAATCGTATTTTTTTGTCCGACAGGTTTCTTCTAAAATTTGGGGACGGGTCAGCAGCAGGTCGAAGATCTCGCGGTCTAATAGGTCAAACAATTGAGTCCTTTCATTCAAAAAAGCTTTTACAAACGTAGACTTACCCGTTCCTCGCGCTCCAAAAACGAAAAAACTTTGTGATTTTATGGGTTTAAGAAGCCGATTAAACATATTTTATACTCCGTTGAGTGTACTTTAAATTTTAATGGGAAATTTAAAGTGAAGTCAACAGCTCCGGACACTGTTCGGTATTTTTAAGCGGCAAAAACAACTACGACCAATGCATCCACGGTACGACCGCGATAGTGGATTCGGCACGGCGAACGGCTTGGCTAACACCACTTGGGCCATACACCAATCGGGTATCAATGGGTGAAACCTCCACTACCGAGCCCCGACAAGCCCAACAATGGGCCACAACCTTGAGGCCGTTATCAGATTTTTTACAATAATGTGTCGTGGTCGAATATGCGGCATATATTTCAAAAATGACGGCAATACTTGTTCTAGTAGAGACAAATATTGCCGTCATTTTTGAAACGATAGCCGATTTTTAGGTTTTGTGAATGCCTGCCAAACTGTGTCGCCGCCCAATCACTCCCCACGCCGCCGAGCGGCGCGAGACGGCGCTGCACCTTCTAAGTGCGCCGTGATGCACTCGGCGGCCGTGCCAGGGGCGCCCGCTGGTCTATTATTTGTTGTTTCAAGTTCAGGTGGGGCGTCGATTTTGATTCTAACACCGGTGCGGGGAGATGCCTCTTCAACTACTGTGGCAGGCGCTTGTGGAGCTGGACTCGTGGTAGCGGCAGCCTCGCCTACTACCTGGGGCGCCGGCAGAGGTATTACTTGTTGCGCTGCTGCCGGAACCGCTGACGGCGCGAGCAGTGCTGTCAGTGCGGTTCGAAGTTGGGTAGTCACATCAGCTACTGGTGGGCGTATATCACCCGCAGTACGATAAACGCCGCCACCCGCAGATTGTGGGGCCACTTCCGCCGGCAAATGACCGTGCGCAGTTTGAATGCGCTGTAGTATTTCAGTACGCACGCGTTCATTCGTAACCACTCCGCGATGGCGCTGCAAAATCTGCGCTGCACGTAATCGCACCTCATCATTTAAGGCCACACCCTGAGTACGTACCAAACCACGTAGATGGTGATTCGTAGACCGTTCACCTAAAGAGCGGCTCACTAAACGCACGGTTTCTTCAGAGAGGTGTGTGAGCTTCGATAACGTCTCAAGCACCCGCGCCTCATCCTCTAACGTGCGCGCGGCCATTAGTCGTCTGCGCAGTTCGATTTCTAAACGCGAGTTGGGCGCCTCGGTTGTGATGGTGTCGATGCTAGATAGAATGCGCTGTATTGCAGTACGATCGGCCTCTCGATTTGTAACGTTTTCCTGTAACGTTCGATAGGATTCGGCGTCGATCTGGCGACTTCCCATGAAAAAATCAACTACGTCGTTCAGATGGGTCCATCGACCTGCAGAACGAATCAATAGATCCATAAAGTGTCGACGGACTGCGCGATGGCGTGACAACTGCGCTACTAAAACGCGCATCATACGCAAACGACTCGCAGAGGAATAGGTCGTTCTACTCGAGAACGCTTCCAGCAAGGCTTCAGCTAGTTCGGGTGTTACAGCCTCGGGATGCTCGATTAGGGCTCTGGTATCCGCATCTCTGATTTCTCCAGGGATAAATCCACTACCACTGATCGACTCGACAAAACGCCCACGAACCGCCGGGTTTGCGGAATGTTGAAGGAGGACTTGTAAGAGCGCTGGAGGCCTAGTTGAAAGGGCATCGGCCCAGTCAGTCAACCTCCCCAAAGTCGATGGAATTACAAGCTCTGGCCGAGCGACAAGCAGGCGAAAATACCCCTCAGTGCCTAGATTAGAACGAGGAGGATAGCCGCCAGAAAAGATGGATGTTTGATTAGCATAAAACTCCCTCACTTCCGGACTCGAATCGTAATGCCGGTTAAGAATATCCAACAACGGAGCGTAGTGTTCGTACTCGACCGAATCCAAGTGACCATAGGAGCGCATGATTACCGTTAAAACCACGTCGTCGACGAGCTCGTTGTGATCTACGAAAAAGCGAATGGCCTCGTTCACTTGTGCCAGCTGCGACTCGAGCGCACTAGGCCCCCATTCCGAGCGCCTGAAGGTTTGCTCGATCAAGACACGCAGGTACCCATCTCGCCTCGCCTGCAACGATGCTCCATCCACCTGCCCAAAAACACCACCAACCGGCAAAAAAATACCCAGTACCATGCTAAACAGCACGAACGTCTTTAGTCGGCAAAACGTAGTCCAATCACACCTAGCCAGGTCTCGAAGCATATCGCTAACGCTTCGGTTGATTTAGGATGGGGCTTTAGGTCCAGGTGCTTAAATGCAATCGATGGCACAATTTTATCTTACCGATGTGAGTTGATGTAGCTACAATACACCTACAAGGAGTGGGCTAAAATCAAAGCGGTGGTACTTCTTTTTCTGGGATGACGATAACTCAGAACATTTGCAGCAACATGGCGTGACAGAAGAAGAAGCGGAACAAGTATTTTTTAATCGATATGTAATTAGTCGTCCCGGAAAAACCTACATTTTTGGCTCTGGATGGGACAAGTCAGTTAAAATTTAGATTAAAAATCTACAAGAAGTTTCGTGATATTCTTCAAAATCTTGCAGATTTCTGGTTATTAGTTCATCCGCAAAAAGGTCCAGATGCGCGAAGCGAGGGAGGCGATGTGACC
>CAZYPH010000158.1:0-4600 GCA_964649095.1 uncultured Oligoflexia bacterium | reverse complement strand
TGGGTGAGTAACCAGTTTGGTAAACGTCTGTTTAATATATTCTTTAAAACGTATACCGAAAAAGTCTGGGGCATGAATTGTCGTGAAATCTCAGCCGATTGGGCCGCTCAGAGAATTAAGGGCTTGTCGTTGGGCTCGGCCATTTGGAATGCCGTGAAACCAAAGTTCTTAACCGCCTCGACCGATAGAAAAGGTGTCATTAAATCGTTGATTGACTCGTTTCGTTATCCCCGCAAAGGCCCTGGTATGATGTGGGAGCGTTGTGCAGAAATTGTAAAACAACGAGGGGCCCATTTACATATGGGCACGCAGGTATCGGCTTTAGGGTTTGATAGTCGCACCGGCAAGTGGCAGGTCACGGCAAAGTCTGCAGCTGAAACTATTAGTCTCGAAGTTGATCATGTCATCTCTACCGCTCCCATGCGTGAGTTGGTGCAGAGTATTTCTCCGTCGGCACCGCAAGAAATAATCAGGGCCGCATCGAAGTTGCGTTATCGCGATTTTTTGACCGTGGCCGTGATGTTGAAAGATAAAGACGTGTTTGATGACAACTGGATCTACATTCACGAACCCGGTGTAAAAGTAGGCCGCGTGCAAAACTACAAGTCGTGGTCGCCGGAGATGGTGCCAGAACCGTCGATGTGTTGTTATGGTTTAGAATATTTTTGTTTCGAAGGTGACGGCCTGTGGGAGAGTTCTGATGCCGATCTGATCGAGCGCGCGAAGAAAGAGTTGGAATTAATTGGGTTAGCGAAGGCCAGCGCGGTTTTAGATGGCTGCGTCGTTCGACAGAAAAAAGCCTATCCTGTTTACGACGATCATTATTTGACTAACGTAAATACTATTCGTTTAGGCTTGGAAAAACACTACCCTGGATTGCACCTGATTGGTCGCAACGGCATGCACAAATACAATAACCAAGACCACGCTATGATGACTGCTATGTTATGTGCCAAGAATATTATTGCAGGCTCCAATCAGTATGATGTGTGGCAGGTTAATCAAGATGCCGAGTACCATGAAGCGGGCGCTGCTGGTCAAACGTCATTAGGCCAGACAGGACAGTCGGCTGCTCAATCAACCAGTGGGTTGCGCGCAGTGCCAAGTCGCGTGCCGGTGGAGCTAACAGAAACAATACCTCAATAACTTATTGAATTTATTAAGTAGTTATTAACGTGATTCGTATATCTATTTAATCCGCGGCGTGTTACAATCGATTTGTTGTAACTAACTTGTTCGTACTTTTCTTTTTCTTAAAGAGCTCGATGGTAGGCGTCGAAATTTTGTTTCGGCTTAAAAAATTACCATTTAACTGCCATAAAAACATTGCCCTAGGCGATTTGTTTGTGATGGGCCCTTTAAACGAATCAGCCTGGTGCGCACTGTAACCAGATCTCTCAAAAAAAGTTTGAGGGGTCGAAAGACAGCACACATATTTTTGATGAGCTTATTATATAAACTGTAATAGTTTATAAACTTTGTTTATTTAATCCTAACTTGTGTTGTCTTAAAACAAAAAGTTCCCCTAGCCTTATAAGGTTCTAGAGAGCTCTTTGAGAAAGATAATAAAATGACTACATTTTTTGACTTCGGTTTAACCCAAGATGTTGAGAAAGCTTTGCGCGAGCTTAGTTTTTCTGAACCTACTCCTATTCAACAACAAGCCATTCCAGAGGCACTAAACGGAAAAGATTTAATCGCTACAGCGCAGACCGGTACCGGTAAGACTGCTGCGTATTCGATTCCAACAGCGCATTATTTGATTAAGAATTCTAATGCAACAGCGTTGATTTTGGCGCCTACACGAGAGTTGGCCATGCAGATTGAAGATTTTTGGTTAAAGTTAACAAAATATAACCGAAATCTTGGTTCAGCGTGTTTGATCGGTGGTGCTTCTTTTGGCATGCAGTTAAGAGCGTTGCGTCGCCGTCCACGTTTTATTATTGCGACCCCTGGTCGTTTGATTGACCACTTAGAACAAGGCACTATCGTATTAAATCAAACCGCAGTGTTAGTTTTAGACGAAGCCGATCGCATGTTAGATATGGGTTTTGCACCTCAGTTGGAGCAAATTTATAAAAGACTTCCTGAGAAAAAACAGACGTTATTATTCTCAGCTACTTGGGGACACGGCTTAGATAAGCTTTCGAAAAAGTTTCTAAAAAACCCTCTTCGTATTTCAGTGGGTGAAACGTCTAAGGCGGCTTCAACGATTGATCAGTTTGTAATCCGTACGCCGGTGGCTCAGAAAAATAATGCTGTTTTTGATGAGTTGTTAAAGCGTGATGGTTTGACGTTGGTATTTGCGCGGACACAAATCCGCACCGATAAATTGGCTAGTTTTTTACAAAAAGCGGGCCTTGATGTTGGTGTGATTCACGGTGGACGTACGCAGGCTCAGCGTAATGCGGCGTTGCGCGATTTTAAATCAGGGCGTCGTCGTATTTTAGTAGCTACGGATATTGCTGCGCGCGGCATTGACGTTACCGATGTGGCACACGTTATCAATTACGACTTGCCGCAGATGGCTGAAGATTACATCCACCGTATTGGCCGTACCGGACGTGCAGGAGCCGAAGGGCAGGCGGTATCGCTGGTCACGCCAGAAGATCGTGGTCTTTGGAGTTACATTGTACAGTTGCTAAAAAAGACCGGTTCACAGTTACCTAAGATGACAGATTACGAACCGTCAGGTCGAGTACCTGCGCCTCAGCCTAGTTTGAGTGTTAGTGGAAACCCGGCACCCATTAAGTTGGCGTCGACGCACCAACCTCGCACGGCTCGTGTGGTTGAGCCAGCGACAGTAGGTAATGGTTCAACAAACGGATCGCCCGTTAATAATTCAGTATTAAAGATTGCTGATATCCTACGGGGCGCAAAAGATAGTCGTTTGCACTAAAATTATTAAGCTTCTGAGCTTAATTTTTCAAATCTGAGACCCTCGCACAAAACTTGAAAATAGGATTGTGCGAGGGTTTTTTTATCCTTAAGTTTTCCACCGTTTGACGGCCGTTTTATGTTTGTTTACTTTTAAACCTCATTTGAGGTGATGCATGACAAAAATTTCAAACGGTGTACGGCACCAACATAAATTTGGGTTTCTGATTTTGATTACTGTGGCGGCCCTAGTCGGCGGATTAGCGGCTTGCACAAAGCGTAGCGCTACGGGCGCTGGTGGTGTCTCGGCACCAAAGGAACGGGTGTTTCGCTATCGTAGCCAAGGTAAAATTTCGACATTAGATCCGCATATGGTCGTAGATGTGTACTCTGAAGTTGCTAATGCCGCGGTGGCGGAGCCTTTGTACGGTTATCATCCCTTCAAACGTCCACTTTCGCTGGAGCCACTACTTGCGGCGGAAATGCCCGTATTCAGTAAAGACAAAAAAACAGTTACCATCGCTCTTAAAAAAGGCATTCACTTTCAAGATGACCCTTGTTTTGCAGCAAATAATGGCATTGGCCGCGAGTTGAAGGCTAGTGACGTGGTTTATAGCTTCGAGCGTCTGGCTAGTGCCAAGATGATTGGCGCGCGCGGTTATGAAGACCTGAGTGAAAAAGTAGTCGGCATGGAAGCGTATCACAAAGGCCAAGCGCCTACGATTGCGGGCATTAAAGCCGTAGATGACTACACGGTTCAGTTTCAACTCGTGAATGTTTTCCCACGTTTCATCATGAGCCTCACAACGGCCACAACCGCCATTGTGCCCAAAGAGTGTGTCGAAAAATATGGCGAAGAATTTTCGCGCCATCCGGTGGGCACAGGGCCGTTTAAAGTCGTGCAGGCTGATTTAAGTTCGAAGGTCGTTTACCAGCGTAATCCAAAGTACACGACTAAAAAATTCCCAACCGATGTGGTGCCTGCAGGCTTTGATGCCAAAGCCGCGGGCGATGGCACATTGCCGTTGTTAGACAAGTTCATCGTAGAAGTAATCGTTGAAAGCCAGCCGGCGTGGCTGAAGTTTTTGTCTGGTGAGTTAGACTGGTTGACCATTCCAAAAGACAGCGTTGCCGTAGCCGTAAGCAAAGAAGGCAAACCAACCGGTGATTTAGCGAAAACGGGCGCACAATTATTCCGTGAACCAGGCGCTGACGTTGTGACCATCATTTTTAATATGAAAGACCCTGTATGGGGCAAAAACAAACTATTACGTCAGGCTGTGGCGTTTGCCGTAGATTACGATAAATTGATTGAGTTGGGTTATGCCGGCCAAGCGGTAAAGGCCCAGTCGATTGTAGACCCTAGTCAGTACGGTTATGATGATCAGTTTAAATCGCAGGCGCCGAAGCGTGATTTGGCAAAGGCAAAGGCGTTATTGGCTCAAGCAGGTTATCCGGATGGTAAAGGTTTAGCGCCGATTGAAGTGGCTGGTTACGACGGTACCGACCAGCGTAACATCATGGAAGTGATCAAGCGTTCGTTAGAAGAAGCTGGTTTGCAACTGAAAATGGAAGTGAGTACTTGGCCCGAATTTTTGGTGCGTACACGGCAACAGAAATTCCAGATGGTAATGTTGGGCTGGGGTTCGACAGTACCTGACGTGGAAGATTCTATGTCGTGTGTGGATTCTCGGTATATTGCTTCAGGGCAAAACCCTGCGGC
>CAZYPH010000157.1:0-4601 GCA_964649095.1 uncultured Oligoflexia bacterium | reverse complement strand
AACGCAAACACCCAAGCCTTTGTGGAGTTGTTAACCAATGCTGGATTCAAACCGATATGACGCGGGTGCTTTTATGAGACAGCCCTGTCACCAAAGCCAATCTCACAGATTCTTTTGCCCTTTAGATCAGCCCTTGAAAATTTCAACAAAGGATTATTACCAAGAAATACTTTTAATGTGAATACTGATGGAAATGTATGCTGGATGCCTAAGTAATGATTTCGATAATTTTCGCATTCCGACAAGTCGACCCCCTCTTTAAATTTAATGCTGTTAACCAACCAAATACCTTATCTGTTATCACTTTATCTATCATTACTAGACTTGGCCGCAAAAAAGCCCGATAGCGGTGGCAGCTCCCAACACTGTAGTGTTTCAAACCTGCTAATATAGGGCAAAATTAAGTTCGGAGCATCGAATGACACGAACAAAATTTGCCAAAGAACCACTGGTTCAAGTATTTGGTGAACATCGAGCAGATTTCAATCAATATACTTTTACTGCACTTTGCCTTGAATCACCTTACGTGATGGTTCAATATTTGGATCGGAGTGACATGATGCGTATATGTCTAGCATGTGAATATGAGGTGCAATCGTATGATTGGATATGTAGCCATTGCAACTATATACCAGAAAAATTGAATAACTATTTTTCATTCGCCTCAGAAATTGCCTTGGATAGTGCGTCATATCCTATCGAAGGGTTTGATCGTCTTGCAAATATTGAAAGAACTTACTTTTGGTTTAGAGCACGTTTGGAGCTCATTCAGTGGGCGATAGAAAAATATTTTGTAGGCGCTAAAACATATTTTGAAGTTGGCTGTGGGACTGGATTTTCTCTCTTTAGCATCCAGAATAGATACCCGCGATTCAATTGTGTGGGAAGTGAAGTAAGTCTTTCGGGTTTAAATCATGCTTCAAAATTGGTAAATGGCGCAGAATTAATTCAAATGGACGCACGTAAAATTCCATTTCGATCTGAGTTTGATTTAATTGGGGCTTTTGACGTAATTGAGCACATTGCGGAGGATACCGTTGTTCTGCAGCAAATGCATGCAGCATTGAGGGTTGGCGGCGGTCTCATACTCACTGTGCCGCAACACTCTTGGCTTTGGAGCAAAGCGGATGAACATGCGTGTCATGTCCGCCGTTACTCACGAAGTGAATTAGTGTGCAAAGTACAAGAAGCGGGTTTCAAGGTACTGAAAACAACTTCCTTTGTTTCACTGCTCTTACCAGTCATGCTTTTGTCGAGGTTATGCTTCAAAACTAACCACACGCCTTACGATCCTCTCACAGAGTTTGCAATTTCGAATCGCCTAAATAATCTATTCTACAGAATTTTAAGGCTGGAGCGTTCTATAGTCTCGAGTGGTCTTTCATTGCCTCTAGGGGGGTCATTGCTTGTCGTTGCCAAGAAACAATAAGTGACGCAATGGACATCAAGCGTCAGTTGAAGGCGAGGTCTGAATTATCCGAGTCGTGTCCCGTTTTTTTGCTACCCGTAATTTTGGCGCAAATGTTTAATAGATATTTTATGCTCAAAATATCTTTTTAAACTTTAATTAAGATGTGGGGCTTCAATGGATATCAATCAGGATAAGTTACGTAAGCAGTTCATGTCAGATCAGAAGTTTTCAATCACAATCCGGGTAGCGCCAACCAATTCGTGTCTGACGGTTTACAACCAAAGAAAGGGAACGGTAGATGTTGGACACAGAACTTGAGACGCTACCGCTTTAATTGCTATTTCCACAATTTTGCAGAGCTATATTATATCTTTTGCTCCATTTGCAGACGCGCTAAAATTGTAATCACCGAAAACCATAAAATGTAAGTCTGAGCAGCCCGGTATAATCAGCGGAAATTAAAATATCTCTTCGATTCGAAGAACTGGCGCACCAACCACAGCAAGGCCTTGAAATTGATAATTCTGCGAAAAAACAAAACTTGACTAATATGAGGTGAATTAAAGTTGTCTCCCGGCTATACTAAACGCTCGAGATACATGATTCTTATAGAATTAAAGAGGTCACTAAAAGCTAAGGCGGCGTCTGATCTGCTGGCTTCAGAGAAGCCACTAGACAAATAACCAACCTACGAAAACAGTAGTATCAAAATACAAATTATGAGCGACTGGAAAAAGAATCTTGTCCAAAAACACACCTCCGTTGCAGAGGTCATAAAAATTTTTGAAGAATCTCCTATTCAGTTTGTGATGGTCATTGATGCTAATCAGAAACTTCTGGGAACGGTATCTGATGGTGATATACGCCGTGCATTCCTAAGTAAATTAACTACTGAAATTGCGGTTGAGTCTATTATGCATTTGTCACCAATAGTGGCTCGATCTGGAGAGTCGAGTGAGACAATACTCGAAAAACTCAATGCAAATTCAATTAGATTTATTCCATTATTAGATGATCAGTCGCGAGTTATCGGTATTGAAATAAGAGACAAACTCCTCAACCCAGAGGCTAAAGATAACTGGGTAGTTTTAATGGCCGGGGGGGAAGGCACCAGACTCGGGTCTCTGACAAATTCTTGCCCAAAACCAATGTTAAGTGTTGGGGGCCGCCCTATCTTAGAAACTATTCTCAGAAATTTTGTCAATCATGGATTCAATAAGTTCTATATCGCAGTAAACTATCGGGCACATATCATTGAAGACCATTTTGGAAATGGTTCCAAATGGAATGCTGAAATTAGATATCTACGGGAAAATCAAAAACTGGGGACTTGTGGTGCCCTTAGTTTAATCAAAGACAAGATTAAGTCCCCTATTATAATGATGAATGGGGATCTGCTCACAAAAATTAACTTTAATCAATTATTGGATTTTCATAACCAACACAACTCGACGATGACTGTGTGCATCCGCAAACATGAGCTACAAGTACAATACGGTGTTGTTCAACTAAGTGATCATTCAATACTGCGTATCGACGAAAAACCCTTACAATATTTTTTTGTCAATGCTGGTATCTATGTCCTACAGCCAGAACTCTTAGAATCGGTCCCCCGCAATCAATCCTATGACATGACAAAATTGATCGACAACGTGATCCAAAGTAAAAAGGTAGTTACTGCATTTCCAATTCGTGAATATTGGATCGACATTGGAATACGCTCAGACTTTGAGCGAGCAGTAGATGATTATACAAAGCAATTCCTCACCAACGAATGATACAGAAACAGTTAAAAACCCTTCTCAATCAACCGCAAACGATCTGCAGTTATAGGATTATTGAAATCTTTCAGCGTATCAACTTCAATCCATTCCCCTTCAACAAACACAGGAGTGACGTCGTAGTTTTTATCGATTATATATTCCAAAAGGTCTGTCATGTAGGCATGTGATATTTTGCGCCCTCGATAGTAAGATTCTTTTAAAAAACAGTCGTAGCATTTTAGTAAGGTTCTCCAACCCGGCCTTGTCCCAAGTCTGGGGCCTGTCCTCATTTCAGCGTCCAAGCTTAATACAAATGAGAGTATAGGCTAAAAATAATATGGCACTGTAATTTCGAGCAAGCCTTTTAAATCTAGTAGCAATACTTCGGTAGTACTTAAGTCTTGAAAAAAAATTTTCTACCAAATGCCGCTGACGAAAAGGATTTTGGTCGTATTCTGGATTCGTTTTTTTACTATTCGATTTACGAGGAATTACGGGATTCATTCCTGCAGCACGCGTTTGAGAGCGGATTTTGTCAGAGTCATAACCCTTGTCTGCTATAAAGCTTTTTGCCGTCCCAGTTATTTTGATGATTTTGTCGGCTTCCTTGGCATCGTGAATTTGACCCCCAGTGATTTCAAAATCAATCGGGTTTCCATGCGCATCGGCGGCAACATGAATCTTTTTTGTGAATCCGCCTGCAGATTTGCCAATAGCCTGTTCTTCTCCAATCCTAGCTCCACTCGCATGCCTGGTGAGCTCTGACATAACTTCCGTCGGCGAAAACCCATTCTTCGTCAATTTCGCCTCGTAGTTCAAAAAAAAATCCGTCCACAAGCCTTTGGCCGCCCGACGGTTAAATCGATTATAAGCCGTTTGCCACGGACAAAATTCCATTGGGATATCACGTCAAGGAGCTCCAGTGCGCAATTTCCAAATAATGGCCTCCATCACTTCGCGATTATTCTTCGAAAAATGGCAGCCTTTAGACTTCATAGTTGTCTGCAACTGGTCCCAGATTGAGTCACTCAAAGTTCGTCTGGTCATTGGAAATCCCCCGAAAAATGATTTCCATAATTTTTGAAAGATTCTCTAATATTCTTTCATTTATAGCGGCTTCCTCGTGTAATAGAACTTTAAGATCTTCTTTATATTTATTAAACCGTTCCTTGAAGTCAAAATCATCCTCCTCATCCGGCACCGGCGAGGTGATGCGGTTGACAGGCACGCCGTTCACCTGCATCACCGGGGGCAGCGGACGGCTGGCGGGCCTGACGGGCGCTTCGGGTCGGGTGGAGGGCGGCATCACCATCATCGAACGAGCACCGGATGGGGGCCGCCGCTGCGGCGCAACGGGTCGAGTGGCATGCTGGGGCGGCGAAACTGGCGGCGCAGCCGTCGGCGGTTGAGGGGGGATATAACCCTGG
>CAZYPH010000156.1:0-4617 GCA_964649095.1 uncultured Oligoflexia bacterium | reverse complement strand
GGACCCGGCTGGCGGCGAACTTCTCGCACGTGTGTTGCCCAATATACAAACGGCCATCGCCCAACAACAGTTAGATTTAGCGGCATCGGTCAACCCCGACCTCGTGCGGGTCGATGTGGGGCGCCAGGCCCAGGCGGTGATTACAGGCGTGGTCAACGACACGTTGAATCCGCACATGGGGTCCGCGAACCATGCGCCTACCACGGCACGGGCGTTGCTCGAATATGCCGAGATGGTCGATCGCAGGATGGGTGCGGCGTTGCAGCGGCTCATGTCGCAAACCACATTACCTAACGTGCGGAACGGCCGCATTCGACTTCAAGTATTGCCTGAAATTCCCCACTTTCGATTTGATCGCCGAGCACACGAACGCTTTCGCTCACAACAACCGCCATCGCCGGTGGATCCGAGTTTAAATGTAACTACTGGGGCTTTATCTGGGCGCCACGCGGGCTCGCAAACAGTGGCAAGCGCTACTCGGGTCGATATTACACGCGAACTGAACCAACAACACCTGCGTGGTCTTAACTTTGGCATCCAAGCCGATGATGACGTGGGTATTGGCTCAGCACCACGACGTTCTCCGGGCAGCGGTCAGCGCCGTTGGGGCGAGGGCCCACCACCGCCCGGTCAAGGCGACGGTGAGGGTGAAGACGAAGACGGCGAAGGCGAAGGTGAAGAGGGTGATTCTCCGGGGAGTGGGCCTAACCCCGGTTCGGGTGGCGGCAGTTCTACGGAAGTGGACATCACCTTAGAGCGTTACGGAGAACTGTTACAAGAACAGTTTGAATTGCCAAACTTACGACCCAAGCCCGGTCTCGATACGCGCGCCGACGAAGTTCTTGAAGGTGGTGTGCGCCGACCAAACGGCATGATGCGTTACGAGCGCATGGCGGGGGATGCGTTGCAATTGGGGCGTATGTATTACCAACGTCAACAGCGCTCAGGGCGACGGCCACGGCGAATGGTGAGCCCGGTCGAAATGATGCGTCGTGGTTATGGTTTGATCGAATCCGAACACCATATCGTGGCCGATCGCGCGCCGATGCCCGAGCCTGATATCAAGGCCGTTTTAGTGATCTGGATGGACATGACCGGCAGTATGATGGGCGACCCCATTCAGCGCGCAAAAGAGCTGACGTTTAATTTAAAGGCGTTGTTAAAAGCGCGTTATAAAAATCTCACGTTCCATTACATCGGCTTTACAGATCAGGCGCAGGAGTTCCCCGAGAATAAATTTTTTAGAACATTTATGGGCGGCGGTACGGACTATCGTAGTGGCTTAAGAAAAGTAAAAGAAGTCTTAGACCGCTACAATCCGGGTCAATACGACCGCTTTAGTTTCGGCATCGGTGACGCTGAAGACAACGACACACCCGAGGCTCGTTCGTTGTACGACGAAGTGGCCCGTGCGACGCAGTACAGTGCGTTTGTGGAGACCAAACGCGGCAATTGGCCTAGTGATAATGGTTTTATGAAAGTCGTTAAAGACCTTGCCGCACAGGGCCCATTTTTTAACTACGCCGTAGTCGACAACCGCCCCGAAAGTTCGTGGGAGGCGCTGCGAAGGCTGTTTGGCAAAAACCGGCCGAGGGAGGAGTAGGCTCCCTCGTTTGCTCCTTTTCGCCGCACACCGCCTTGATGTCTAAATTCCATATCCCCATACTAGGGGGATATGGAAAAATCGGTATATACTGAAGCGGTTTGTGATCCGAAAGAAGTGGCGCTAAAGAGCTTTTTTTTAGGCCCAAAGGCCGAGAATGCCGACTGGTTGTTGAGTTTACTCAATGATGTGGGTGCTCGGTGGATCGATTGGCGTCGGTCCGTCTTCGCAAACGACAGTCGAGCTATTTCACCTACTGACCAACAGCTGCCCGAGTTCGTCGAGCGCCAAACGAAAATCAAAAATCTCGCCCTGGATTTGGTAAAACGTTTTGAAAGTGAAGTGCCCAAGTTTTCCCCTCGTTATGTTGGCCACATGTTTTCCGAGGTGTCGTTACCGGCGCTGATTGGTCACATTGTAACGCTATTACATAACCCGAATAATATTTCCGGCGAGTCGTCGCGTGTGGGCATTAAAATCGAAGAAGAAGCCATTAGTGGTTTGCTTGCCATGGTGGGTTTTAAAAATGCGGGCGCTACGGGGCATTTCACATCGGGGGGCACCGTGGCCAATTTCGAGGCGTTGTTGCGTGCCCGCGCACGGTATGCGTTGTGGTTGTCGAGTGCGTTAAGTCTATTTGAACACTCCACCTCTGCTATAAATAAAATTAATTTATCATCAGCCAGTCATATTGGCTGGGAGCAGTTTGCAGAGAATCTGACTCGCCTGCAACGCCTGGGTTTAGAAACGCGTGCGATTGAAAAGTGGAACTACACGTTGTGCGACGTTTTAGAGCTGGCACCTAGGTTTCAAAACCTGTTGCAGAAGCCGCTAAAAGCACCTGTTGTTTTAGTTCCTGCGAATGCCCATTATTCGTGGAAAAAAGCCTGCCAAATTTTAGGGCTTGGCCGGGAGTCATTATGGAGTGTGCCACTTGATCGGCACGGCCATGTTAGTTTAGAGGGATTAAAAACCGCTCTAGACAAGGCCATTCAAGACGAACGATCGGTCATGGCCGTAGTGTCAATTGCCGGCTCGACCGAGCTTGGTGGCATTGACCCAATTCATGGCGTGCAAGATTTATTAGATGCGTACCAACGTAATCACGGATTGTATTTTTGGCACCATGTGGACGCGGCCTTTGGTGGTTTTTTTAGAACACTCGATCTGGAGCAGACAAAGTTGATTTCAAACACAGCTCGAGAGGCCTTGAAGGCGATTCCTCGCGTGCAATCAATCACGTTGGACCCACACAAGTTAGGTTACGTGCCGTACGCGTCGGGCGCCTTTTTATGCCAAGACAAACGTGATTATTATTTTAGTACGTTTGACCAGGCGCCGTATATCGACTTCGATGCCGCATCTGATCGCGGCCCTTATACGTTAGAGGGCTCACGCTCTGCTACCGGAGCCGTCGCCACCTGGATGACGGCCAATACGATGGGTTTACATGCCGAAGGTTACGGTTTGCTTTTGGAGCGTACGATTCGCAGCCGACAGCAGTTAGAAGACCAACTCCTCACATCGTCGCTACCCATTCGCATCGCACCGGGGGGCGATACGAATATTTTATGTTTTACGTGTGCGCGTGAAGACGAAGCGGTGCATATTAGTAACGAACGCACTCTGGCGGTTTTTCAAAAATTCTCCCACAAAACCAATGGTGCTTTTATTGTTTCTAAAACGGCCCTATCGCGCAAAACCTATGGCAGTTACTGTGCCGACTGGGTGGCGTCGTGGGGTGGTCAATACGACGTCGATGAAATCGTACTCATTCGTATGTGCCTCATGAATCCATTTTTCTATTCAAAAGAAAGCACAACGAATTACGCAGAATTGTTTTTGAGCGGCTTGCGTGAGGCTATCGTAGACGGTTAATTTCGGCTTTATGAGCGAAAGAATATCGAAGACAGCGCCTTACCAGTGGTTGTTCCCCTTGGCTTGTATTCATGCCTTGATGGGAACAATTGTTTGGGTTTTTTTTAATTTTGGTTGGATGGGTTACCCCAACGTGCAGCACCCGCAGCAAATGGTGGGTGGTTTTTTATTGTCGATGATTGCGGGTTTTTTAATGACCGCGGTACCTAAATTTACCGGTAGTCGCGACGCTAGTGGCCTCGAAGTCGCCGGTGTGTTTTTTCCATTATTGGCCGCTTTGTTTTACCCCTCGCCTTATAGTTCAGTGTTCGTGTTGGGTTGTTTAGTGGTGTTTATGGTGCGGCGTTTTGTTTCAAAAACATTCGAATTGCCGCCGCATTTTATATTTTTACCTGTCGGTGTTGTGGGTGGTTTGTTTGGTGCGGCGCTGCAAATTCAACACCGGCCCGAGGGGAATTTGTTTTTCTACCACATGATGACTTCGGCTCTGATTATGGGCGTTGGCGGCAAACTCATTACCTCGTTGTTAGGTTGGGGTGCGCCGATGTTGCATCAAATTGAACGTATCGATGCGGTAGTAAAAAAGACACGCATCACACTTACGTTTGCTGTTGTTGGTCAATTTATTTTGTTTATTAGTGGGTTTTTGGTCGAAGCTTTTTGGGATGTTCAAATGGGCCGCGTACTACGTGCTTGCAGTATAACGTGGATTGGTTTGGCGTCGTGGAAAATATATAAGAAACCTAATGTAAAAACCAAGTTAGTATTCTGGTTATGGTTCTGTGTTGTCTATAGTGTCTTGGTGTCATGGATCTATGCATTAGCTATTGATTGGGGTGTGCATGCGGCCCACTTGTTATTTGCCGGATACTTCGGATTGGTCGCCCTGTTAGTTTCATCTCGAGTGGCATTAGCGCACGGCAATTACGGTATGGAGTTAGAAGAACATTCAAAAATATATAGTATTATTTCAATATTAATACTCTTAGCGGGGCTGACACGGTGGTCGGCGGTGTTAGTGGCGTCGCAGTTCCACCACTACGGATATGCTGCAGTGTTGTGGATCGTGGCTCTGGTCTGTTGGGCAGTATTTTTTGTGCCAAAAATTATTTGGGTGCATCGGGACTAACACGTGG
>CAZYPH010000155.1:0-4773 GCA_964649095.1 uncultured Oligoflexia bacterium | reverse complement strand
TCTGTCTGTTTCTTGAATGCGCGCACCAGGAAGGATTATGCTCACTTCATAACGCCGATTATTGGCGTACAAAGTACGAGCCCAGATTACTGAAGGAAGACCGGAAGGGCCAACATAGGCAGCTGAATAATCGTAACCAGAAGCACGATTGCGGATATGACTTGGCAACGCCGCTAGGCAAGAATTTCCCAGTGTCGCCCTCAACTCTTTTAATTGAATGCCAAATGGCGACCATTGATGTTGCAACATAATCTGCACCAACGACTCCAACTCCGCATTAGTTTCGGGCATGGGTAGCGTCTCGGTATCGACCATTTTGTAGCTAATTTGGACCTCGCGTTTGTTGGCAACCCTACGAACAAACGTCAATTCACCCTGTAACGAATCAAGCTCTTGCCACTGTTCTGAAGGGATCCGAATATCGCCAAAATCAATCTCGGGTATAAAACTCTGTTCATCGGCACGCGCTATCATTGCGACTACCAAGGTACAAATACTTATCCCGATAAATGCGCAAAGTTGTTTAAAAGATTTTTTTGTAGTTATTTTAGCCATCAATAGAACTGATCGGAATGGCAATTTTAAAAATGACGATTGTCTTCGCTGGAAATTTATCGATGTGGTAGAATTTACCCCGCTAAAGGATACTACTTTCTATATATTCTTATCTCAAGATATCAAACACCCCCACCCACCCCGCGCTCCGACTACGCGCGCTGATTTTTTGAATGGGTTGGTCGGTGAGCGATGCTACGATTATTTTATGATTCGGTAGGCGCGTTTCTAGAGCACGCACCGTCTGCAAGAGACGTGTAGAGGGGTAGACTTCGTCGTTAAACAAAATCACATGCTACTGGAAGCCAACAATGCCGTTGAAGATACAGACCAGCACACACAACTCCAAACACCGTCGATAGAAATTCATCAAAGATAAATTCCACAGTTCTCTATCGTGTGTAAATATTTTTTATTTACATATACATGGCAATGAATTCCCCCACACTATCCAACCAATCAAACCACCGCACGCAGCGGAACCTCAATAATGCGCTCATCTAATGCCCGAACGGAAGAGCCTAGGTGTAACAACAATACTTTTGACTTTGGGTGTTTACGGAGAAAGGCCTCGGCCGCACGAATATGCAGAACGGGACGCCAACTCGAGCTGTTCAGCATCATCTAGCGTGACGTATTCTCTGGATAGAGACTCTGTTATAGTAGTTTTTCCGGTTTGGCGTTGACCCAAAATGCCCACTATCGGACTAGCTTTCAAACTATCAAGAATAATCCTTTGCAGATAACGTCGTCTCTGATGCGGCATGGTAGTTATTGTATATACTGTATCCGATTCGATCAAGGGCTTGAGCGAATCGGATGCATCACCTACCTCAAATATGCCCGTGCACTGAACAGATGTCTTTCGTGGTGGTGTTCTCGTTCAACGACGGCACGCCTAACGTTTCAGGCAACGTCATACTATCGAATCTCAAATTCACCACGCGCCCCGTGAACGACTCACGAATGTCTAACTTCGATGAAAACTGAACGCTACCCGTCAGAATAAAACGCCCCGGACGACGATCGCTATCGACCAAGGCCTTGATCTCATCAAAAACCACGGGCGCTTTATGAGCCTCGTCGATAATAAGCGGTTCTTGCTGAAACGAGTTCAAAAAGGCCTCGGCATTTTTTTGTGCCGCCATACGCGGCGTCATACGATCTAAAGTGACATAGCTATGCGGCGCCCCTTAAGAACTATATTGAAGTGATCGAAGATACGTTGTTGGGCTTTCAAGTGCCGCCCTTTCAAACAACACAAAAACGCAAAGCAATTAGTCGCTCTAAGTTTTTTTATTTTGATTTAGGGGTCTGCAATACACTCTTAAGGCGACCTCGCATAGAAGTTGGCAGCGAACTTTTCGGACGCGCCTTTGAACACTTTATTGCGCTTGAACTGCGTGCCGCCAATAAACTTTTAAAACGTGATGAACCAATCACATACTGGCGCACAAAATCAGGCTTTGAAGTCGACTTCGTCATAGGCGACCACACTGCCATTGAGGTGAAAGCAACCACACAAATCACCGATCGCCATTTAAAGGGCCTACGTGCGCTAAAAGAGGAAAATAAACTAAAAGAGTTTATAGTTGTTTCACAGGACTCTGCGCCCCGTAAAACACCAGACGGCATTCGCATTTTGCCTTGGGAAGTTTTTTTGAGGGAGTGGTGGAGGCATGATCAAACGAACCGTGCTTGAGCAATCTGGTAAAGCTGCATATCGAAAGAAAAAGGCTAGCTTATTTGTTCCACAGTAATTTTATGCCGATCAAACCATTCCATAAGGTCATGTTTTGATAATGCGCTGATCGCCACTGCTTCAATGACATTGGCAAGAGCATTGTCGTTGGTTGATTCATTGATGGGATAATTTAGGTCCCATCCATTCTCATTCAAGAACACAATGGCCGACAGAGCTGCAGTACGCTTGTTACCATCCATAAATGCATGGTTCTTTACTAAATAGAAACATAAAGCCCCTGCGACATGCGCAAGGCCACCTGCTGCGAATGGATGTGACCCTGGATAAAACGCTGAGTGAATAGCGCTTTCAAGCTTTCCAACTCCATAACAATGATGAGGATTCCTATCGCGCGCACAGATAAATGCATTGGCTGACACAATTTGCTCCGCCGTTGGAATCAAGACCTTTCTCACTTTAATTTATCCATTGCGTGTTTATGTTTGCTATAAGCCTTTGCAGTAGATTGTTGCCACCGCTTAGAATCAATAGGCTCGAGCTCGATAACCTGTGGCTCGGAAATGAATTTTTCAACGGCCATATTCACCAATTGGGAAAACTTGATGTCGTTTTTCTCAATATAATCCTCAATTTTACCTTCTAGCTCATCGTCGAATCGAACGGTTTTTGGCAAGCCCATAACTACTCCTTTTTAGATAGTATGTATTTACTATAATACAAAAAACTACAAAATAAAACACCAAAGCCGACAACATCCCGCGTCACAACGACACATGTTACAGAGCTAACAACTATAGTTATTTATAAACACTTATTATTATATCTATATAATTATATATAACAAAATCAATATCTTGTAACCACATTCCCCTGGCACCGTTGTTGCTTATTTAGTGGGTAAGAGGGGGAATCACTATGAAACCATTATCAAGTGATCAGAAATTTCAGACATTGAAGCCAAAGCTAGTGGCTTTGGGTTTATTAACTTTAGGTGCCACTGTTGTGGCGATTTTTTCGGCGGCTACGGCTAGGGGGCAGAGTACGCGGTTGTTCTGTTCTCAGGCTCGTTTTGAGGCTGGCCGCTGTTCCCAAGTCGGCACCATGTATAACGGCTCACTAACCACCTCGGCGGAGCAGCGTCCTCAAGCCACGGCAGCGGCGGCGAGCTCGGGTAATAGTGGTAGCAGCCCGACCACCAACGATTGCACGAATATCACGGGCGATAATCCACGTTGTTTTCGTGTGATGAACGAACAGAACGGCTTAGAACTCGGCGCAGGCACCGGTACTGGCACCTCAGGCACTGGTAACACTGGCTTGGCTGTTGGCTATCGGCGCGATACATTGCGTACAAATTTACGAGTCGGCGCTCAACTTGGATTGGGCGAAGACCGCGGCATTCCGGTAGCTGCTCAAGGTAACTTACGTGTGCACTTAGGCACGCCAGGCTCTCAGGCCCCACACGGCACTCTTGGCGGACTTGTCGATGTCAACGCGGGTGGCGACCTTGTGGCCCCTAACGGGCAAGACAACCGCTTTGAAGGTGTGGCTCGCGCTGGTTTAGGACTTACGTTTTTTACCGCAGAACAGATTCAACGCGCCAACTCCGGTGCCCCACAAAACGCCGACCAACTGCGCTCGGACCGAGTATTTGGAAGACAGTACTTACGTGGCTTCTTTGGTGTCGTAGCCGGAGTAGGCCTACGCTCAGGCGCTAGCCTCGATGCCATGAACACCCTAAACGGCCGCATTGGTGGCTGTCTCGGTGCCGATGCCATTTTGACTTCTGCCGTAGTTCTTCGCGCACGTGCCTTAGCCTGCCTAGAACAAGTCGTGCGACGTAGTGATGGCAATAATTTTTGGGAGGCCTCGCTATCAGCCGAAGTTACCGCCGCATTAAGCGACCCAAGTTTTCAACGATGGTTCGCCTGGGGACGTGTTGATGTTGCTACGGCGCCTGGTGTTAACGAAGACCAAACACGTGGCGCGGTCACTGGCGGTATAGGCTTTACGTTTGGTGACCGAACACCAACCTTGATTCGACCACGAGTCGAAGATGGTGCCAGCGGCGGAAGCTCACCAGCGCAGATCGTAGCCGGTTCACCGATTGACAGTGCAAGACCAACCGATGGCACTGCAAACCTAGAATAGACAACCGCTAAACACCCCACTCTGAATACCATCAGAGTGGGACCTTTCAGACACATGTTAGCACTCTAACAACGGGTGCTAACTTTCTTGTTTTTTATAATTATAAAATATTGAAATTATATATATTAAAAAAAATATATATTTTTTTATTTTTGTAAATCGCGTACGCGTTCTCTCGAGATATTATGGGGTTAAGGTTTTGGGGGAACTATGAACCTATCTTATTTAAAGAGATATCAAAGTACGTTTTTTGCTTTTGGTTTTGTGGTTGGGGTGGTTTTGGTGACCGGGTCAAAAGCACATAGCCACAGGGGTGTCTCATAAAAGCAGCCGCGTCATATTGGTCTGAATCCAGCATTGGT
>CAZYPH010000154.1:0-4842 GCA_964649095.1 uncultured Oligoflexia bacterium | reverse complement strand
TGAAAAAGCTACGATTTAAATGCGTTGGCCCTGCTGAGGGTAAAATACCGGGTCATATCAATCACCCCAGTTTTGGTATGTATATCCTGTTTCACTTAAGCGAACGTGTCGCGTACGTCTTTAATCTAATTTCTGCTACCACATTTCCTGAGCTAGCAAACGCACTGACGCCGCCGATGTTGGTAGCGGAGGTAACCGACTATCTGCGACGCCATTCTCCTGCACTCATTGTTTTGATCGTGGGATGTTGTTGGCTTGCATTGAATCTTATTTTTTCTTTGGGTCGTATCTTTAGTCTGCTTATTCTGACGTATTTCGGTACCCTCTATTCTCTTTTGTACCACTCGAATTTGATACGTAGCGAGCTTCACTCTATTCTTTATTGGTCGGCAGCTTTACTCGTGGCCGCAATTGCTGTTGTAAATATGAGGTCGAAGAACCTTCGCAGTTTTGCAGTTTGTTCGGTCTTGGTTGGTGTATTGGCAGGGCTATCGTTGCTCACAAAGTTTCAATCGTTCATTCATGTTTTTGTTGTGCCGTTTATATTTGTACTGTTTTGTGTTTTTTCTAATAGGGGTAACGCATATCCTGCGTTGCCTGTGCAGCACACGCGAAGAGTTTTATATCTAGCGCTACTAAATACGGCTCTATTTCTTTGGATTTTGATTGGTGGCTTACGGACTGTCGTGCCAAGTCATTATGGGACGTTTGTGAGTAGTCCAGATCAGTGGGGGTTAAGTTTAGTAGGGGGTGTATTTCTCTTGTTTAGTCTCGCGCTTTTGGTCGCCGCGATTGTTTCTACCTTACCTACGTTGCGAACTAAATTTTCTGCTTATTTGTTAAAAACGTGGTCTTTGCATTTCTATTTTTTTGGATTTATCGCAGCATTTTTAATGCATTTATTTGTACTGTCCAAGGTGCACCTTGCTTATAAATATATGTTGTTTGATTCAAAGATGATCTTCGGCCGTCGAGTCTATAAGCTTCCGCAACTCAGCGGGATTATCGATTCAATAATGGCATCGGCAAGTGCGAATCCGGTTGTGACGACAGTATTTGTATTATTCAGCACCGGTATTTTTTTTCGAACATCAGGTTTACGTCGTGGTTTGGTTGCACTCTCCGTATTAGTCACTATTGCCGTTTTTGGGTTTTCCTCAAGAGGCACTTCGAGGGATTTTCTTTGGATCGAACTATTTATAGGATTTTTAACTGTCCTATTCGCGGTGAGCGTTCAAACAAAAACGTTGTGGAATAGCGGTAAGGAGCGCAAAGCACTAACAGTCGCGGTGTATGCCTCTATGTTGTGTCTGATCGGCTACAATGTGTATGGTTTATACTATTTGCGAGGCTGGCAAGACGGTTTGCAGCCAATGCGCGGATGGCAGCGTACGATGGTGCTCTACCATATGTTTGGTACTGATCAGGAAGACTATCGGACTTTGGTTGAAAATAATTATGGGAGTCAAACATCTCCCTCGGCGATTGTAGCGTCTGACTTCGCCAGGAATCATTCCGCTGTTACTAGGCTTGCTCAATTCACCTTCCCGAATCAAACTATTCCTTCAATGCGCATTGGTGCGGCTTATCCAAAGTTTCGTGTTTGGATCAACAATCCCAATGAATGGGTGCATTCGGTTTCGCCATACCTGAGTCAGGCAGTATTAGTGGACAACGCAGACCTATCGACGTCTTTTTATAATTTACAACCGCTCAAGGGCGATCTCATTCCTCATGACTTCTTTCGAGATTTGAAACGAGTACTTTGGAGAGAAAAAGACTATCCGTTAGTTGTTATGCCTCGTGCAGATTCAGAGGTGTATATCTTCGTAACAGATCGTGACCAGCAAGCGTTATCAAGTCTGAATCGCGCGACGACTCCTATCGTTATTACGTCATCGGAGTCCATTCAGGTGAAGATAGCAAAGGAGAGTCTGAGGGTATTTAGAGGCATTCGATTCGCGGGAATTACCGAGCTAGATCGAAAGCTTTTGAATGACCCCTACTTTTTTGTGATTCGCCAGCTTTAGGAGTTACCCAGTGAATGTCCCACTAAAATCCCTCGACAACCCATCGTAAGTAGTGCGGTTTTCGATGGCCAGGTTGATTAAGCGGTCCAGTAGATCGGTATAGCTGATTCCACTGGCGCCCCAAAGTTTGGGGTACATGCTGATTTGTGTAAAACCTGGAATCGTATTGAGCTCGTTTAAATAGATTTTGTTTGATATTTTATCTATAAAAAAATCAATACGAGCTAGGCCTCGGCATTCTAAAGCCACAAAGGCGCGAGTCGCATAGGTTTTAATTTGTTCTGCCTGTTCAGAGGTCAAATGCTGCGCTGGAATATAAAAACTTGTTCCAGCATCATCTAAGTACTTCGCTTCGTAACTATAGAATTCGTGTTGCGTGACGAGTTCTCCGACAGCACTGGCTTGTGGTTGTGTATTTCCCAAAACGGCTACCTCGAGTTCGCGCGCATCGATCGCCCGTTCAATTAATACTTTGACGTCATATTTAAAGGCATCTTCGATTGCTGCATGGGCCGTATCAATAGATTTTATTTTATGTACACCTACCGAAGAGCCCGCATTGGCTGGTTTTACAAAATAGGTGCCACCGAATTCTCGTTGGGCTCTATTGATAATGCCTTTCGGGTCTTGTGCGAATTCCTGTTTGCGAACGGCAAACCAGTCCACAACCGGCACGTCAATGCTTTTGAGGGCGTGTTTGCTCAGGTCTTTATCCATGGCCAAAGCCGATCCTAAAACACCCGACCCCACATAGGGAATTTCAGCGAGCTCTAACAGGCCTTGAATGGTTCCATCCTCACCGTTAGTCCCGTGCAGGACGGGAAAAACAACATCGATAGTTTGAGAAAACGTGGGATCATTTAACAGGCGAAAATTGTGAGTAGTGCGATAGGGCAGGATAATAGCTGGGGCTTTTTGTATCACGTAGGTTCTTGCGTTGACTGTGTTAGCAAAGGCCTCAGGGTCTTGTTGCCAATGCCAGTGGCCCTGTTTGTCGATGGCGATTAGCGTGATGTCATACTTGTTTTTATCTAACGCTCGGTAGATGTTCGCCGCCGAGGCGAGGCTGACCTCATGCTCACCTGATTTGCCCCCAAAAATAAGACCTAATTTAAGTTTTGATTTTACCATCCCTTTTATTGTCGTTTTGTTAGGTGAAATTTGGAAGATTTTTTAAAAACGGTTGGCTCTCTTTTCTGACCATGTTAACCCAAAGGTAATCGACCGTTTCACACCTTCGGAGAGGTGGCCGAGTGGTCGAAGGCACTCCCTTGCTAAGGGAGCAACGGGTAAAACCGTTCGCGAGTTCGAATCTCGCCCTCTCCGCCATTTTTGGCCCCCCTCCTTGACAGCCCTTTTATCCATAAGAAATGATTTTCCCAGGCAAAAAAGACAGATCCATCAAAGTAACAGACGTTGGGTGTCGTCTATAAAATTCGGGGGGAATGATGCGGACTTTGCAAGCATTAGTAGTGTTGTTCGTTATGGCAGTGTTTCTAGTTCCATTTTCAGCTAATGCGGTTGAAATGACGTGGGCTCGGTTTGAGGGGTTTGGCAGTGTCGCATTTCAGGATATTTCGCCGGGCGGTACTATGTTCTCTGGGGGGCTGCGTTACACGCCGATTGTTGGTATCCAAGATAACTTTTCAGTAAAACCCTTTGTGGGCACGCAACTGTTTAAAGGGTCTAGTGGCAAAAAATATATGGTCTTGGATTATGGGGCCATGGCGCAATTCCACCATCTCGGACCAGTGATTGTTGATGTCGGAGTGGGTGGTGGTACCGCTTTTCGCGAGACTAACTTAACTCGAGCGATGGTTATATTGGGGCTAGAGTACAAACTTGAAACTCCTTTTTTGGGGTTGATCGATCGATTATTAGCGAACGCACACTATGTATTTAATAGTAGCGAGCTTTTTATTGTGCATTATGGGGCGAGTATTTCATTTTAGTTAAGGGGGGCAAAAGGGTGAAAATTAAGCATAAAGCATTTACTGTCGCGGGCATTCTAGCATTTTTTGCGTTGATGGCATTAAACTTTAGCGGATGCGGCAAAGGTGTCGACTGGGGCGCTAAAAAATTTACTCTGACAGGAGCGGGATCATGATTATCCGATTAATTCTTCTTCTTGCCGCAGTATCTGTGAATGTTACTGCCATGGCAGCGGTAAATCCCTCATCTGTTAAATTGAGGATTTTTCATGCCTACGTTTCAGAAAACGGTGATTGCTCGTCACCCATTACTTTGGTAACCGCAGCTGACCAAACAAACGGCGATGAGTTCGACATGGTTCAGGGCCCCACTATGGGAGAGGGGTTTCTACCGCCAAAAAAATTCAAATGTTTTATTATGGACATGTCAGATCAAGTCGTCGTCTCACCCGCTACTAGTGAGGGCAATTGCGTCGCGGGTCAATCTTTTACGATCGATGTTTGTAGACCAGCAAGTGGACAACCGGTTCAAAATCCATTTACCGGGGTTACTTCTAACTGCACAAGTGGTCGTGATCGGGTTTACGTTTATGTATCGACCGATTCCGGGGATACTGGGGCCTCTGGTAGTGCGAACTCATTTCGTCCACCGGGCTCTGCTGGCGACATGACCCGTGGGATTAAATTACAAAATGAAATTGATGGTACGGCGAAGGGGGGCGCATTTATCTTTAACGCAAATAATAAAGTGCAGGATGAGGGCTCTTCTTGCGGCATGGCACCACCGCTTTTCGGGTTCCGAGTTACGGACTAGCTCACTTTGAATCCTTGGGGGTACGCACCAATTTAAACTTAAAATGGCGCGTGCTCCTTTTTAATTG
>CAZYPH010000153.1:0-4872 GCA_964649095.1 uncultured Oligoflexia bacterium | reverse complement strand
CCCGCCAGCGGCGAACTAACTAACGCCCCACACGATTCGCCGCAGCACTTCGCTGGGCCTGCAGATACCACCACGCCTCTCTAAAGAACGTACTGTCGACGAAGTGTCCGCCAACACGCTGACGTAGTTGCATTTCATGGGGAACCTGCCGACGTTCGAGTTCCTGATCTAACGCGCACCCATAGTAGGGCGAAACCACGCGATCATCGTTGGCATGGGCAATGAACGTAGGTACTCGAAAACGATCTTGTATTGGGGTGGTGGGCCGCGTGGGACTAGTGCGACCAGAAGCGTCTGGCGCACCACACGTGTATTCAGAACCGTCCATCAGTGCCGCCAGAGAACGCACATCGTTGCAGCTTTGTGCTAAACGAAACCGTTCATGGTCCACACGCACTTTATGTCCATTAAACAAACATTCCACATACCCCGCGGCATTCACGGCTAAACCAGCGACTCGGTGTGAAAATAGATTAGCCGCCAATAATGCAAAAAAACCGCCATTAGAATGCCCCATGAAATGAACATTCTCGAGGTCTACTAAGGGCCGGTCGCTGACGTGGGTCGACGAGAGGGTCGCGTTGATGTTCGACAGTTGATCTAAAATATTTTGAACCAACGCGAGATCTTCATTCGCTTGTAGCGTTTGGTGCGTAGTATCCCAAAAACGTTCACTGCTTTCGTGGTCCCAATCGGGCGCCATGTGATCACGTGCTAGTGGAAAAATCAAAATCGGTGGAGTGGCCTGGTGCCCTTGTGAAATAAACTCCGGGGAGCCAATTTGTAGACCAAAACGTTCGAAAAACGCTCGTCCCCCAGCTTCGTTAATCAGCCGCTCGGGCGTGGCGTTCGAGCCATGAAAGATAACAATAACGGGCGCATTGCCCCGTTCGACGGCGAGTGGCGGCACATACATCAGCACCCGTCGGTTATTAGGGAACCTCTCATTAATTTGACCCGTAATGTTGTGCCAGCCCCCAGCGCGGTCGAGTGGTAAAAATGAAAGCACTTCGGTGCGGCGGCACCCGGCCAATGAGAAGACCAATGAAAAAACCAATAAAAATAATCCAACTGCTACGGTTCGAAAGCGAGGCAAAAATAAAAACATAGCGGCCTTTTATCCTAAAATAACCATTCGTGCCACAGGCTATTGGCGGACCATGCCGTTCCCGCTAAGCTTGTGAAATGACAGACGCATCTCAACCAACATCCCAATTATCATCTCAACTACTCTACCAACAAACAGCCTCCCACACACCTGGGCATTCCGGTGGTCTCGCTTTCGACGTGAAAATTCGAAATCACACCATCTCAATCGATGCCACGGCCGCCCATGGTGGCGCCGACCGCGGCCCTTCGCCGAAAGACCTGTTGGTGTCAGCCGTTTTAGGCTGCACGGGTATGGATGTCGCAGCCCTTCTAAAAAAAGCCCAACTACCCATCCGAAAATTCTACCTGAATGGGGGCGCAGTAATGAAAAACACACGCCACCCAAAAACGTTTGAGCGCGTCGAAGTGCAATACCACTTTGAGCTCGATGGCGAAGCGAACGAGGTGGCTCTAAATCCCATCCACAAAGCGATAAACGATTCGATGACACGCTTTTGTGGTGTGAGCGCCATGTTAAGCAAGGCCTGCCCGATTCATTATGAAGTGTTTGTAAATCAAACCAAAACTATCGAAGGTCAGGCCGCGTTTACAAATTAAACCAATTATCTGAAGTGCCCTGACTTACCGTAATGGGCACTTCAAAGTGATAACTCAAAGGCCCAGCATGCGATGCCGCTTGCGTTAGGCTGTCTTTTAAAATCGTAGCGACCTGTTCGGCCTTTTCTGCACGACATTCCACCACCAATTCGTCATGCACTTGTAGAATAATTTTAGCTAAACCGGCGCGTTCTAAGTTTTCAAACGCACTAATCATAGCAAGCTTCATAAGATCGGCCGCTGTACCCTGAACTGGGGTATTCATGGCCATGCGTTCAGCTACGGCCCTCAACGCCGGGTTTTTCGTATCAATATCTTTCAGCGGACGAATGCGCCCAAACAACGTTTTCGTTTGTTTAGTGGTTTTTGCGCTAATTCTACAATCGCTCAAAAAACGCTGCACACCCTGATAGCGCCGAAAATAAGCGTCGATGTAGTTTTGAGCCTGTGTGCGAGAAATATTCAATTCTTGGGCTAAACCGAAAGCCGTTTTGCCGTAAATCAAACCAAAGTTAATGGCCTTGGCGGCGCTGCGTTGGGCTTCAGTAACGTCACCCAATGTCACGTTGAAAATTTCGGCCGCGGTTTGTTTGTGCACGTCTTTGCCGCTTTGAAACGCTTGCACTAGAGCGGGGTCTTGGCTGAGTTCGGCAATCAAACGCAATTCAATCTGCGAATAGTCGGCACCCACCAGAACGTAATTTGGGGCTGCAATAAAGGCCTTACGAATGCGGCGCCCACTTTCAGAACGAATGGGAATATTTTGTAAGTTGGGGTGCGAGCTCGAAAGTCTTCCGGTGGCAGCCACCGTTTGGTTGAAGCTTGAGTGCACACGTTCGTCGATGTCGAGCAGCGATGGCAATACATCGATATACGTATTTTTAAGTTTAGTAAGTTCTCGGTAACGCACAATCAGTGCCGGTACCGGGTGACGCCCCGCTAGTTTTTCTAATACGGAGATATCGGTAGAAAAGCCTGTTTTCGTTTTAGAAATGACGGGTAATTGCAGTTTTTCAAACAACACGACCGATAACTGTTTCGGCGAATTGATGTTAAAGGGTGCGCCCGCCAGAGTGTAGATCTCTTGTTCGAGGTCTTTGAGTTCGTGATCAAACTCGTGCGACATCGACTCTAAGATTTTTGTATCGATGCGAACACCATTGAGTTCGGTGTGCGCGAGTACAATGGCGGTCGGCAGTTCTAACGTATAATACAAATTTTCTAAATTGAGCTCTTTCAATTTTATATGTAGAATCTTGTATATACAAAAAGTCGACCACGCATCGAGTCCTGAATAGTGTGCCGCTCGGTCGAGAGGTACTTCAGAAAAATTCTTGGCACCATTAAGCGTCTCTTTAAAGTCACCGATTGGGTGTTTTAGATATTCGAGGGCCAATTGATCGAGCCCGTGTTTGTCTTCTGGCGCAATTAGATAGTGGGCGAGAACGGTATCAAAAAAACGTTTTTGAGTACGGTCTCGTAGAGGGGTTCCGGCAATGTTCACACCCCAGTCTAAACCACTTAAAAGCATCGTCTGGTAATCAAACTTTAGGTTGTGGGCAATAAATATAAATGTATCTATATATTTCTGAAGTACCGCAACACTGCTTTTTAAGTCATTCTGAATATCTAACTGATGGATCGGGTAATAATACGTCGTCGATTCATCAGCACAAAAACTAAAACCACATAGTTTGCGCTGCAAAAGTGGGTCGCCATATGTTTCGGTGTCGAAGGCTAAGACGTTCGATTGACGTGCGAGTTGTTCTAGCGTGTGGTCTAACTCTTCAGGCGTGCGCAGTGCGATGACTTTGGGGCTCGGGTAGGCGCTACGGTCGCTGTTAATCGCGGCTGTGCTGCCATCCAGTACGGGGCCCGGTGCGGGGCCTGGTGCTGAGTCTGCCCCGTGGTTCGGTGTGTCGTTGGATGTGTCGTTCAGTGCCGCATCGCTGGCACGCAAAACGGCCCGCATGGTGTTTTCCGCGGCGGGCGTTGTGCCCGTTTCAAAACGTTTTATCAGCGAAGGAAATTCCATCTCTTTAAAAAAACGAATCAGCTGCTGAGCGGGGTTGAATTCAAAACGCAGGTCTTCAAAACTCTCTACATTTTCTAGCGGTGCATTGAATTCTACAGTGGCCAATTTTTTTGAAAGTTTCGCGACGTCGGCCGATTCTTGCAATAATGCCCGGCGTTTTGGGGCTTTGATGTGGTCTAAGTTTTCGAAAATATTTTCAAGCGAGCCAAACTGCGTGAGCAGTTCTACCGCACTTTTGGGGCCGATGCCGGTGATGCCTGGAATATTATCCGACGAATCCCCGATGAGGCCCAGATAGTCCGTCACTTGTTCGGGGGCCACACCCAACTTGTTCACAACGCCCGTACGATCGATAACGAGGTTTTTCATCGTATCCCAAACCACAACGCGGTCGTTGACCAGCTGCAGTAAATCTTTGTCGCCGGTGACGACTACAATCTTAAAGTCGCTAAATTTTTTGCAGAGCGCACCGATCAAATCATCGGCCTCGTAACCCTCGGCGCGTAGGCCTTTAAAACCCAAAACTTCGGTCAAACGGCGAATCGCCTCGAATTGAGGTTTCAGATCATCGGGTGGTTCGGTGCGATTGGCTTTGTAACCATCAAAGTGGTCTTTGCGAAATGATGGCTTTGGAGTGTCAAACACACACGCCGCAAATTTTAGTTGTTGCGATTCGATCATATTGAGCAGCATCGTACTGACGCCATAGACGGCATTGGTGGGCATTTTTTTGGAATTACTGAGCGGACGAATTGCGTAAAACGCTCGAAAAATAAAACTGCTGATGTCGATGAGATAGAGCGTCTTGTCATCGGCAAAGGTTTTCAGAGAAAGCGTCGGTGGCATAGATTGTTCGGTGGTGTGAGGCGTTGTCATGGTAGTGAAGTCGTCTCCGTTATTTAGCGTTTGAACTGTTTATAACGTGTTTGATTTTAGACTGTCGCCTGAAATGCGAGCCCTTTAATTTGTGGCAGCGTTGTGCCACGCTAAAAATATTATGGATTGGGATTTTATACTTTTGATCGCAGGTCTTACGATTGGGTCGTTGATTTTGACGTTAGTGGGTATTCGTTATTTTCCGGAGTGGATTGGCGTATCAAAAAAAACCAAGCCCGACGCCCAACCAGACG
>CAZYPH010000152.1:0-4978 GCA_964649095.1 uncultured Oligoflexia bacterium | reverse complement strand
TCACTTGGGGGGTGGCGTTCGGTTTGGCGGATGTATATTAGGACGTCTTCTAAAAATTGGTGACGATCAATCGACGTTTTCTCTAACAGCATCGTCGCGCGGAAGGCGTTTACAATCGCGGGTTCATCGTGCGCGATATCGCGAAAATAGTGGTAACCATTCATGGCCGCATCGGCAATTTGGGCTACGGCAGCGGCGTAGTAGTTATTTCTCAAAGCTATTGCCGCGGTCTCAAAATTCAAACGCACCGCGTTTCGATAGACAAATATTCTATCCGTAGCGTGTAGCTGTCTTAACGAGTACGTAGCATCAGTAACATCGGCACGCTGTGTGAGGCGGTCTTCAAGTCGTGCTACTAATTTTTTTTCTCCCACAGCGCTTTCTTTTAAGGCGTACGAAAATCGACGAATACGAGCGGAAATAGGCTCTGAAAATGGTGACAACGTATTAGCGGCAATGAATGTAAACTGTCCCAAAACATAACTCACAAACACAGGTTGAAACGTCAGAGCAGGATTTACCGAAAGAGTCAGGCCCGTAGAGACTCCTGCATTGATCAAAATACCACCAACTAAAAATACATACCCCATACGCTCTGAACGGTGCAGCCCAATGGTATCACGATTTAAGGCATCGCCTAACACCTGGTCCAACACCACTCGCATCGACTCTTCGGTGCAAGCACCGGCTACTAGACATTGCTGCAGTATGCGCTCACGCAACAATCGTATTTTAATTTTGGTATATATCTTTTCTAACGGCGGCATCAGCGCCGTAAACTCATCGACCACACGTTGAAAATACAAATGTTGTTCTGCAGTAGATAATAACCGCTCACACGGGCTAACAGAGTCATGCTCGGGATTTTGGTTAGCCCAAAGGCTAAGAGGTGAGAAAATAGGAAACACGACCACTAACAACAAACAATAATGCCGCAACACGATTCCTCCGCGGGATACTACTTAACGTTGTTCAGGTGATCGGGCTTTCGAAACAATTTCGATTACCGTTGCGGGACAGCGCCGGATTCACACCGGACTTCCCCTGAACTTACACTGTGCTGCATGCGACTATGGACTAGTTCGATTAACTTTTCTAGATCATCGGCATAATGTTGTTGGATTTCAGAAGCCATAATGGGCTCTAAAACTCGAATCTTAATTTGTGTTGGAATGAATCGCAGATTTTTTTTATCAAAATACAAATGCAACGGGCTGTGCACAATCGGCACGATGTTCACGCCCAACCCACGAGCTAAGTGAAAGGCTCCCTTTTTAAATGGAAGTAATTTTAACGAACCTTTGTTGCGTGTACCTTCCGGAAAAATCCATATCGACAGTTGATGAGATTGCGCCCGCTCTTGCACACGTTTCAATTCAGCCAATGCGTTTTTTGAATTAGCGCGATCGATTAGAATATTTCCTGCTGCTTTAAAAAAGAAACCAAAGACCGGCACTCGAGACAATTCTTTCTTACCAATCGCCACCGTATTTTTTTGATACAGCGCAGTGTAAGTAATGATGTCAAAATTGCTTTGGTGATTCGCAACAAAGATACAAGGTTGAAACTGCTGCAAACGCTCGGCATTTTCTACCACGACGCTCCAACGCAAAATACGTAGAGCTCCAAACCCTAACATTCGTGCAAAATAATAACCCAAAGTAGGGTCCGTACGCTCAAAGGGCCACTGTAAGAAGTACGATAGAACAGCTAAAGTAAGCATGACGAAGCTAGTCAAAAGAAACCATAGCGCCACGAACATACCACGCAGCACAAAATCGACGACGTTAAGCAATTTTTGCATGTTTGACATCTATTCCTGTTTAACCCTACCATTTAAGTAATGCTGCATAAGCGATCGATCATACTCATCAATAAGACGTTTCAACTAAAATTCGCTTTTTTTATCTGCTCGTGGATCTTTGCGCTGAGCATGATCTATCCCATCATTATTTATAGTATCTTTGAATATTTTTTAAACATTCTGCAATCAGGGCAAGTCATTAATGCTGTCGTAGATGTAGAAAAAGTAAAAACACTTCAAAACCAAATGCTTTTATTATTAGGCGTGCTGCAGCTATTGGTGCTGAGCATAACGTTTATTCTAAGTCTATTTTTGAGCCATCGCATTGCAGGTCCACTTTATAAACTGCGCAAATCAATGGATGAGCTGGGCAAAGGCAATTTAGACCTACGTATTACGTTCAGAAAAAATGACCACTTTGTTGAGCTTCAAGATACTTTTAACGACATGGTACAAAATCTCAGTATTCGGAGATGGCGTTAATCAAGTACAATCAGAGTAGATGAGACATCAATACTCTGCTTTTTTTATATTATTATTTATTTATATACAAAATAGTACATTCGCTTCAAACACTACGGACGCGGAAGAGTATCTATCAACGTTCAGAAGTTCTGAAAAGAAACTTACATTCTCACCCCACACTTGCGAGCCTAATCTTTTAAAAAAAAATCGCGACCTTCCTAATCACTTACAACAACTAAATAACATTTTCTGTTCGATAGAAAAAAAGCAATATAACGATGCGATGTTATTGGCATTGCAGTTGAATGATACCAAAGAGCGTTCTGAAATTCTCGCCCACGTTGAGCTAGCGCGACTACAACAATCACCGACCCTTACAACATTTGAACAGACGTTTAATGCCTTGAGCAGCGTAAATAACAGCTGGCTTGGGCGCTTAAAAAAAAACCAGATTATTCAGTACGCCAAACTCTGTAAAAAAGCTGCTGACGCCAGTAGCAACAAAACTCCGAATTTTAGTGTTCAGATTTGCCAGGCCTGGGGAAAAAAGCTGCGCCCATTTTTAAGCAACAGCAACGAGCTCAGACAATTTGACCAACTCATCAAACAACCAACCACGAGCATTGAACGCACAGCACTTAATGGCACCACCTACAAAATAGACTTAGACCTAAAACAATTTGATGCGGGCTGGGCTTTGTATCAACAGAAGGAATACACATCGGCCTATGCCACTTGGCGCGATCTGTTAAAAGAATACCCTCGCACGAATATCAAACTGCGCACGAAATACTGGATGTTAAAGGCCGCAAAAAAAGCAGGCCATGATTCCGAGGCAGAAACGCTAGCCAAAGAAATTATCGCCGAACTACCGTTCGCTTATTACGCACTATTAGCATCATTTGAAACCGGCATTGATTTGGGGCGTATGATTGATAGTCATGTCCCGGAGATCACATTAGATATTGAAACACTACCGCCCCACGATATTGTCCGTATTCAACGCGCCGAAGAGTATTACAAACTGGGGCTCATTAACATGGCGCAACGTGAACTCAATCGCGTTAAAGATCTATCGATGCTGAGCAATCAATCGGTCTCACGCATTATTGCATTAGCTCATGCGGTCGGTGCCCATTTAACGAGTTTTATTGGGCTTAGCGAGCTTTCTTCGCGAGGTGTTAAAGACTACTACTCCACGTTTGGAATACCTCATTATTTTCCGACCACTTGGTTAAAAGATGTGGAAACGGGTGCGGCGCATACGCGAGTCCCTCCGCTGTTGCTAATTAGTTTAATAAAACAAGAGTCGGCGTTTTTTAGTGAAGCGGTTTCAACGTCAAATGCCTTTGGTTTGACTCAAATTATTCCGGCAACGGCTCGCGACTTAAAAAAGGATATTGAACTCGACGAGTTGTTTATTCCAAAAACGAGCATTGAACTCAGCGCGACCTATATTGAACAACTACTAAACCGCTACCAGGGCCATATTCCGTGGGCGCTGGCGGGCTACAATGCCGGCCCTGGGCATGCCGATAGATGGCGAAGGGCCGCGATAGGGTTACCCTTTGATGAGGCCTTCGAAACGATAACGTTTAAAGAGACCCGCGAGTACGTGCAGAGTATATTAAGAAATTACTATTGGTATCGTAGATCGGTTTTAGGCGAACGTGCTACGTCGCTAAATGATTTGATTGGGCAAGCCAAAGATAGCGTTGTTGCAAAACGAATCAATAAAAGGCGCCCGAACCAAAACAATCGAGCGCCTGCATCAATCTCGTCAGCTTCTAAAAAATCTAAACGTTGAATCGGAAGTGCATCACGTCGCCATCCTTAACGACGTAATCTTTGCCTTCAACACGCAGACGGCCTGCATCTTTGACGGCCTGTTCTGACTTGAATTCAAACAGATCTTCGCAGTGGTACACTTCAGCACGAATAAAACCTCTTTCAAAATCTGTGTGGATCACTCCGGCCGCCTGTGGTGCTTTGGAGCCTGTTCGAATAGTCCAAGCCCGCACTTCTTTTTCGCCCGCAGTAAAATAAGTAGAAAGGCCAAGCAAGCTATAGCCCGTGCGAATAACGCGGTCCAAGCCCGTCTCTTCTAAGCCGAGGCTTTGCAGAAACTCCGCGCGTTCGGCGGGGTCTTCAATTGCTGATACTTCAGACTCTAACGCCCCACATATTGCTACCACTTGTGAACCCTCACGTTCGGCGATGTCTTTCACTTTTTTGTAGTGAGGATTTTTATCTAAGGCACTCAAATCTTGAATACCCTTTTCATCGAGGTTTGCTACGTAAAGCACAGGCTTAATGGTAATGAGATGGAAATCTTTGATTAGTTCCTTTTCGTCGTCTGATAGTTTTAACGAACGTGCCGCCTCGCCTTTTTCAAGAGTAGTTTTTACTGTTTGTAAAACGCCCAAAACAGCTTGCGCCTTTTTATCGCCAGCTCGAGCCTGTTTTTCCGTAACAGCGAAGCGTTTTGTTACGGCCTCGAGATCGGCAAAAATCAGCTCCGTATCAATAACAGAAATATCACGCGCCGGATCTACCGAACCATCGACGTGCACCACGTTGTCATCATCAAAACAACGCACCACGTGCGCTATCGCTGTGGTTTCACGAATGTGACCTAAAAACTGATTTCCTAAACCCTCACCCTTGGATGCGCCTTTTACTAACCCAGCAATATCAACAAAAGTCATC
>CAZYPH010000151.1:0-5012 GCA_964649095.1 uncultured Oligoflexia bacterium | reverse complement strand
AATACTTCAAACCATTAATTTTTCCCCAAAGTTCGATTCTTAGTGAGGTAATTCGGGAACAAGTAGAGAGATAAATGCACGGCTAAAGGCCCCCAAAAGTTAGGACGAGGAACTGAACATCGATTCTATAGTTCGACGTGATGGAAGCTTGGAGAGGGCTTGGGTTCATGAGAAAACCAGCGATTTCTGATAATGAAAGGGAGCGACTGCAGGAGCTCAAGAGACTTAAGGTCCTAGATACTGAGCCTGAGATTGAGTTTGATGAGATTACTCGAATCGCTGCAAAGGTCTGCGATTCGAAGATTGCTCTTATTAGTTTAGTTGATGAATCACGACAGTGGTTTAAGTCTCGATTTGGTTTAGAGGCAAACGAAACACCTCGAGATATTTCTTTTTGTGGACATACGATTTTGGGTGAAAGCGTTTTTGAAGTGTCCAACGCTTCTCTCAACCCAGACTTTTGCGATAACCCTCTTGTTTTGGGTGAGCCTCACATCTGTTTTTATGCAGGGGCGCCATTGATTACTAAACAAGGATTTCGAATCGGCACTCTGTGTGTCATCGACGATCAAGAAAAACATCTTACGAATACTCAAAAAGAAACTTTAGAATTACTCGCTAAACAAGTGGTTGGGTTGATAGAGCGACAAAGCTCAGATCAAGAGCCAGTATTTGTCCACAAACGACAAGAATCTGCAGCACAGACTCTCGCCAATAATTCTTGTCGGAACCTTTTTTTTAATATTTCTGGAACCTCAGATTATGACCCTAAGAAGCTTGATCAAAAACACATTGAAATCTTATACAATGCTCTAGGGCGGACACAGCAAGGAATGGCTATCTGTGATGCCAATGGCATATATGAATTCATGAATGATGCTCATGCCAAGATGTATGGCTATCAAACTCCAGAGGAGATGATAGGAAAGCCCTGGACCATGATCTATACGCCTGAAGAAATAGCTAAATTTAATGAGTGCGGGGCGATGGAGGCTCTTCGTGTCCATGGGCATTGGACAGGTAAGACAGTTGGCAAGACGCCTGCCGGAAAGCAAGTTTTCGGTCACGTGACTCTATCTGCGCTGCCTAATGGCGGCCTTATTTGTTTTTGTCATGATATTTCAGAAGAAATTCGAATTTCTGAAAAAATTGCCAAAACGGAAAATCGACTTCGTTTAGTATTAGAGGGGACGGCGGATGGAGTTTGGGAATACGATTTTTCAACCGGAGTAATATATAACTCTCAAAGGTGGCGCGAGTTAGTTGGAATTTCGGGAGAGTCTACTCTGCACATTGACGACTTTCTTTCAATCATGCATCCGGAGGATAGAAGTCGTTTCCAGCAAGTATTTGACGATCACATTCGTAACGAAACTCCATATGACGTGGAGTTTCGTCTGCGTCGACCTGACGGGACATATAATTGGTTTCGAGATCGTGGAAAAGCAGAACGGAACTCTGATGGCACACCTATTAGAGCTGCAGGTGCTATTACCGATATCCAGCCCATAAAAAACTATCAAAGAGAGCTCCAAGTCTCACGGGCTGAACTTAGCAGACTTCATGCAGAGCTGGAGTACACCTTAAACTTTGTCCCTGTTGGAATATTTAAAGCCGACAGCAGTGGGGGTTGTCTTTCGGTTAACAATGAGTGGTGTGAGATCACAGGTCTGAAGGCCGATGAAGCCTTAGGTGAAGGTTGGATCAACTCATTACATCCAGATGATAAAGAAAAGGTCTTTGAAGAATGGACTCAGTCAATAGCAGAGGATCGTCCCTTTGCGCTCGATTATCGTTTTAAACATCAAGGCAGCGGAAAAGTGTGCCGCGTGCAAGGATACGCCAGGTCAATTAAGAATTCTTTTGGAGTGGTGACGGGTTACTTGGGAAGTATTCAGAATATAACAAAACTCAAAGAAGCCGAAGAGTTCAATACTTTTTATAAAATTGCACTGGATAAAGCAGCAATTGTCGCGATTACGGATCGACACGGCAAAATCAATTATGTGAATGAGATGTTTACTCAAATAAGCGAATATAGTCGCGAGGAGCTTATTGGTAAGGATCATAGGATTCTAAATTCAGGTCGTATGAAAAAGAAGTTTTTCACTGATATGTGGAAAACTATTACTTCGGGTGGTCAGTGGAATGGGAAAATTTGTAATCGAGCTAAGTCTGGCCGCGAGTATTGGGTGGATACCACCATTGTTCCATTTGTAAACGGAGCTGGAAATATTGAAAAGTATATCGCCATCCGAAAAGACATTACCTTAGAAATTTCGGCTGAAGAGGCCTTGCGACTTAAGACAAAAGAGACAGATAGTTTTTTTTCGATGGCAGTTGATTTTTTGTGTGTCGCCGGGACCGATGGAATGCTTAAACGCATTAATCCTGTTTTTAGTAAGGTATTGGGTTACAGCGAATATGAATTGTTGTCTCAGCCATTTTTTAATTTTATTCACCCCGATGATATTTATAGAACCCAAGCCGAAGTGGAAAAACTTAAGGATGGTGTGCGAACCATTCACTTCGAAAATCGTTACAGATGTAAAGACGGTTCTTATAGGGTGCTGTCCTGGGCTGCCTCTCAAGATCCGGAATCAGGGTCTCTGTATGCTACGGCAAGAGATGTTACCGACGAATGGCAGGCCAGCCAAGTGGAACAAACAGTTTCGGAGATTCGGGCGCAGTACATACGTTACAAACATTCCTCTAAAGAGTTGTTTGACTTTGTGTTGTCAAAATTGATTCATGAAAGCGAAAGTGAATACGCTTTTATTGGCGAAATTAAAATCGATCCTGCGAACAATCAGAGATATTTGAAAACCTTTTCACTGACTAATATCGCCTGGAATGATGAGACAAGAGCACTTTATGAAAAATACGCTGCAAGTGGCCTTGAATTTAAAAACTTAGATACCTTATTTGGAAGCGTCATAAAAAGTGCCGAGCATCTGATGACGAATAATGCTCCGGGCCATGAGCATGCTCGCGGTTTACCAAAGGGGCATCCACCGCTAAATACATTCTGGGGTATTCCAATTTTTCATGGTGGTCAATTCATTGGAATGGCCGGTCTCGCAAATCGAAAAAATGGATACGGAAGAGACCTAGCTCATAAGTTGGCACCGCTTATTGGAGCCATTGGTGAAGTTATGTTTGCTTATTTGACGGAAAGAGAATCCATAGAACAAAAGAAGAAATTAGATATTGCTTTAGAACAAGCTCAATTGGCAACACAAGCTAAGTCAGATTTTTTATCGACAATGAGTCATGAAATTAGGACGCCATTAAACGGCGTTATTGGGATGACAGAATTACTTTTAGATACTGATTTGAGCAATGATCAAATGGAATTGGCGCGCACCATATCCAGTTCGGGTCAAAATCTTCGAACTATTATTAATGAGATCTTAGACTTTTCAAAAATAGAGGCGGGTAAACTTGAACTTGAGGTTACCGAATTTGATATCGTTCAGTACACCCGTGCGCTCTTAAAGCCATTTAGATTCAATGCAGAAAGTAAAGGCATTGCCTTCGACGTCATTGCCCGCAATTTTAAAAGACATGTCTTTGCTGACGAAGGTCGGTTTGGACAAATTTTGAACAACCTAGTGGGTAACGCAATTAAGTTTACCAAGTCTGGAGGTGTTCGTGTTGAGCTGGATATTGTCGACCAAGTCGATGTTTGCGAGGTGAATCTTTCAGTGCATGACACTGGAGTTGGTATACCTGAAGCTGCAAGAGAAAGAATGTTTAAAGCATTCTCTCAAGCCGAGCAGAGCACCGCACGAAATTTCGGTGGAACGGGACTTGGGCTATCTATAGCCAAGCGACTTGTAGACTTGATGAATGGTACCATTTATTTTGAAAGCGAAGTTGGAAAGGGAACCACTTTTTTCATAAAATTGCAGTTAAAAGCCGGGAAGTTAATCCTGCCGCAGAATCAAAATCAAAATCAGAATCAGAATCAGAATCAGAATCAGCGAATCGCTGGCCGAATTTTAGTGGCCGAAGATAATCCAACAAATCAAATCGTAATTAGTCGCATGCTTGAGAAATGGGGCTGTCGGTATCATGTAGTTGCCAATGGTAATGAAGTTATTGATGCGATGAGCGCCACGAAATTTGATTTGATTCTAATGGACTGTCAAATGCCGGAGATGGATGGGTATCAAGCAACTCAACACATTCGTAACAGCCAAACGTTAAATAATAAAATACCAATCGTAGCTCTGACCGCCAATGTCGTGAATAGTGATCGACAAAAATGCTACGATGCCGGAATGAATGAATACCTTTCCAAACCGATCGATATTAAGGCCTTAGAGAACATATTGAGAAAATATCTTATGCAAAAAACAGTTCATAACGCAGTGCCTATGATTGATAGAGTTGCCTTAAAGCAGTTTGACGATCTTCAGCTGGAGGGGAAACCTGATATTCTAGTTGAGACGATTGAATCGTTTCTCAGAACCTCCCGAGATCGCGTTTCTGTCATTTCGAAATGTATTCAACAACACGATATAAATGGAGCTGCTCGCGAAGCGCATGCTTTGAAATCGAGTTCGATGATTTTAGGTGCTACCCAACTTGGTAAGCTCTGTCAGCAGATAGAAGACATTTCCGAAGCTGTCACACCTTCTGAACTACAAAGTCTATTTGCAACGCTTTTTGAAGCTCACAAGCTTACATGTGTCGAGCTCTCTCAGATTAGAGACGATCAAAAATTAAAAGGCCAAAAGAACGCTGCATAAGACCTGTGTTTTCAGGTACTTATTGCGTTGCAGAATTGCAATGCAATTACCATTAAGCTGCCACCTGCTTGTTTCATAATAAGAGGTGGAGGTTATATGAAGCGACTCCAAGTAGTTACATCCTCTATTCTAGTAGTTCTATTTTCAATTGGTTTCTTAAATGGTTGTGGACCGGGCAGTCCGTCGTTAGAGGCTTTAGGTGTCACGTCCCAGATACCCGACGACAGTGTCGTTCCATATTTCCGACGACACCTG
>CAZYPH010000150.1:983-5047 GCA_964649095.1 uncultured Oligoflexia bacterium | reverse complement strand
ATTTCATCGTAACGACCAACCCTTAAAATAATTTGATCACGACGCATGGTTGGTGTGGCCTGTGTGATCGACGCTTGCGCCACTTTCATAGCAGTGCGAATCGTACGCAGGGGCGCCGTCATAGTACCGTTGTTGTCATCATGGCCACGCACCGGATCGACAAATATTGCCCGACGCAAATCACCATCAAATCCGTCACAATTGCTATCCATGCCGGCAATATCCGGAGCATCGTCTTGATCAGTAGCACCTGAAGTACATGCTGGCGCCGCCGGACCACCCGCAACGACATTACCCGCACCGGTCAACGCCGCAGCCGAATTGGCGGGGCTCGACCCCGACAACGAACCATACGTAAGGCGCGCATTCGAACCACAATTGTTACCGTAAATAATCAGCGCAACAACCAAACCCACGATAGGCAAAAACTTTAAATAACTGATGAATTCATGTTTTCGCGTGAGACGCCGTTTAAATTTATAAACTCTACGCGCTATTTTTTTCTTTTTTAGACCCGCCATATATCCCCCACTTGAACACCTAAAATAATTGGCCTGATAGCCATCATTATTATTTTCGGCTTTTTTTAAAAAACTCTAAAGTGTCAGGATTATATATAGTTGTTTGTAAATATATTAGACGGTCTCTGGTGTTTAACGCGATGATAGAAAAGAAAATCCCCGAATATCCCCTAAGACACCACAACACAGCGTCTTAGGGGATATTTTCCTGAGGACTTATTTTTTACTAGCTGGTGAACGTTTCGGCGCCTTTTCGTGGCGTTTTGCTACGTCGCTTTGCTGTTGCGTCTCTTCAGTGCGCGCAGGCTCGCCTGGTGCATCTTGGGCAGGAGTGTTATCCCGCAACCGGTTCGCCTCGTTTTGAGAGACACAGCACCCAACCCGGCAAAAAACTCACCCCAATAAAACCAATTTCTTTTTCTGCTCTTCTAATACACGCAACTTCGACTGAAAGTTTGCTAACTTTTCGCGTTCTTTGGTGATGAGGGCGGGTGGTGCTTTGGCTACAAAACTTTCTTGATTCAATTTGTTTTCCACAAACTGAATATCTGCCCCAACACTTTGCATTTCTTTCTCTAAGCGACGCAGCTCGCCCTCGACATCGACCAGACCCTTAAGTTCGATATACAATTCAACATCCGGAAACTGTGCGCTAACGATCGTTACAAGCGTGGGTGATTGTTCAGTACCTAAAACTTGAAACGTATTTAAGCCGGCCAAACTAATTACCAAGTCTTGCACAGCAAAAACACCATCGTGTCGTCGATAATAAACCGTCGGTTTTGCTTTGGGGCTAATATTGTTTTCACCCCTAAAATTGCGAATGAGTGAAACCAGTTCTTTTACTAAATCTATAGATGATTCTGTATATACACCATCAACAATACACACCCCCGACTTTGGATACGATTGCATCATCAAAACCGAACCTACGGGGCTTGACGGCAGGTACTGATAAATTTCTTCAGTAATAAACGGAATAATCGGATGCGCTAAACGCAATATAGACTCTAAGGTATATACTAAAACTGCCTTTGTTTCGTCAGCGATAGTCGCAAACCCCGCCGACGACGACGTTTGGTCATTCAGTAACTCTTTTGAAAACTCAATGTACCAATCACAAAACTCTTTCCAGACAAATGTGTACGTAGCGTTGGCCACGTCATCTAATCGGAACTCGTCGAAGCCACGTTCTACTTTTATTAAAACCTGCTCTAATTCACGTAAAATCCATCGATTGACGCTATGAAGGTTCGTAAAGTGCGTCGCTATTTTCCCCTGCAAAACATCAAACCGTAAACTAGCGTCTTTTTCAGGCACCCACGCATCCGTACCGGCATCGACTGCGCGCTCACTCGAAGCAGAAAGGCGCATCAACAAAAATCGGCTCGCATTCCACAGTTTATTACAAAAGGCTTTGTAACCATCCACACGGTCTAAACTCAACTTCACGTCGCGGCCCTGCCCCGCCAACGCCGCTAACGTAAACCTAAAAGCATCCGCCCCGTACTCGGCAACCATCTCGAGGGGATCGATGACGTTACCCTTGGTCTTCGACATTTTCTGGCCTTTTTCATCACGCACCATCGCATGCAAGTACACGCGCTTAAATGGCACACGACCGTCGTTAAAATGCATACCCATCATGATCATGCGAGCAACCCAAAAAAACAGAATATCAAATCCCGTCTCCATGACGGCGTTCGGGTAATACAGTTTAAAGTCTTCCGTTTTTTCGGGCCAACCTAATGTCGAAAAGGGCCACAAGGCCGAACTAAACCAAGTATCCAAAACATCAGGGTCTTGTTTCAACTCTGAGGCGCCACACTTAGAGCAAGTGGTCGGGTCAACCTCGGCCACCATCAAATGCCCACAGGCCACACACGTAAAGGCTGGTATTTGATGCCCCCACCACAACTGACGCGACACACACCAATCGGTGATGTTTTCCATCCAGTGGTAGTACGTATTCACCCAAGACTCTGGCAGAATTTTTATCGCATCTTCACGACTATCGACTTCAGCTAACGAAAGCTGTGTACCCCTTCTAACGGCCTCTAAAGCGGGTTTTGCCAAAACCGTGGCTTTCACAAACCACTGTTCACTTAAAAAAGGTTCCACCACACGCTCACAACGATCACACACACCCACGTTGTGCATGTGGGGTTCGATCTTTTGTAACAGGCCTGCATTCTGAAGATCTGTCACGATTTTTTCTCGTGCTTGCGCCATCGTCAGGCCACGGTAGCCATCAGGGTAGACCACACCATCAACATCCAACAACCCACGTTCGTTGATGATGCTGATGACATTCAACTTGTGTTTCTGCCCTAGTGTGTTGTCGTTAAAGTCATGCGCTGGAGTTACTTTAAGCGCCCCACTACCAAACGCCCGATCGACGTAATCGTCGGCGATAATAGGTATTAATCGATTCACCAGCGGCACATGCACATTTTTACCAATCAATGCCGTGTAACGTTCATCGTCGGGATGCACTGCTAGAGCCGTATCCCCAATCAGCGTCTCAGGACGGGTCGTAGCGATGGTAATTTTCTGTGGCGCATTCGACGGCGCGCCCTCGACAACATAATCGATGTGATAAAACGCACCTTGTTTTTCAACCGGCTTTACTTCTAAGTCCGACAATGCGGTTTCGCAGCGCGTGCACCAGTTGATGAGCCGCTGCCCACGATACAAAAGACCTTGGTTATAAAGTTTTACAAAAACATGCCGCACGGTTTTTGATAAATGCGGGTCTAACGTAAACTGTAACCGCTTCCAATCCGCGCTAGCACCAAGCTTTTGCATCTGGTGCACAATTTGGTCGCCGGATTGTTTTTTCCACTCCCAAACTTTTTCAATAAATTTTTCTCGACCTAAGTCTTTTCGTTTAACGCCTTTTTTTGCTAAATCACGTTCCACAACCATCTGCGTTGCAATGCCCGCATGGTCCACACCTGGTAACCAAAGTGTATTAAAACCTTTCATGCGTTTGTAACGAATTAACGCATCTTGAATGGTCACAAACAAAGCATGGCCGTTATGCAAAACACCCGTCACATTGGGTGGCGGCATCATGATGGAAAAAGCCGGTGTTTCAGCGTCTGTTTTCAAAACGGCTTTAGTACTTCCGGCGATACTTCCGGCATCAAAACAATTTTCATTTAACCAAACTTGATACAATCGATCTTCGAATGAGGACGGGCTGAAAGCTTTTTCCATAAACCAATTCTTACCCCGACCCGACTTAAGTGAAAAGTTTCTAGTTTTCTGAGAAGCACAACTCTGCCATTCTGAACTCAAATGCAACAAACACCGAACTCTATATCGAAGGCACCTCAAGAACCCCTTAGCACCCACAGTAGTTTACAAAATTTTTGGACCCTCCACGCCCACACGACCCCCAGTTTTGACTTTGTCGTAACCGGTGGCGCTGGTTTTATAGGCAGTTATGTTATTCGTTCCCTGACGGCTCTGTATCCCAAAAGCCGTATATTGTGCGTTGATTTTCGGCGCGATCTGCCAGCGATAGGTCTGACGGCG
>CAZYPH010000150.1:0-973 GCA_964649095.1 uncultured Oligoflexia bacterium | reverse complement strand
ATGTGCGATCGCCCTCGTTTTTAGAACTCCTTCCAAGAGTATTAAACAAAGGCGCTTGTCTGTTCCACCTAAGCGCCACCGTCAGTGTGCCGGTGTGCCAAGAAAACCCCATCGAAAGTTACTCGAATAACTTCACCGCAACGCTACAGTTGCTCGAGGTGCTCAAACGTTTTAATCAACAACACACCCACACAAACGATAGAGCACGACTCGTATTCGCAAGCACTGCCGCCCTATATGGCACACAGGGTGACGATGGAAGAGCGTTAAGAGAAACCGATCTCCCCGCCACGTTTTTGTCGTATTACGCCGCTCAAAAACACGCTTCAGAAATGGCCATTGCGCTTTATAAAGAACATGTAGATTCTTGTATATTTAGATTTTTTAATGTTTTTGGAAGAGGTCAAGACCCGAAGTCACCGTACTCGGGTGTCATCACAATTTTTACAGAACAAGCCAAAATAGGCGGAGCTCTAGGCCTTAACGGCGGTGGGCAACAAACACGTGATTTTGTGCACGTCACCGACCTGGCCCACGCGCTGACGACGACACTCAACAGCCCAACGGCCTGGAATCAAGGAGCTCTTAATCTTGGCACCGAGACGACCACAACGGTGAAACAATTAGCGGAAATCATTCAATCGCTCACAAAAGCACAGGGGCGCCCCACGCCCACGTTAGAGGCGCGCCCCCCGCGTGATGGTGACGTGCTGCACTCCAAAGCGGACATCACTAAAGCAAAAACACTTTTGAACTATCACCCGAAGGTGACGTTAGAGAGTGGCCTTAAAGAACTGGTGATCTAACCCTGAAATTAGGCGAAACCCAAGAAACATGAATTTGCTTCTTGGGTTTCGCCGCAAAAAGCGGATGAACTAACTAGGTCTACCACCAGCGCGACCGGCCTGAGCATTACCGCCGCCCGATCGGCCACCATGACGGTGCCCACCCCTGCCGCCCGCACCAGCACCAC
>CAZYPH010000149.1:0-5105 GCA_964649095.1 uncultured Oligoflexia bacterium | reverse complement strand
GCAACATGGTTGACATCAACAAGGTAGGCGATGTTTTAAAAAAAGCAGGTCGAGAAGACATTTCAATCATTGAAGACGTAGCGCAAGCTCATGGTGCGAAGCTCCATGGATTTCAAGCCGGAACCCTTGCTCGATTCGGCGCATTTAGTTTTTATCCGAGCAAAAATGTCGGGGCGCTGGGCGATGCCGGTTCCGTGGCTTGTAAGACGAGCGAAGATTTATTGCGTTTACGTATGTGCAGAAACTATGGCCAAAAGGATCGGTACAATGCTGAGGTCGAAAGAGGGTTGAACAGTAGGTTGGATGAAATTCAGGCAGCCGTTCTATCCGTCCGTCTCAAACAACTTGATACTTGGAATGCTAGGAAGACCCGTTTTGTTGATCGATATCGCGATGAATTCAGCAATTTGCCTTTTTCGTTTCAGTACAGCACTCCTGGCTGTCAGCCCGCTTGGCACCTCTGTGTGGTCGCTGTAGAGTCGGAAAAAGTGAGGGATAAATTCATAGGGTTTTTGCGGCAACAAGGAGTAGAAACGCTGATTCATTACCCTCATCCAACCCATCTACAGCCTGCGTTTCGAGACGCCAGCCCACCATCACTGCCAATCACAGAAGATTTAGCTAATCGAATCGTTTCGCTACCGATGATTGCTGTATTGAGTGATGATGTAATCATATATGTGTTTGAAAAAGTGAAAGCTTTTTTTATGTAGGGTAAGAACCGATATTTTTGTGCGTTGCATTACGTTGATTGGGGTATTTGTTGTTGAAAGCCGATTGAGGCTTTACCGTCATAACAAGCTTGCTTCAGGTTCAACTGAGTTTTAGTACCGCCTACAGCATGATTAATCATACTGGTGTCCAATGAAAAGAAAGGGGGGGCGTTATCCACTGGTTACAAGAACAAATACCTAACCAGCAAATTGTACTCAATCTCGCTGAAGCTATCCCCCATCGCCCTCAACCCAATATTTTCCAAAAGGATCCTGAGAATACTGCGGTTCGATCCGGGGGCAATCACCGTCACCCGAGCACTACCGCACGGTGTTACTTAGGGTGCGGCCGTAAGCAGGTAAGACAGGTCTTAGTCCGTTCCCTTCGATGATGATTGTCTTATTAGAAAGGCGGTAGAGTTCGATGGCGTTTAGGTCGGCCGGATGGGTCGCTGTGGTAGGTGTTCCCGTTGTTACAATCGATGAAATATTGTTTATCAGCGCGGTCGCACTAGCTTTTTGAATGCCTAAAAACCACACTCGATGAGGAATCAGCCAGACTATTTGCATTGCACATAATATACAAAAAATACCATATAAATATTTAGTCAGTCGCTGATCGACCCAGTTTAAGGTATTCAAATCGAGTTGGTGTATGTAGTAGGCAGCGAGCAGCGCCAAGGTGGTGCCGGTACCTAGGTGGAACCTCGTATACCATAATCCACCAATAAACAAATCTGAACAGAGTAAAATAGCCAGCGGCATCACTACAGACGCGGGCATTCCACATTTTAATATTTGAAACGATGTGGCGCGCTGCGCGGTGTGTTTCAATGGCCATCCACTAAAAACCATCCAACTCATCGCAGCACCCAGTACAACCACAAACGACAAGAGACCAAATCCACCGTGATACGGGTCGAAACCAGCAATGAGCTCTGATTTTGTCGGGAAGTATCCGTGCACTATGCGCGCCCATAGAGAATCTGTGCGTTTAAAATCTAAAATCGGCTCAAGAACATGCGAATTCGGGTCGATCGAGCCTTGGCAGAGATCAACGCCGAGAACCCTACATTGAAATGGATAAAATGGATTATTTTTATATATGTAATTTTCTATGTATTTAAAGCCTGAAAAGAGGGCAATCGAAAATCCTGAGAGCGTAACAACAATCGCAACTCTACGTAAGACGTGTCTTAATTCAGCTTTAAAAATTAAGAGCCACATTATCGTCTGAAACGCTAAAACATACGCTGCCATTACAAGATTGGTGAACTTTAGCGAACTAAATAGGCCCAAAGTTATGATGGCTAGAGCCACATTCTTGTCGTTCATGTGTCGCTGCTTCAAGTCGTACGATGCACCAGCACTTTCAACACGATGACTATTGGCAGTCGTAGTTTGTATTGCTGTGCGCCTCTCTTGTTTCGCAAAGGCTCTAAACTGATGTTTTGAAAAATAGCAGTATACCAAAAGTAAAACCACACCAGGCATATCGCTATAGGCCGCAGAAGCCTGACGGATGATTAGTGGTATCGATAACCACATTAAAAGATACCAAATGGATCGGCCAAAGAGTTGCCTAATCGCAATACAGCCGATGGTAAAATGAGCAAAATTTACAAGTAAAACGCCGCGCAGGCCCACGAAACTTTTTACATGGATAAGCCACCACAAATAGAGCGTTCCCGCACCCTTTGGATATGATTGCGCAGCAAAATAGTAGTTTTTACTAAAGCCCCAGCGCCGTAACTGTAAAAACTCTACTATCGGCGGCAGGTGGTAATCGCGGCCATCCCAATCCATAGGTAACAAAAACAAACTGTTTAGAAAGGTCACAAAGACCAGTGCCGAGCCAAGTAAAAACAGTATTTTGTTCTGGTGAAAGTAGTCTTTCAGGACGAAATAGACGTCGCGGATGGTGAGCCTGACGTTGAAGTAAAAAGAATTAAGGCGAGATTTACAGCTTCTAGGCTCAGTCTGTGGAGTCCCTGCTGGATTGCCTCTGGCAACAGGGCTAAAACTGTCCGACCACACGCTTTTCCACAGTCCAAATCCAATCAAGGCATCAAACACTAACGTCGTATAAAGATGTAGCCCATTGTTTAAACGTCCGACCGTTTGGGTCCACAGAAACCAAGTAGACCAAAAAACAATGTAAGTAGAGAGCAGTCTATAACCGAGGTCGCTTGTGGCAAATCCATGACTGGCAAAGCTCGACGATGCCTGTTCCGTTACGTGCTGTGGGGTCACATCAGTCCCACTCTTGTTCTTGATGAAAGCTGCCTTTATGTTTGGTTTCCTTTTGAAGTCTTTTCTCAAGCATGTGCGCTAGTTGTGGGTACGTGCTCCAGAGCTCTAAGTCGGCGGATTCGATGGTTGTTAACACATCATAGAATAATGCACGGTCCTCGGCTAATTGGGCTGTAATTACGGTGCCGGCGTAAAATGATGTATTGAGAATGGCTACCAACCAATGATCTAAGCTAGATGGTTTTAGTCCACTGCTGCTTACTTCCTCTAAAGCCTCGGCATAGGTGTGTAGAAGTTGTTTGAAGCCTGCTTTGTAGCCAAAGATTCCAACATTCTCTTCGTCGACGTGACCTAAAAACGACAGCGCGGGTGGTCGTATTTTTGTTGCTAAATCGCTGAACGCCTCTGAGGGCCAATTTTCCCCAAACGGATACAGCGCCTCTTCGTTTAACATTTCAGCCAACAGTGAAAAACCTTGCTCAGACCCCTGTAGTCGCTCGTAGTCGGCCTCTAACATGCCGTGGTGGCTATCTTCGATATCTAAATTAGAGGCTGCCGTAAGATTTGTATTTCGCGCGACTTCCTCAATAATATAGTGTCCTCCGGCAAGATAACCTAAAAGAGCAGCTTTTAATGCAGTGGTTCTTTTTTGAATTGTCGCCATAGCGTGAAAAAATGCCCTTGTAGTTTGCTCCGATCAAGCTGAAATTGCAGATTACATGGCGAAATTACGTACCGCGCAGAAGTCTACAAATCTTCGTGAAAAGTGGAACCAAAAATATCTCAATACGGACAATTACAATCTGCCCCCAGCGGTCTGGATGGTGATCGCATCGTTTTTGTTTTCGTGCATGGGGGTCTTTGTAAAGTTCACAAAAAATATTCCCGTTTATGAAGTCACTTTTTTTCGTGCGCTGATTAACGTGCTCATTTTATTGCCTTGGGCTCTTACCAATTCAAAGCTTGTGGCCAAGTGGCGAACTGAGCCTTTGCCGCTATTTATACGTGCCGTGGGAGGGTGTAGTTCAGTCCTGTTATATTTCTATGCTTTGCAGCATATTCATATCGCCGATGCCTCGATGTTAAACAATTCGGCACCTATTGTAACTCTAGTGCTATCTGTTTTGTTTCTGAAAGAGACGATCTCTGTGCGTCAGATTTTGTTTGTGATTGTCGCCTTCGTTGGGATGGCACTGGTGTTAAAACCACAGTCGCTTTTTAGTGGCGAGCATTCTACTGACATTTTGGGGCGGTTGGCTGGTTTTGTTAGTATTTTTTTTGCGGGCACGGCCTACGTAGCGATTAAAGTGGCTACGCGGTCGCTGCATCCGAAGTTAATCGTTTTTGGTTTTGCTCTGCTCTCAACACTATTTGTTTCGGTGCCTACGTTTTTGAGTTTTACACCTTTGTCACTTAATCAGGTTCTCTATATTCTGGGAGTTGGCGTGTCGGCATCGTTTGCTCAAGAAGCGATGACGCGCGGCTATGTCGGGTTGCCGGCCTCGGTGGCGGCGCCTCTCTTGATGCTGACCGTGGTGTTTTCAACATTCTTTGGTTGGTTTTTGTGGGGTGAGTTACCTGATGTGTGGTCGTTTTTTGGTGCGTCGTTAATTGCCATTGGGTTGGTTGGAAGTCTGGTGGTGAAAAAACGACAGACAGATGCACGATCATGCACCCACTAGATATAACATATATAATATTAAATATAAATTTGTAGAACAACCCCTTACAAAATCAGTAAATCATAATATTTTAAATTTTAAAGACAAACCTTTAATATCTATTATAATATTAAACTATTATGAAAATGAAGAGTGGTTAAAGTCAGCTATTAATTCTATACAAAATCAATGGTACAAAAATTGGGAAATATGTTTAATTTCTACTTCAAATATAAATAATAAAATGGTTGAATATTTAGAATCAATAAATAATAAAAGAATTAAGTATTTAGAAATAAAGACTGATTTTTCTAGTACTATAAATGAAGCCTTTAAATTGGTATCTGGTGAATATTTTACTATTGTTCACGGTCATGACAAAATTACAAATAATGCACTATATGAAGTAGTAAAAGTAATAAATGAAACAAAAGCAGATTTTATTTATAGTGATGAAGATAAAATAAATATCGATAAT
>CAZYPH010000148.1:0-5135 GCA_964649095.1 uncultured Oligoflexia bacterium | reverse complement strand
ATTCAATCAACTCAACTTAGAAAATTGTTTTTTTATCCGTTTGGAAACAGTCCCTTTCAGTTCGTGTCGAAATGGCAAAGTTGATGCGCGGGTCCTCTAACATCCACTTGGCATAGTCGCTCTTCAGTTTGGAAGGTTCTTGACCAAAGAGCGTGGAATAAAACTGAACCGACTTTTTCAGGTCTTTAACTCCCATATGAATATGAAAACGTTTCATATTAACACTTCCTTTCGTAGCAGTTTGTTTTTGCCGATTGTCGGACGCAACAGTGTGCTTTCAGAAAATCGATCAAATCTTCAACGAGTCTATTGTTGGCGTAGTATGTGATCGAACGCCCATTTTTCTTCGAGCTCACCAAACGAGCCTTGCTCATGTGAGCTAAGTGAAACGAAAGCGTGTTTGCTGGAACCCCTAGTTCCTCGGCTAGTTTACTGGGTTCGGTACCATCTTTGCCGTACTCGATTAGTAGTTTAAAGACCTGCAATCGGGTTTCTTGCGATAACGATGACAGAGCTTCAGTGACTTGTTTAAGTTCCATATTTCTAGAATAGTGGAAATATAATATAAATGTCAATGAAAACTAACGCGACCTGGCTCAGCCACGCGAATCTAGGCTTCGGGGGACTAGTCGGGTTACAATGGGACAAGCACCCGTAGGCAAGATAAGAGGAAGACTCTCATAAACAGAGCTCAACTTAGACATCCGGGCGTTCAGTGTTGTTTGAGTAGTTTAATTTGGAGGTGACGGCCGGACTCGAACCGGCACAACACGGTTTTGCAAACCGTTCCCTTAGCCATTCGGGCACGTCACCGTTTGAGACTTCCAAACTGACATTCCGCATGCGAGTTTGGCAACAGGTTTTTCAAGGCGCTCATAACAAGCCTCCACGCTCTAGTTAGTCAAGGCTGATCACTCATCCACCGGTGCCTGATGGCGTTGGCTCAAAGTGGCCTTATGCGTTGCGTGTAAGTTCTCTAAAATATCCAAGGCTTCAATCGCCTTGTTGAGTCGTTCTAATTGTTTTTCAGCAGAACTTGCCTGTTTCTCGCCCTTTAATTCGCCTGCCATTTGTCGGCAGCACAATTTTAATATGGTCAGTGGCGTGGCCATGTCGTGCAACAATTTCCGATCATTCTCAAACTCCTCTTTGCGTGCGTCGGCAGTTGTCAAAAAACACCTCCTGTATATTGTATAAATTATATATTTATTTTTTTAAATATATAAAAAATATTACAAAACCCAATATCAACAGGCAAAGCTTTAGTGAAATAACGCAGTGCGTATCTATAATTTTTATCGCACGCCATTGACTGCCAGTTTCCATCAATAGATTACCTTCAAAAAAGTATTGCGATTATAGAAGGGGAAACTATGGGGGCAATTTTAAAGGCAGTATCCTGGTCAATAGGCGTTCATCAAATTCACTTGCGCGCAGCATTTCCGATCTTAGCACGCGCTCTAAATAAACAACGAAGCACTCTTCGACTCTTAAGTCTGCTAGCGCTCGTGTGTATTCAAGCAGCATCGTTCGCAGCGCCTCCAACGCGTCGACCGGCTGAAAATGGACAATTACGCCTAACGCGCGACGGGCACCATTTGGCGCTCGATAAAAATGCCTTAACACGTGCATTTCTTTTGCGAGCGTCGCTCATTCCACAACGAATGGCCGCTACGGGCGAAGGTAAGTTAAGTCGAATAGTCTATTTTATCCGCCGTGGATCGCGCGTTTTTTTAATGGAATCCACGCAGGGTCAGGTTACGACTTCAGATCTTCCTGCAAGCCTGATTTTGGCTGAAATTCCGATAATTTCCGAAACACGTCAAAGTTTAGTAATCGATTTTAATGCCGGCATGCAGCAAGTATTTACCGCTTCAAACTGGTATGGCAGCGATTTCGAAGGGACTGAGTTCGATGCCGATGTTCGTGCCGAGGGCGCGCGTGTGCAACATAGCTTTCTCGAGCCGACGCCAACAAGCCGTCGAGTTGGTCAAGAGGTTACTGAGGTTCGCCAGGTCGTACAGTTCAATCACGAAAATAATTTTCCCACCTACGAAGTGCGTTATTACTTCTCGCCGTATCGTCCCAACACTGCATTTCAGGTTCGAGAGAACCCACCGCGCCTTCCTGTGGCATTTTTCGAAACAGCTCCTAACTTAGATGGCGCCTCGGGCCGCACTACCACACCAATCACGCGCTGGGATATTTCCAACCCCAATCAACCGATCGTTTACTACATCAGTGCCAATACCCCCCAGGAGTATGTTGAAGCCGTGCGCGAAGGTATTTTGTATTGGAACAAAGCATTCGGTCGTGAGGTATTAAGAGCCGAGCTTGCGCCTGCCAATGTTACAGCGCCCAGCCATCAGCAAAATATTGTGCAATGGGTTCCTTACGACACAGCTGGGTTTGCCTACGCTGATGCTTTATCCGACCCCCACACCGGGCAAATTTTAAACGCGCAAATATTTTTGACCAGCGTGTTTGCATTTGGCACGAAACAAGATGTTCGCGAATTATTACGGCGTCATGCTTTGACGCATAACGAGGCCCCCAATTCAAACCAGCGATCGCGGGCCTTTCACAACCACGACCGGCGTTCCCGCGGTTTTCGTCGCAATGCACTCTGTCGTTTTAATGTGCTGCATCACCTAACACCAGCTCTCGAACAGTTGTTGGCCGATCCCAATATTACTGATGAAATTTTAAAACGCATTGCTCGCGATGTTATTCGCGACGTCACGGCCCATGAAGTTGGGCACACTTTAGGTTTGAGGCATAATTTCGCCGGAAAATTGGATGCAGCTGTAACGCTGTCGCGGCGCGATGAGTTGTTTACTCGCTATTTAACAAATGGCGAGCTTCCGCCCTCTGATGCACAGATGAGTAGCTCCGTAATGGACTATCTTCCTCTATCCGATTCTGTTCTCTTCGCAGCCACTATGAATACTCGCGAGCGAGCGCTACCCTACGATGAAATGGCCATTCAATGGGGCTACGGATTAGGCCGCTTCGCCGCACCACAGCCGCCGGCCATCGATCGCGCACTCGCTCCAATTTTCTGCACCGATTCCAGCATCGGCATCTATCGCGATTGTGACGTCTTCACTTCAGGCCCAAAGCCCATCCTATTTCATACTGCTCAAATCCAAAGCCTCGCTCAAGGCTTACCGCATGCTTTGATTGAAGCGTTTATCCAAAACCGATCGCCCCTAGAGGCCCGCGATGCCATCCCGGTGGCTGAGGTTCGATTGCCCAGTCGAGCGTGGGTTAGTGCACACCACGTTACCCAGCTATTGTCATGGCTCGATGCCGATACGCGCTCCGCCTACGTTGAGCGCCGGTTACCGTTTATCGATGCCACTAATGCTCAGCAAATTCAGGCCGAAACCTTACGTTGGGTCACGGCTCAAGTAAGCGAGGCCGGCGGTGTCGAAAGCGTCTTTTTTGGTTTATTAAAAAGCTCCCCAAACACCGTCGGACTTGATGTTTTGTCCACTACCTGGGTCGCCGACATGATGCAGGCTTTTAACGATCAGTTATCTAGCATACAAACAACGGGATATTTAGATCCACACAACCAACGCCAAGTCTTTGCGCCTGAAGAAGTAACTATTATGCGCTCCCGCGCCGAGAGTTACTTTAAACGCTATCAAACAGAAATGGTTGATGAGCTTCTCGATGCCTATACCCATGCCAAACTGACTCGCGAAGTCGCAGCCAATCATTTCGTCGCACTCGATGGTCTCACAGCCCAATTCGAGAATACAATAGGCCCAAATCTAGGATCTATAATCCTAGAGCGTAGCGATCGCCGCATCGAGGCTAGCGTACGAACGTCTCAAGGCCTACAACCTACGATCATGTTGCGTGGCTTTCGATTCTCTGCGGCTACAAGGCTAAAGGCTATGCGTCTACTACAAGCCGAAGGCCGGCCCACACCGTCTTGGGCATTAGAGGCACGCCGTGATGTTGTCACCAAACTTCGTGAAATCGTAGAGAACAGTATTGGTCTCGATATCCACGCCGTAAACGTCCACGAATTAGGGCCCGCCGCCCGTGACTGGTATCTCGAACAAATTCATCTGCTAGAAGTTGTCGGTGATGAGCTCGGTTGTTCCGAGCTTCTAGAGCCTCGTGAGAAGTCTAAAAAAGAGCGTAGAAGATAACAAAAAAAATGGAGCTCACGGTGAAGAAATTAACTTTCTACCGTGAGCTCCTAAAATTTGAAGGCTCTGTAAAACAGAGTCCCTAGAAAAAGCCCTGGTCGTAGCGTTCTAGTTTATCCGATATCCCCAACACGCATCTGTTTACTGATCCACCCTGTAGTAGAGGTGGGGGAGGAACTCTCAAGGTGCAATCCCATCCAGTGCTGTTAGATCGTCAGAAATAAACGCTCCCTTTGGCAATGCAGCCAGCATAGCAGCCGCGACAAAAATCACGACGGCCTTAGCTCTGTCACTTTGCGACTGAAATTTTTCAAAATCAGCTGCCCTTTTCAAAGAGAAGTGACGTATCACTCACTTCAAACCACAGAACCGAAATTATTTTAATCCGTCCTGCTGCTTTCTAATTTATCAACAATATCGGCAAACAAAATCCGTTTTCTAATATACAGTAAGAGCCCACTTAACCATTTGATATTATAATACAATAAAGAGTCCTGGAAAAATAATAGAACCACCCTGGCTAACTCATCGACATTCAAAAATTCACACAAAGCCACCAGAGAATCCCTCAAAATCACATCTGGTTCGAGTCCGTTTTCCGAAGTATCGAAAAATATTTTTCCCCAAATTACAGTCTGATGGGCCCTTTCCAGTCTAACCAAAAAAATTGTAAAAAAACTTTTTGACAGAAAGCACAAATGTCCTTAGTTTTCGACTCATCGCTGCGTTGTCATTTAAGACAATGCAAATACAAAGTCCCAACCATTTAAACAAATTTAAGTTAATTTTCTTGAATTTTCTAAAGGTTAGTTCTACGTATCGTAGTGGTTGATTGTTCTCTGACAACTAAATAGAGAGAAGGAATTTTAGAACGAACAGGGAAGCGATTCCAAGTTTGTTTTAGAGTTTACAGAAAATAGACAAGACAAATAGCACAGGAAAACAAGAGACAAGAGTAGTTTAGGT
>CAZYPH010000147.1:2121-5142 GCA_964649095.1 uncultured Oligoflexia bacterium | reverse complement strand
ATCTTTTAGCGTTTTCATAAAAGCGCCTGATCCGAATTTAATATCTAATACAAGCGCCTCGATACCCTCAGCACATTTTTTAGATAATATACTGGCCGTAATCAGAGGCACGCTTTCGACCGTACCTGTGACGTCTCGTAGGCCGTACAAGAGTTTGTCGAGTGGGGTAAATTCATCAGTCTGCCCCATGATGCCCACACCAGATGTCTCAATAAGGTTCTTAAACGCTTTCATTGAGGGCTGTGTGTTAAAGCCTGGAATGGCTTCTAGTTTATCAACGGTACCGCCCGTAAAACCTAAACCGCGGCCAGCAACCATCGGAACAGCTAATCCACAGGCGGCCATCCATGGGGCTAAGATAATCGATGTTTTATCGCCTATGCCACCAGTTGAGTGTTTGTCGACGAAGGCGCGAAAACGGCGCGATGTTGATTTCGAGGCATCAAAATTAAATTGTACGCCGCTATTAAGCATTAGTTTGGTGAGGGTGCGTTTTTCTTCCTCATTCATTCCAGAAAAATATATTGCCATCAGCATGGCAGAGGTTTGGTAATCACGCACCGAGCCTGATTGCGCGCCTTGAAAAAAATAAGTTAATTCCTCTACCGAGAGACTGTGTCCGTTGCGTTTTTTTCGAATCAATTCGACTGGATTCATAAAAAGCTATCCCCAATTTTTTGAAAGTTTGTTTGACCGGTTAAGGCGTGCGCTACGGTTTGACCAAAGTCCGCAAAAGATTTTCGAATGCCGAGATCTCGAGGTTGTATTGCAGCTGAATAAACAAGCGCTGGAACAAACTCCCGAGTATGGTCGGTGCCTTTAAAAGTAGGGTCATTACCGTGATCGCCGGTAATCATCAGTAAATCAGACTTGTTTAATTGATTTATGATTAATGCCAGATACTGATCAAACTCTTCTAAAGCTCGCGCAAAGCCCTTTGTATCGCGGCGATGGCCGTACAGCATGTCAAAATCAATCAGATTAATAAAATAGAAACCCGGACGGTTTTCACCAAGTAGGGCTAATGTCTTCTGCAGTGTTTCGTGATTGTCTTTTGTGGGATGCGACTCATGCACGCCGACACCATTAAAAATGTTCGAAATTTTTCCGACACCAATAGTAGGTATATTAAATTCTATATATAATCGTTCGTTGGTAATTGGTTCGAATGGGGGTTGAGCATAGTCTTTTCTATTTTTTGTGCGCGAAAAGGTTGTACGCGACTCGCCTTTGAATGGCCTTGCAATCACACGCGATATTTTTAATTCGTCAGAAAAAATGCGCGCAGATTCACAGATTGTGTACAGACGGTCTAACCCAAAGTGATCTTCATGAGCGGCAATCTGCCAGACCGAATCGGCAGAGGTGTACACAATTGGCTTGCCGCTTTTGATATGTTCTTCACCCAGTTCTTTAATAATTTCAGTGCCCGAAGCCGCCTTGTTGCCCAGAATGCCGGGAAGTTGGTTTGCTGCGATAAAACGCTCTAAAGTTTTAGCCGGTAGGCCATTGGGGTAGAATTTAAAGGCGTCGCGTGTGATGAGCCCCATCATCTCCCAGTGGCCCGAGGTCGTGTCTTTGCCTTCAGACTGCTCAAGGCATTTGCCGAAAGATCCTTTAGGGTTCGATACGGTTCTCATGCCACGTATTGGGGTAATATTGCCGAGCCCCAAGCTTTCTAAATTAGGTAAACACAGGGATTCTACTTGGGCCAAATTAGAAAGAGTATTGGCGCCGGTATCGCCGTACTTAATAGCGTCAGGCGTCGCACCACAACCGACACCATCCAGTACAATCAAAAAAACACGATCAAATTTATGAGACATTTTTTGCATAAAAATTTTGTTAGTTTAGTAACGAGGTTCTTCTTGTTTCGTTTTACTGGTTTTGGGGTTCTTAGAATCGGTCTCACCAATTATGGTTACAGACTGGCTAGTACCTAGCCGACTCACACCAAGTGCGAGATAATGGTACGCATCGGTGCTGTTTTTAATGCCGCCGCTTGCTTTAATTTGTGTAAAGTGTGGAGTTAATTTGTTGTTACTTAATTCCGCAGCAATCAACCCGATGTGCATAAGTAGAACGTCGTCGATTGAGGCCCCTCGACTGCCAAAGCCTGTCGATGTTTTGACGAAGTCGAGTTTCGCCCATGCGGCGATGGCTGAGCACTCAATAATTTCTAGGGGTGTTAACAAACTAGTCTCCAGAATCACTTTTATGGGTAGAGTTGTCAGCTTTCGCCATGATTGAAAACAGGCTAGCAACGCTTTGTGTTGTTTGGTTTTAATTAGGCTAATGTCTTGAACAAAGTCTAATTCCAATGCGCCGTCTTTTAGTGCTTGTTGTGCTTCTAGTAATTTAACTTTGTGGTGCTGATAACCCAACGGAAAACCCACAACTGTAATAGGTTTTGTGTCGGATTTTTTTAACGCTGATGCCGTTAGCTTTAGATAGTTCGGCGGGACGCAGGCTGCAGCGAACTGGAACGTTTGGCACTCGTTTGTTAGTTTTCTAATCTGAGACTCTGTCGTATCCGGCTTTAAATGCGTGTGATCGATGCAGTTTGCTAAAGAGCTTTGACGAAGATCTGCTGACCGATCGGCTAACAATTGATACCACTTCTGACGGCCAGTTCTTTTAAACAGAGCAAATGTTTTATTTAAGCGAATGGAACCCGACGTTGTCATGGCAATTGGGGTGGTACAGCTCTCAATAAGTTGGAGGTGCCGCTCCAGTGCGGAAAGGGAGAGGGGTGACCCACTGTTTGTCGCCTTTGTAGGACCTTTTAGGTATTTTTTGCTTGGTGCGCTCATGTCTAAAATTCCTGAATCTTTTTGCAACGGACAGCTAGATTACGGGGGTTGTTGGGAAAATTTTAGTTAGGCTAACGAGAAAATGATAATTTGGTAAGTAGGCTAATTTACAAATGGGATTAAAATCTGCGATACTAGGAAAACAACTTTGTTCTTTGACAATTCAATCCACCGCTTTTCAAAAAACGTTCGTTAGTACTAATTAGTG
>CAZYPH010000147.1:0-2111 GCA_964649095.1 uncultured Oligoflexia bacterium | reverse complement strand
AAAAATCGCAAAAATTTATTGTTCTAAAATATTCAAATAACGCCTTTATATATAGGTGTACTTTTAAGATTCAAATTCGACACAGTACTTAAGTCGACCATTATAGTCAGTTTTAGATGATATTAGTTTTAAATTATAACCGTTCGCTGCATTTTAACAAAACGCTGAGAACAGACCACCTGTGGTTCGGTGCCACTTTCAAAACACCATTTCATTCTGTGTATTCATTTTATTAAATGCGTCGAAACCCTTGGCAGGATCGTAGTTTGCGCCGTTTGTAAGCAACTTACAAACTCAATAAAGCAGAACGACTGTCTTGGATCTGGGCCCTAGTCGGCCATGACATTCAGAGACTCCTTGGCGCCACAGCCCTCCGAGGCTTCTGAGGCCATTCGCAGAGCTGGTAACATTCCAGCTGGAAAGAGAAGTAAATATTTCATGATTCAATCCACTCCAAAACCGCTCTATTGGTTTCTATTGTCCGTAATTTTTATGAGTTTTGTATCGTATAACCCAAAGGCTGAAGCGGCCTATCGCGCCGAAGACGCTCTTACTACCATTGCCGTTAGCACAGGCATTGGTGGGGTGATTGGTCTCTCAACGCTACCGTTTTATTCTACCCCCACGTCCCACATGAGCAATGTCGTCATGGGGGCTGGTGCGGGGTTATTGTTGGGTATTGGTATTGCCGCGTATCAGTTTTCTCAAGATGAGGAATCTTCGGCAATTGATCCCGACGAGATTTTAATACCGCCGGCAAAGCCTACGGGAGCCCCCGGTCAGGGTGGCTCTGAGGGTGCCGATAAAACAAAGAAACCGCAGGCTTTAAAAACGCGCGAGCATGTGGGGCGGTACTTCCCACGCGTGGCTATTTTGTTCCCACAAGATGGGGGCACTTTTACTAGAGATTTAAATAATACAATGCACACTACGGAACAGTCTCGAAGATGGCTTGTTTACGTAGAAGTGCCCGTTGCGAGGTTTTAGACGATGGCTACAGAATTAATTATCAATGCGACTCTTCCAGAAACTAGAATTGCTCTTTTGGAAGACGGAGAAATTCAAGAACTACATATCGAGCGTGATTCAGAAAAAGGCATTGTAGGTAATGTCTATAAGGGCCGTGTGCTTAGGGTGTTGCCCGGCATGCAGGCGGCTTTTGTAGACATTGGCTTAGAAAAGGCAGCGTTTTTATACGTTGATGACGTCTATTTTCCAGACATGCAGCGTGAGCTGGCTACCAACGAGATTCCGCCAGAGTTTCTGGTTCCGGCTAGCCAGGACGAGGTTTCAGTAGAGGACGGCGACCGAAAGAAACGTTCCCGTCGAGGGCGTGCGGCCGTTAAGCCGATTGAAATTGATAACCCGGAAAAAGAGTCTGAAAAACCTACTGCAGTTGTTAGTCTTTCCAAAGAATTGTCGTCAAAAATATCAGAACTAGAGCAACAACTAGAGGCCGAGGCGGGCCTGCTAGAGCATGACTGGGTACCAGATGCCATTTCTGTAGCGGGTGTGCCAAACAGCACAAACGTATTGCGCACGTTGGGATTTGAAGATCATGGCTTGCGATTACAAGATGAGATTGTTGAAGACGACGGTTTGGCGCTAGCTGAGTCGGTGGATGTTGCAGAGGTGCCGGCTGCTCAAGATGTTCAAAAGAAATCCGTGTATGCCTCGGGCATCAAAGTAGAAAAGCCTGGAGTGAGCGCGTTTAGTCCGCCAAGTGAGGCTATCGTGGCTACTAGCGCTGATGGCGAGCGGACCATACCCGTCTTGCCCTTACCGATTGCCAAAAAAGTATTAGCCGAAGAAGAAGGTGATGATTTGTCGGAATCGCTGCGTCACCCCCGCAATCGTGGCCGCGTGGCGGATGAGGATTTTGATGGTGATGAAGATGCCGAGGGGGATGACCGCGGCGGCGGAGATTTCAGCAATGAGCGTGAGTCGTATGGGGCTCAGGGTCCAAGCATTTCAGATCTGATTAAAGAGGGGCAAGAGATTTTGGTTCAGGTGGCGAAGGACCCGATTGGTACCAAAGGGGCTCGGTTGACGTGCCATATCAGTTTGCCGGGGCGGTTTTTGGTTTTTATGCCTACGGTAGACCACACAGG
>CAZYPH010000146.1:2618-5217 GCA_964649095.1 uncultured Oligoflexia bacterium | reverse complement strand
GCACGATTGTGTTGTTTGAAGTGGTAAAGTTTAAAGAAATTTTTGTTCACGTACGGCGAACTATGCGAAAATGATACCAAGGGTGGTGGGTTAGATTGTTTACCGTAATTGCGTCGAAAATTTACGTGGTGTTTCAGGTCGTCGTTTTTGTGGGGATCATGATTTATTTGTACCTGCACTATCGGCGTTACGTTGATTTAAGTTCGAGTAGTAAAGAAATTCTAAATGCCCCTAGCGAAGCTGAAATATTAAGATCTATAAATATAGCAGAAAAGATATATAAAGACGCCGCGCCTTCGCCCGTAAAAGTAGAACAAGCGAAATTACTTTTAGAAACAGTATTCCCAACATGGGCGCCGACCAGTGCGCCACATGAGATTTTAGGCGTGGCAACCAACGCCTCAGCCAGCGAGGTTGAGGCGGCTTATAAAACCCTATTAAAAAAATACCACCCCGATCGATTCAGCGCATTTGGTCGCGCCTACGAGCTGCGTGCGCACCACGTGTTGCAGTTGGCGCAGCAGGCCAGGGATAGCCTTTTGAAGGGGCGGTCGTAGGGGGGCTTTTTTGTGTGTGCTGGCCGGCCGGCCGACGTCTTAATTGACAAACGCGCCACGCGTGACGGCGCTCCAGAATTTGCGGCCGACGGTGGCGGCGGAGCGGCTTTCAAACCAGCCGTGGGCTAGCCTGCCTGAAGCATCGCGGAAGAAATAATAAACCGGCACATCAAAACCCGCCTTTTTTTTCATTTGCGAAAAAATCGGCACGATGTCGCTGGTAGGGTAAATGGCTTGGATCATGCGGTTGGTGCCGTTGGTGAAGCCTTCGGCCCCCGAATTAGAGTCAAAGCTTTTGGAGTAGTGGTAGGTGAGGAAGGCCCATCTTCGGTCTAATGCGTCAAATGCACCCCCCGCGTCTAGATCTGTTGTTGAAAGCCCGCTGAACGCGATCGTTGGTCGGCCATAGTCACAGGCGGCGCTGGTACCAGATTTGGGACACAACGATCGGCTAAAGACAAGATGATTGCGGTTTTTATTAGTTGTGCCAGAGCCGGTATTAGAGGGGAATACATAATTCCGCTGGGTAGGAGTAAGCGCCGTAATGTCCACAACCCCCGGCTTGCCTAAAAACGGCGTGCCGTTAGCCGTAGCAGGACCTGCTATACGCGTATAGCCTGCCTTTCTTACAGAATTGACGTTCAACGGCGGGCCAGCAACTGCCTCAGTAAAGCGCACTTCGTTCGCTATGAGGGCCTTTTTGTAATGGCATGGAGCCGTGCGATTGTTGGCTGCCGTCACCGCGCTGTATGCTTCAAAGTTACAGTCGGTCGAATAGATGGCGCTGGCGTACAATCGAACATTAACTGGAGTGGTGTTTGTGAGTACGGCAGTCAAATCTGAAGTTACGATGCCATCGTCCCCATCGAACATATCAAGCGCCAGACCTACGGCATCAAAGGCTGGATAGTTATAGGGGGTTGCGGTAGCGCTGGAACTTGGAATGAGTAAGTGCGCGTATTCCAAATTGCGGCCATAGTTAAACCAAAAGTCGGAAATGGGACCATCGTAGGCAATTTTAGTGGCCGAATCACCCCCGGCAGCAAAATTCATAATCGGTGGATGGTGGGCAATAGCTGCAGGAAGCAATAGATTCGTTACGCCGAACACGGTAAAATAGCCTAAGGGGTGGGATGTTGTATTGGTGCTAGGGCGCACTAAAACAGCCGGATTTCCAAGAGTTTTAAAAAAGTTAGCGGCGTTATAAATCGGGCTCCATGGTGTCCAATTATTTACCTGGTCGTGTAAGAGATTGGTCGTCACGGTACTCGGTGCTGCGGGCGTGACGGACATCGTAAAAAATACTGAATTGTGCAGATTTCCAGGTTTTCCGGCCGAATCGCCGTCGGTTTGAATTTGGCTCACACGCACAAAAATACCAATCACTGATTGCCCATTCGACAGCATCTTCGATGCCACCACGGGTTCCCCGGCGATGCTGATGCCGCTATTTGTTGTTGTTGGGGCGGCGTAGCCGCGAAGGGTCGCGTCCGCGGGTGCGAAGGGTCTCAGAGGTGGGGGGAGTCGTTCTTCAATGCTTGTGCAATCAGCACCAGCAGCACACACCCACGGCCGGCCAAGACTCATCCAGTTTTTCCATGACCCACGCTCGTAACGAACCATATAGATATTGCCATCGGTGGCGCGAGTCAAAACACGTAGGCGAGCGGGTGTGGTGGTGTCGGTCGAGGCGATTTGTGACGTGTCTTCGATAATTTTGGGTGTGCCCGCAGCGGTAATACCACTCGGTAAACTGCCGACTAACGAGGCATCGGCATTACTCTCAAATAAGGGCGAAAAATTCTGTACGGCGATGGCGCCCCCACTTGTGCGGTGCACGGCCGTGACCACACACGTTTCTAGAGTGGCGTCGGCGTGTGAGCAGTCGCGGTTGGTGACCGAGCCGCGTAGGCCTTGGGGTGATAGCGCACTTGATTCTACCACACTGACTGGCACAAACCCCAGGCCGACATTGATGCTCTTGCGGTGGGTGGCGTTGGTGGTGCCGATTTATAACGAAATTGCCCAGGCGCGACAGTTGA
>CAZYPH010000146.1:0-2608 GCA_964649095.1 uncultured Oligoflexia bacterium | reverse complement strand
GTGCCCTCACGTTCGACGCTGATGTCGCCAAAAGTAAACTTGTAGCTGCCGAGGTTGCCGATGAGGCCGGTGCTGTGAGTGTTGTCAGCAAATGCGCCTCCGTTGAGGCTGGTAACCGACGCCTTCCCCACCCCATACTGCCCATCGACGGCCGTACTAGAAATTTTCGGCGTGGGGTTACCTACCGTGCCGGTATCGCTGAGTTTGGTGTTCGAGTAGTCGCCGTTCGTTGAGAGCAGTTCTAACTTCGCGCGCCCGGTGCGGCCGTTTTTAGATAGTGCTAAGAGGGCGCGCCCGTTAGCAGTTGCACCTGGTGTGATATTACTACAGGGCAAATCCCCAGTTAACGTACCCACAAATCCCGAAAAATTTTCCGGGCAGTCGTTGAACGTAATTTGGAGACTCTGTGTAGTGGCATTATACATCGAACTAGCCAATTCTGTATTTGGCTTCAATTCATACTGAAAGTCGTAGTTAAAAAACAACGTACTCCACGATCCGTTAAAAGGCCGATTAAAAGCCAAGGGTGTGGCGGGTGAGTACTGAGAGGCATCTAAAGAAAGATCCCAACGGATGTAGTCGTTATCGACAAACACGTTGTCGGGTGGGGCCGAAGTATATTGGGGACTTTGATTGGCGGTACTCACCGTGCTGCTAATAATACAATCGTAACGATGGTCCTCCGTAGGATCCGTAGGGTTGGATCGGCCGGGTAGACATACTTTGTTTACCACCGTAGCTCCGATGCGCAATACTGGCGTGGTCTGATCGGCCTGGCCGGGTTGCGCGCCGATCGATCCGGCGGCTTGAATGTCGCGGCACGAGCAGCTTGCGAAGTCGGGCACTTGAGTCTCGGAGCATTGCGGAATGCTGCACGATTGTCCGGAGCTTGTAATATTTGTGTGCACACACGCGACCAGTTGGTTTTGGTTGGCGGTGCACGAGCTAGAACCACAGAGAGTGATTTTACATTGTTGGCACAATTGGTAATCGCGCGTGGTGCCGGCAAAAATGGTGCATTGGGTGTCGTCGGTAGTCGAGGTGGCGCCGCTAACGGGTCCACGAATGCCGCCTACAGTAGGCGCTGTTGTACGCGACTTTGGTTGGGGGGCGTTTTCGGTGCAGGCGGTTAACCCTGTTAAGGCCGCAGCAAAAAAAACTACCGCTAACGTTGCGCGGATATTTCGAAGCGCCACCTTGCGCCAGTAAGCTATCTGCCGTGAATAGTTTCTAATACTCATCATGCTTTCTATCGGGCGATTGGGTGCCTTTTTAGAGCGGTAAAAAACGCCCTCTGCAAAAATGCCTGGGTATTAAAAGCCAATATAGAAAATTTGACCCAGTGTGTTTAGCTATCAAATTTGGAAAAATGATGGGGAATGACGAGTTTCGTTAAAATTACAAAAGCCATAATTTTATATATATTATTATTTGTATATATAATTGTTTATGTTCGAACATTGCACGCCGCTAACGCCAAAGTAGATTGTTTGATTGTGGCGATTGCCGACGGTTTCGAGCGTGTGAATCGTGAGGTTCCGTCGTTTCAAATAGTCCTTGATGGCCACCCAACCCCAGTTCGTGCAAATCGGGGCAGTGCAAATATTCTTTGGCCAACAGAGCGACTTGTAGAGGGGGGCCGCCCTAGGGCCAACACACTGCCGGCTCAGCGGTCAATCGTTGGCGTTAATCATTTTGGGCGTAATGTGGGTGTTTTAGTAGACGTACCCCGTGCCCGTGAAGGGTTAGAGTTTAATCGATTTTTAGCGGATGTCGTTACAGATCTAGCAACACAATCAGGGCGTCAGTTGCATCCGGAAGATCGTGTGGAATTGTCTGATGCTGTGGTTGCTGAGCTTCGGCGACGTTATCTATTGTCCATGGACGCTACTGAGCAGAGGGCTCAGGGGTTAGGCATGCCCAGCACGAGTTCGGGGGGTATGCCTACCGTACAGTGGCAACGGTTCCAAACTCTATTAACTGAGGCGGCAAGAGCCAATCCACCGCAGCAGGTTGATTTTTTTAACCGTCCCGGTGAAATTAGGTCCGCCTCGGGGCTATTTTTTTTCATTCCGGTAAACGCCTTAAAAATAAACGGCGAAGTTTTGCCGATGACGCCTCGCGTGTTGCCCTTAGCCGGAGCCCCCGTTGCGCCGCCGACCGCACCACCCATCAGAGTTTTGCCGGATCCATTGCGGCGCCCGGTGGGGTGGCAAGATACTATGCACCGCACTTTAACGGGCTTAGAGGTCGACACGGTCTGGTCGCGTGCGGCCGACCCCACTTCAGCGACGGTCGAGGCCGTGGTGCTGCGTATGGGAACTACGAGCATGGCGCGATTTCATACTTTCGAGGCCTACCGTGATCGTGTCTTGAGTGAATTTGCCAGTCGGCATCCGTTAGACCCACCCACGGCCCAATGGCGTCTTGCCGCAGACTTTGAAGCGCGATTGCGACGTTACTACGACTACTTTCGTTTAACTGCTCGTGGGCGTAGTAGCGTTGAGCGGCCTTGGAGAGAGGGCGAAGTCGTGCCGTTTGATCGCTCAGCAATTGCCAATGCGCCGCAATTTTATTCTGAGGACCTCCGTTTGGTAAACGCTAGTAG
>CAZYPH010000145.1:0-5382 GCA_964649095.1 uncultured Oligoflexia bacterium | reverse complement strand
GCCACGAGGACGACCGCCGCGCTCACCGCCGCGACCACCACCGCCATCACGACCGCCGCCGCCGCCGAAACGACCGCGACCAGCACCGCCACCACCGAATGGTGGGCGACCACCTTCACGTGGAGCACGTGGCTCTTGTGGACGTGCTTCTGCTACAGTTATTGCACGGCCTTCGTAATCAGCACCGTTGAAACGCTCGATAGCATTTGTAGCTTCGTCATCGTTTGTCATTTCAACAAATCCGTAGCCTTTGCTACGACCACTGAATTTATCAGTGATTACTTTTGCTGAGCTTACTTGGCCCAATTGAGCAAAAATATCTGTTAAAGATTGATCTGTTGCTGAAAACGGTAAATTACCGATGAATAGTTTTTTTGACATGAATAGCCCTCCTTCAAAAAGGCATTGGTTTTTTTACTATAAGGCCGTTGTGAAAGAGGCATTTCGCGGACAATCGATCTTAGGAGCTGGACTTGAACTGTTACAACTAACACGCAGCAATCTGCTCGGGGTCTAGCGGAACCTAAAAAAACCTGACCAAAAAGGCATTTCTTTCCAAAGGCCCCTCCAGTGTAACAGCGCTTATGTGTTTTAGCTACTGTGCAAATCAGATTGCTGAAAATAATGCCGCAGAGCGTTTGGTTCTGTGTAGTTATTTGGAATTAATAGGTTTTTTGTGGAGCTCGAGATGAGTTCTTATAAATTGTCACACTAGTAACTTCCACGGCGAGTGAAAAACTGTGGTAGTGCGGTGTTATATGGCAATGGTACCGGAATTGACCCACCTAAGCCCACTCAATAGGCCTTTTTGGCTAATAACGCCCCCTATGACGCAGTTGAATACACCGTACCCTGCAACGGCCTATTTGGCGGGTTTTATTAATGCTCATTCTCGCGCTGATACTAATACTGGGGCTGCTCACGGGCGCTGTTGGCAGACAGATTTTTCGATCAAATTATTTCTAAAATTATTTTCAAGGACCGGCTTAACGGCCGTTTTCAAACACTTAAAAAAGAAGCCGTTACATACGTTTAGTGAAGAAACTCAGTTTCTACTTTCCGCAGAGGTAGATTACCTCAATACCGTCGAACTGGTTGTGGGTTTTCTGCAGGGGAAAAACCGCAGTTTAGCCAATCGCATAGCGGCCCGTACGTTTTTACCTGAAGGACCACGATTTCAAAGTCTCAATCAAGTTGATTTAGAGGCGTTGTTTGGCAACGTGGGTGTTTATGACAAGGCGAAACACCTGGCCTCGCTGTACATCGATGATTTAACCGATTTAATCAGCCGTGAAATCGATGCTAATTTTTCGTTGGCGCGTTATGGCGATCGATTAGCCGCTAGTCAAATTACGTTTGATCCACTTTATAAATCTATAAATAAAAAAAGTTTAATTAAAGATTTATTAGAGGCTTTAGTAGAATCCGAACTCTCAGTATTTGAAAAGTTTTCACAAAGCTGTGACAGTAATACGGCACCAATAGTGTGTATTACGGCGCCATTTCCTGGGAACGTCTTAGGGGCGTTTCAGATCGCCCAGATTATCAAACACCGCCATCCAGGTTGGACGATTCTTTTTGGCGGGGGATTTGTAAATACGGAACTACGTGAGTTGTCAGAACCAAGAGTTTTTGAATTCTTCGATGCCGTCACTTTAGATGACGGTGAAGTGCCGCTCTTGCAGATTGCGCAGCACATGGCAGACGTTGAAGCAAGCGGCCGCAATGGTCTTGACCTAATGTCTGCGCCCTTGGTCCGCACTTTTGTGCGCAATCCTAGCAATGGCCAGGTTGTGTATGTAAATGCGGCGCAACCACCCGAAGTCACTTTCAAAGACTCAGGCACACCAAGTTATGGCAACTTAGAACTAGAAAATTATGTAGGTTTACTCGAACTCCCAAACCCCATGCATCGTTTATGGTCAGATGCCCGCTGGAATAAGCTGACACTGGCGCATGGTTGTTACTGGAAAAAGTGTAGCTTTTGTGACGTGTCGCTAGATTATATTGCCCGCTACGAGCCGTTAACAGCACAAACGATCGTAGATCGCATGCAGCGTTTGGTTCAAGAGACCGGTGAAAGCGGCTTCCATTTTGTAGACGAGGCGTGCCCACCCTCTCTTTTAAAGGCCATTTCGAGCGAAATTGTTCAACGAAACTTTGTAGCCTCATGGTGGGGGAATTTACGTTTTGAAAAGGCTTTTAACCAATCATTGACCAATCTCATGGCTGATGCCGGATGCATTGCCGTCACCGGTGGTTTAGAAGTCGCATCGCCCCGTTTACTAAAACTTATGAATAAAGGTGTGACCGTTGAACAGGTTGCTAACGTAGCAATGCATTTCGGTCGCTCGAATATTTTTGTGCATGCGTATCTTATGTATGGTTTTCCGACCCAAACTATTCAGGAAACCGTCGATAGTTTAGAGTACGTGCGCCAGATGTTTGCTGGTGGTTGTTTGAAGTCGGCCTTTTGGCATCGCTTCTCTGTCACAGAGCATAGCCCTATCGGTAAAAATCCGTCGCTCTATAAAATCGAATTGCAACGGCCTAAGGCTGAGTTAGCACCCAATGGTAGTGCTTTAACATTTGCCAAAAATGATGTGCCATTTGTCGATCCCACAGGGGTTCAACACGAGATATTAGGTTTGGCTCTAAATAAAGCGCTCTTCAATTATATGCACGGTGAAGGGCTGCAGCGACAGGTAGAAGAGTGGTTTGTAGAGTGGGCAGGCGACTATCCCGCGTTGAAACACGTTAAAAAAACGGTGCCGAACAGCTGGTTAGAGCATACGTTAAAGAATGAAAATTCATAAACATGAGGAAATTTATATATATGAAAATAAATATATTTAAAAAAATAGATATTTGTGTAAGTGGCTTAATTTGTATCTGTCTCTTTAGTGTTTCGTCGTATTCTCAGACAAACGAGCCGTCACCTATTGCTCCAGTAAGGTGTGAGTTTGTAGTCGAAAAATGGCGCTCGATTCGACAAAATCATGAACTTCCAGCCACCGAAACGCAGCAATCTGAAACACACAATCCCGCCACAGCCGTAAACGGTCGTGAGGCAGGGTTTATTGGTTTAGTCACGCTGACAAGTCCCAGTGGCGGCACCTGCCAAAGTTTGTATACCTCGCGTGGTAATTTTGCGTCGCTAGACGTAGCCTTTCGTGATTTCGAGGGGCATCCCGTCCAACGTACTGTGCAGTCTATTATTGTATGGATGCCGGGGCATGGTCATGCGGTGACTCGTCCGTTGGTCGTAATGCCTTCTTTAATAACGTCGAGCAGTGATCGCTTTCAAATTTCAGGAATAAATTTTCCTATGCCGGGCTTATACCGCATCGAAGTTCGCACGAGATCACAATCTAGTACAACACCTACTGGGGATGCGGGCGTGACTAGAATCGTTACCTTACAAGACGAATATCTAGATATTCCGGTATTTGTGGGACGTCGTCCTTAATAGGTTTAGCGAGATCGGGCACGATATGAATATTAAAAATTATATATATATAACTTTGCTAATACTATTGACTTCGTACTCTACAAGCGCTGTGGCGTTAGAATCTGTCGATGTCTCCGTGTTGCAACGCCCAGTTGTCAGTTATACGTCGACCGAAGCTACGTCGCTCCTGAACCTAAAAAAACCGTTACAATCTACGTTTAAGGCCTGGGTGGTCGTATTTTTATCAGTAAAATGCCCGTGTTCGAATGGGCATTTAAGTCGGTTAAAAGCTTTGCAGCAGCGTTATCATGAAAATGGTTTTGTATTTGTAGGTGTGCATTCGAATACGGACGAATCTACGGCGCAGAATTATTTTCGTGATCAGCAGTTAGGTTTTCCTGTTATCGACGATCGATCGCAAGTATTCGCCAACGCCTTTTCAGCCCTGAAAACCCCCCACATCTTTGTGGTCGAAAGCACAGGCAGGGTTTTGTACCAGGGGGGGGTCGATGACTGCAAAACAGGTGAAACCCCAAAACGTGACTTTTTAGCTGATGCACTGGCCGATCTGACCTCTGGTCGAGCGGTTCAGGTGCGTGAGGGGAAGGTGTTGGGATGTCGAATCGCACGACCCTAGTACGATTAGGGCCCCTCTTGTGTGTTCTTGGATTGGCTTCTGCTTGCAGTAAGTCACCTATTCTCAACCATCAGGAAGAAGAAGTCCGCCGTGCAGGTGGTTCGGTTAGCGGCGCTAGTCAGGCACCTCAGAACGCTATAAATGAAAACAATTGTCCGATGTCGTTCAATATGCCGAGTGCCGTATCCGAAAACGCCCCCATGCGGTTATGTCTACAACTGCGTTTTAGCGCTCCCCCAAGAGAGGGGAACAACACCGTCCGTCTTGATTTTAGTCATGACGTGGACGTGCGCGAATTTAATATTGATTTATGGATGCCCACGATGGGGCATGGCTCGGAGCCCGTAATACTTTCCCAGCTCGCCCCAAAGAGTATTCTGATTCAAGACGTATGGCTCATTATGCCAGGTCTTTGGCAGATTCGTATGCGTTGGCGCGGACAATTGGTGAACTATGAGTTTAGTCTCTAATATTATATTTCGTATATCCGTTGCATTGATTCTTTTGTATACTCTTACCACCCACAACACCGCATTTGGCAGCGCCTGTTGTTCAGCTTCTAGTCAAGTCCCGACGTTGATTACGAGTGATAGTGTGATGCAGCTAGGTTTACGCACAGCTCGCTCGTCAGTAATTGGCTCTAGCGGGCCTAACACCACTTCACGATTTTATAATCATGAGCGGTCCGACATTACCTATCGGCTAGAACTACTAGGCGCCTATGCCCTTAACGATCGTTGGCAGCTCAACGCCAGCATTCCGCTGACAAAACGTGTGCGTCGCCTGGATACGGCGGAGGCGGAACACTGGGGCCTATCAACAGTAGCATTGGGTGGCTCTTACGAGCTCGTGCCAGAAATTGAATATTCTAGTTGGAAGCCACGCGTGTTTCTGTTTGCTAGTATTGGTCTACCGCTTTCTAATTCTGATGAAGCACGCTTAGATTTGGGTACGCACATTCATGGATCCACATCGTTAGTAAAAACAGCAGGCTTTTTTTTGCTGAAACAGTTTAATACTGTGGATTGGAATTTGCTATTAGCGCAGGCGCATGACGCGTTTTATACCAGTGTGGCTTCGGTAGGGTTTGGCTGGCATGGCCCCGAGGGTTTACGTTTAGGAGTGAATATTGGGCCTACGTATCAATTTGGTAGTGGTCTCTTAGGTCAAAACCGCCTCGTAATCGATACCAGTTTTAATCTTGGGTTATCTTTTTTTGATGATTATAGCTTAAATATAAATTATTTAGATCAAACCCTCTTTGGTCCCACCAAAAACTCAGAGCTTTCTCGAG
>CAZYPH010000144.1:0-5385 GCA_964649095.1 uncultured Oligoflexia bacterium | reverse complement strand
CTATGAACACCCACATCTTAGTTGTCGACGACTCTCCCAGCTTGCGTGAAATTGTAAAACGGTTTCTATCTAAAATACCTAATATTCAAGTCTCTGAAGCCGCTGATGGGGCGGAAGCAGAACAGCTATTGCAACAGAATCAGATCCTCGAAACCCCGGTCAATATCATTCTTCTCGACTGGATGATGCCGAACCAAAATGGCCATGCATTGCTTGAAAAAATACGATCGATTCCGACGTTTCAAAAGCACCCAAAGATCATCATGCTTTCGGCAGAAACTTTACCGGAACAAATCGAGGCCTGCATCAAATTTGACATCGTGGCCTACGTTACAAAACCGTTTACCGAAGAACAAATACACGACGCCGTTACGAAGGCCATGGCCGCATAACGAGAAACATATGACAATAATTGAATATAATCCTCAGACTGATTATCTAGTAGTAACGCTTAAAGGCCCTGCACTCGAAGTGCCCAAAAAACCCTCGCTTCAAGAAACGGTAAACGAAAAACTGGCAGCGATGGCCAAAAAGAATGTCATCGTGCAATGCGCCGAATGCAGCGAAATCGGGCCTGCTTTTTTACGAGAGCTTGCGATGGTTTACAAACTACTGCATTCACTAAACGGAAAAATGGTTTTAGTAGCCCCAAACGAAAAATTAAAAGAAGCGATTACAAAACAAGCCTTAGACCGCATTCTCGTATCAAAAATGAGCCTTCGTGGTGCCATGGTCGCTTTAGGATTAGCGAAAGAAAAAGACTTCGACGTTAACTTTATCAATCCGTTTCTAGCCGCCACGCAACGCGTGCTAAAAATTCAGTGTTTTTTAGATTCGAAACCCGCAAAACCATATTTAAAGAAACCCACTGACCCCATGTTAATGGGCGACCTTAGCGGCTTCATCGGTATCACGGCCGAGGCCTTTTCAGGCACCCTAGCTATTAGCTTTAAAGAAGACATCTTTTGTAAAATCGCGTCGAACATTCTTGGCACACCGTACACCAATATTTCTGCCGAAATCGTAGACCTTGCTGGTGAGTTATCGAATATGATTCTTGGACAGGCCAAAATCGAACTGAACAACCTGGGACATCAAATCCAACAAGCATTACCCTCGTGCGTGTGGGGAAAAGATCATCAATTAAAAACATTTGGTGGTGGAGCCTGTATTGTATTGCCGCTTCAAACTGATATTGGCGAGATTTTTGTAGAAATTAGCACGAACCAAGGATTACTAAAGCCCGCGGCCAAGGCGGCTTAAATTGCCACTAGGCAAATTTTGCTAAAGTTTTTTTGCCTACCTCCCGAATCGCTTTGTGGGTAAACAAAGAGGGTTGGGGGGACAGCAATCGCCACACTCTTTTAAATCACAATACAAGTTTAGAACGGACGTCGGTAATTATTGCCTATCGTCTCTCTACGAGTGCGACCAACGGTCGCGCAATTTGTAGTGCTGTGTTTATTAAGGATGATCTTCAAGCGTGTGCGTTTAAGAGCTTAAGTAGCGAGACTTCTCAGCTTCTCTTTAATTAAATAAGGAGAAGATCATGGGTTTTCGTATAGCAACAAACATTCAATCAATCGCTGCACAAAGAACACTGTCGCAGCAAAGAAGCGAACAGAATCACGAGCTTGAAAAATTATCTAGCGGTGAACGCATCGTACGCGCCGCAGATGATGCCGCTGGTTTAGCGATCAGCGAAAAATTCAAGGCCGAGATTCGCTCTACAGGGCAAGCATCACGAAACACGCAAGATGCGATTTCATTAGTTCAAGTCGCCGAGGGCGGTTTGAATGAAATTGGTAACATCTTGATTCGTATGCGCGAATTATCAATACAATCGGCTTCAGACACTATTGGTGATGCCGAACGTCAATTTACAAACAAAGAGGTAGAAAGCCTTAAGGCTGAAATCAGCCGTATTGCAGAATCTACTCGATTCAACGGAATGAGTTTACTTAACGGACAAGGCGAAAACTTGGAATTCCAAGTTGGTACAGGTTCAAATCCCGAACGTGACCGCCTTATGTATGACTCAAAACTATTAGACGCAAAGGCGTCGGCATTGGGAGTAGAAACAATCACCACCGCAACACGCCAAGACTCGCAGGCTAATTTAGAAAAACTAGATTCTGCGATTATGGCAGTGAGCGCTAACCGAGCCCAATTAGGTGCGATGCAGAATAGGCTTTCATCGACTATGAATAACCTCATGGTTTCGAGTGAAAACTTATCGGCAGCAAATTCACGAATTCGCGATACCGATATTGCGGCCTCTACTGCTGAATTAACGAAACGCAATATCTTGACTCAAGCCGGTGTGGCTACGTTAGCGCAGGCTAACCAAGGCAGCACGCTTGCGTTACGACTAATTGGTTAAGGTATCAGACACTAGAAGTATGTCTTGATGTGTCTTAGATACTGCAACCTAGGACTCGTCTGAAATTTTTGTTGTGGCAGGCAAAAATTTCCTAAAGAAAAATTGCCGATAGCCGATAGGCTATTTGAGGGTAATTCGGGGTTCGCAGATTAACGCAAGTTAACTCGAACCCTGGCTTTAGGGGCCTTATATAAACAGTTGGGGGACTGTTTATATAGAGTAACGGTACAAGCACTAGCAGATAGGTTTTTATTGGCGCAGCGCACCTAGTGACTGCAACTAATAGAAATGTCTTCTACTAGAATTTTTTTGTACCGGAGACTTTCATGGGCTTAAGAATTTCCACCAACCTGGCATCACTTTCAGCACAACGAGTTTTGGGGGCCAACCAAGAACTAGCAGCAAAGTCTATGACGCGCTTAGCAAGTGGCGATCGCATCGCGTCGGCAGGCGATGATGCTGCGGGACTATCAATATCAGAACGTCTACGAGGCCAAATTAAGTCGCAACAACAAGCCCAGCGGAATGCCAACGACGGTATTGGGTCGATACAAGTCGCCGAAGGTGGACTCAATGAAATTTCAAATAACCTTATCCGTATTAGGGAACTAGCGATTCAAGCAGCCTCTGATACCGTAGGAGACCGCGAACGAGAATTCATTGACCTTGAAGTACAACAACTCAAAAAAGAAATTGATCGCGTAGCCAACTCCACCAACTTTAACGGTGTGCCATTGCTCAATGGAGATGCTCCTAAGAGCGAACTTTCTATTCAAGTAGGTTCTTATAATCAAGAGGCCGACAGTATTCGTTACAACGTCGGCGACTTTGATGCCCAAACTGATGAACTAGACATCGACAACTTAGAAGTGACCGACATCGATGACGCTCTAGATTCGCTAGAAGACATCGATGAAGCGATTAACAAAATCAACGGCTTTCGGGCTCAACTGGGCGCCATGCAAAACCAATTACAATCAGCGTCTACTAGCATCGGTGTTAGCGTGGAGGCCCTTAGTGGGGCAAACTCACGTGTGCGAGACACAGACATTGCTCATGAAAGTTCAGAATTAGTAAAACGCAATATACTTAACCAAGCAAGCATTGCCGTATTAGCACAGGCCAATCAAATACCTACAGCGGCATTGAGACTTTTATAATATTAAGGAAACTAAATATGAAAACTATTGGTATGATTGCAACAACTGTTAGTATCTTAACTGTCATCAGCACAGTCATTTGAAGATGAGTAGAATTGCTTGTCGGCACATTCTACCTACTACGTAATTTCGGGCAGCAACCGAGTAGTTCATTAGATGAACCTCTAATCAAGAGCCTATCAATGAAGATTGAAAAAATTTGGTTCCAGAACATCACAAGTACCCTTCACAATGGCGTGACAGACCGTCGACACCAGCAGCAGTCTCAATACCGCCAGCAACAGAATCAGCAGAACCCAAAAGATCAACACACCGAAGAGCAAGTTCAGAAGGCAATTGATGACCTCAATCAAAACGAACAGTTTCGAGATTCTGGTCTTCATGTAGAACTTCGAAAACGTGGTGCAGGGCAACTTATTATTGCCATTAATAAGTTAGATGGCTCGCTTATTAGGCTCGTGAGCCCAAACGAATTCATGAATATGAACCAGCAGGCCATCACTACGGGCGCACAAGGCAGCTTAATCGATCAAAAGCTCTAAATCATTACGTAACCTTCGAAAAAATACCACTCTTGGTCGTGCATTTATCCCAAAACTAGATCAAAGTAATCTCATGAACCCGCACGCGCCAGACGATAACTCGTTTTCCTCACAATCAGCGCACATCAATAACCAACAGAAGCTTTACATATTAAGCGATCTGCATCTTTGGTCTGACGAAGATCCACTAGCTTTGAAATTTATTGAACTAATGAAGAACACTTTAAGACCGGGCGATTATTTGTTTCTAGTCGGCGACGTCTTTGATGTCTTTGTTGGCGCAAAAGCGATGTTTATCGAGCGCTACAACAATATTTTAAAAGCATTATATCAGCTAAAAGAAAGAAATATTACCGTCTACTTCATTGAGGGCAATCATGATTTTCATTTAGAGAATCTATTTGAGAATCACAGCCACATTAGACTTTTCGACAACAAACTGCACTTTGAATGGAATGCTAAATCTTTTCTCTTCACTCACGGCGACACTATCAACTGGCGCGACTTTGGATACGTCACTCTTCGGGCTCTACTTCGCAATATTTTGACACAGTGCCTAGTCGACATTGCCCCATCAAAATTAGTTGATTTCGTAGCCCAAAAACTTTCATACCAACGCCATGGCAGTGCGGATACAGCTACCCGTGTTGAAAACCGAGCACTGCATTCCACGAACGATAATACACAAAAAATATTCAAAAATTTCGCCTGTGATCAGATTATGCGTGGCTATGATTTTGTGATCATTGGACACTCCCACGAATTCGAAAATATGAAATTCCAATTTGATAATCGAGTGGGCCAATATATTAATTGCGGGTATCCTCGAAAACATAAAAGATACTTTATGTTATCTAAAAACAATCCACACTTTCAGGCAGTAAACTGGTTTTGATATATATAGGATTAAACATATGGCAACAAAAACTAAAACGACCTCAACACCACCGAAAGACTCACCAAAAGATTCCATGATTGGAAAAAAAGCACCAAGTTTCAAATTGCCGTCCAATACTGGCGATCTGATAGACCTCAAGGACTACGCTGGCAAAACCGTAGTATTATTTTTTTACCCAAAAGACATGACCCCTGGTTGCACGCAAGAGGCTTGTGATTTTCGCGATGAATATACTCGTTTCAAAAAACAGGGCGCGGTCGTTTTCGGTATCAGTAAAGACCCGGTCACTAGTCATGCAAAATTTGTTGAAAAGTATGAACTTCCATTTCTGCTCTTATCCGACGAATCGGGTGCCATTTGTGAGAAGTATGGCGTGTGGAAAGAGAAGTCGATGTACGGAAA
>CAZYPH010000143.1:1855-5387 GCA_964649095.1 uncultured Oligoflexia bacterium | reverse complement strand
TCAGTGGCTCCGCTTGAATGAAATCGGGTGGCTCCGATAGGTGAAATTTTGCACGTGTTAGCCAACAACGCTAATAAGGCAATTAAAAATGGGTTTGCGGGTTTGTGGGTTTGTGGGTTTGTGGGTTTGTGGGTTTGTGGGTTGACCAGGTTAAATACCATAAAAAAAACTCCTGAAACCTGAATTGTTTTGGTTCGACGCTTAGCGATCGTCTGTAAACGAGAGTAGCGGCAGGTAGGCCGATACCTTGAGTAAGATAATCAACTAAAGCGCGCCGCAATTTACTGTATAAAAATATTTTAATCAAGTAATTTCTAGAAACAAACCAGTCGGGATAACTATTCGTATTGATGGACCCGATCTCTGGACAGGACCTCGTTCTGGATGACCGCACTAGATTGTCGAGAGATTGACGGGTGGTGTCACTATGCTGGCGCGTTGGGGTTGGGGTTTTTGGGGGAGTGCCAAAAAAGTGTGGGATGGATTTTGCCGGGGTGGACGTCGTGGCTGGTAGGATTCTCCGGGATGTTGTTTAGGGGAAAAAAATCGCCAACTGATTTTATTTATAAATATTTTCTATTTTTAAAAAATTAGCCAATTCGACCGGTCGGTAAATTTGTCGGTCTTAAGAATGGACCAGTGTCCTCTGCTTTGGTCTCTCGTTTGCTTAGCTATTTAACGATGCCAACTAAGCAAATTAAACACTCCAATCAAACACGAGGTTACCATGAGCGACACGTTTAACGATGCCGCTATGAGTGGTCTTACTGCAGCGCTGAATTTTCGTTTAATGAATCAGAACGTGATCGCGGGTAACATCGCAAACGCTGATACGCCGGGTTACAAGGCGCAGAAAGTCGAGTTTGAAGATGCGCTGAGAAACGCGCTGCAAGTGTCGGGGCGATTGCCGATGGAGCGTGGCGATAACGACCACTTTGTGCGCAACGACTCTGGGCATATTGATGCGGAGATCTACGATAACCCGAACGGGTTAGTGCGCGAAGATGGCAATACGGTTGATCGCAATGCTGAAGCCGTAAATATGGCTGAAAATCAAATTCAATACGATGCCGCAACCGAAATGATTCGTCGGAAAATTGGCATGCTGAAATACGCCATCAGTGAAGGAGGCGCTAGATAATGGATATCTTTACGTCGATGAAAGTGTCTAGCTCAGGCATGAACGCCCAGCAGACACGCATGAATACGATCTCAAGCAATATTGCCAATGCCGAAACGACAACGTCGGAGACTGGTGGCCCGTACAAACGCCGTGACCCTGTCTTTACTGCACAACCTGAACGAGAAAACTTTGCAGAGGTTTTAGCTGGTCAACTCGATGAACACGTTCAAGCCGTGCAGGTGACGGAGATTCAGGAAGATACTCGTCCACCGCGGATGGTTTATAATCCCAAACACCCTCATGCGAATGCCGATGGTTACGTAGCGATGCCTAATATCAACCCTGTTGAAGAGATGGCAAATATGATTTCTGCGACGCGTTCGTATGAAGCGAATGCAACAGCGCTTGGAGCCGCCAAAAGTATGGCGCTAAAGGCGATTGAAATCGGAAAATAAGATTAGTTTATGAATAGAATCGATTTAAATAGTGTCGGCTTTATAAAGGGTGGTCTTGGGGAGTTTCAGATGGCGGAGCAGGCCTCTGAAATTAATTTTGCAGACGACAATGCATTCGAGGCTAGTGCCCCTGAGGGGAACTCTGAGGCGATTAGTTTTGGAAAGTTGTTAGAGAAATCTCTAAACGACGTCAATAATACGCAACTCGACGCCGATCGCGCCATCAAAGAACTAGTAGCCGGGCGCAATAAAAATATTCATGAAACGATGCTCGCCATCGAAAAAGCCGACATGAGTTTTAAGTTGGCCATGCAAGTGCGTAACAAAGTTATCGAGGCCTATAAAGAAATTATGCGTATGCAGGTTTGATATATATAGGATTTTATATTTTTTAACCCCAAGTTTTTGCAGTAAAAAAGTGGATTGATAAAACGGAGCGATAAAACGTGGTTGAGTTTTTTCAAAAAGTAGGGACTCAGTTAAAAAAGTTTTTCAGCAACCTGAGTGCTGGTCGTAAGACGGCTCTGGTGATTACGCTGGTTGCGGTCACCATATTTATCATCTCAGTATTATTTTGGGTTGGTGACACGGCCTATCAAGTGCTTGGAACAAATTTTACGGCAGAAGACTCGACCAATATTATGCGTATTCTGCGCGAGAAAAAGATTCCGTTTAAAGTCGATAATGATGGCAGAACAATCAAAATTCCGCCTGATGCAATTTATGATCTGCGCCTAGAGTTGGCGACGATGGGCCTGCCACAGAGTTCGGTGGTTGGTTATGAAGTTTTTGATAAACAGAGTTTTGGTCAGACTAGTTTTGTTCAGAAAATTAATCAGAAGCGCGCCCTCGAAGGTGAACTCATGCGCACGATCAATAATTTGCGCGGTGTAAAACGTTCGCGCGTGCACTTAGCGTTACCTTCGAAATCGACGTTCGTCGAAGATCAAAAGAAATCAACGGCCAGTGTAGTTCTAGATATCGAGCCCGGTGTGCAGCTTAGTGAAAAACAAATTTCAGGGATTTCACATTTAGTAATGTCGGCCGTGGAAGGCATGGAACTTAGCGACGTAACGGTAGTAGATGCTCACGGTAAATTACTTTCGAAAAATAATAATGACCCTGTGGCGCGTCAGACAGCGGCGATGTTGGAGTATCAACAGCGTTTAGAGCAAGAATACGAACAGCGAGTTGGCGATATACTTTCTCGAGTTGTTGGCGAAGGTAAAGTCGTCGCAAAAGTGTCGTTAGATGTCGATTTCACGCAACAACAAGAAACTCAAACCCAATATGATCAAGAGGGTGCGGCTATTAAGTCGCAGCAAAAGGAAAATCATTTAATGGATGGTTCTCGTCCCGTCGCCACTGGAGCACCAGGCGCACAGTCGAATTTGCCTGGTGCTCAAATTCAAACGCCTGAGGTGAAGAGTAATACTCAGAAAGCATTTGAGACGACAAACTACGCTGTTCCACAAAAAGTAGTACGTACGAATAAACAACTGGGGGCCATCAAACGCATTAGTGTTGCGGTTTTGGTTGATGGTCAATACGTAAAAGACCCGGCAAAGCCTGATGAGCCTGGAAAATACCAGCCTTGGAGTGAAGAAAAAGTCGCTGAGTTTCGTACGATTATTGCCTCGAGCTTAGGTGCGGACGTCAAACGCGATACCATTGAAATTAAAAACATGGAATTTAGGCATGCGGATTTGCAAGACGCAGAAACTCAAATCGCTGCGTTTGAACGCCGTAAGTTGATGCTGAACTTGGTGCAGTACCTTGTGTTGGGGCTGTCGATTATCGGTTTCTTTATGTTTGTCGTGCGGCCGTTTATCAAATGGCTTACCGATAATACCGTTGAGAACATGGATAGTTTTTTACCAAAAACTTTAGAAGAGCTTGAGAAAATGAAAGCCGATGACTCGGTGCCGGAGATGGATGATGTGATGCCGGTCAT
>CAZYPH010000143.1:0-1755 GCA_964649095.1 uncultured Oligoflexia bacterium | reverse complement strand
AGAAAATGAAAGCCGATGACTCGGTGCCGGAGATGGATGATGTGATGCCGGTCATTGTCGATAAAGTCGATCCAGAAAAAGTAGAAGGGGAGATGATCAAAGAGAAGATCGTTACTCTTGTTGAAGGCAATCCGAGCAAAGCAGCGCTCATTCTACATGACTGGGTGCATGCGGTGAATAAACCAAATCCGATGGTGGATCCGGGAAAAGCGGCTGGGGCCAAGAAGTAGTATATAGTTAAATATATATAAAGGTATAGAATCATGGCTGATTCAATGAAACTAATGGTCTACGACGACATGTCGGGGCTCGATAAAGTAGCACTTCTACTCAATATTCTTGGCACTCAAGTGACCTCGCAGATCTTTAAAAAGATGAAAGACAACGACATCAAACGGATTGTGAGTGCGATGGGCGTTGTACAAAAGGCGTCGATACCGGTTGTTCGTCGTATCTTAGAAGAATTCTATCAGCAGTTATCAGAAGAAGAAGAAATGATCTTTGGCCAGGGCGCTGGTCGTGAATTTATTTTGGCTACCTTGGGTGAAGACCGCGCAAAAACAGTATTAGGACAACTCTCCGTCTTAGAAGGTTCTCGAACGTTAGAAGCGTTAGAGTTGGTAGATGCTAGAACGCTGACAAACTTCTTGATCCACGAGCATCCTCAGACCATTGCCCTGATTTTGGCGCACTTAGAGCCGAATAAAAAAACCGATGTGTTGAAACGTTTACCAGAGAATATCCAAACCGAAGTCGTGTTGAGGATTGCAAACCTAGATTTTATTTCACCAACATTGATTGCTCAAGTCGACGAAGTCTTAAAACAAGAGTTAGCGACACTCGGATCTATCGATACGCAACAATTGGGTGGTGTGCAGCCAATTGCCGACATGTTGAACGTGATGGACAAAACAACCGAGCAAAACATCATGGCGCGCGTCGAAGAAAAGGACCCTCAGTTGGCAGAAGAGATTCGCAAATTGATGTTCGTGTTTGAAGACATCATCTTTGTCGATGACCGCGGCATGCAGACGCTGCTTAAGGAAGTGCCTAATGATAAGTTGGTTATCGCACTAAAAACAGCTCCAGAGGAGATGAAAGAAAAAGTATTCAAAAACATGTCAAAGCGCGCAGCACAATTATTAAAAGATGATTTAGAGGCTTTAGGGCCACTGCGTTTGAGTGACGTTGAAGGTGCGCAGCAAGAGGTGGTCAACGCCGCTAAACGACTTGAAGCCATGGGTAAAATTATTATCTCGCGTGGAGGCGATGCGGACGCGTTGGTATAATAGAAAATGAATAAATCACTTTTGAAAATAGTAGAATTTGCAGCCAAAGAAGCCAATAGCATTGTGCAAGTAGCCGTACAGGAAGAGACTCATGTGGAGTCTTATCAGCCAGCGAATATAAAAAATGGCGGATTAAAATATTCTGAAGTGAAGGATTCATTTTCTTATCGCGGCAGCAGAAACCAGTCGCGTTTTCACGTGCATGAACTGGCCCGCAAGCCACTCAATATTGAACAAGAAGAACAGCAGTATATCGAAGCGGAGGTCGCTAGAAAGGTTTCTGAAGAGCTCGAACGCTTACGTATTGAAGTGACTGCTCAAGCCCATCAAGAGGGTTTAGAGGCCGGTAAGACACTCGCCTACTCGGAAACCAAAGAGCAGTTGCAGCCCAAGATTGAAGCGTTTGATGCGGCTCTCGAAAGTTTCGAGGCGATGCGGAGTGAAATATTTAAGGCGAACGAAGAAT
>CAZYPH010000142.1:861-5401 GCA_964649095.1 uncultured Oligoflexia bacterium | reverse complement strand
CGAAACTCTCAAAGCAATCGAAATCGAGTGTGTGCAGCAGGGCAGTACACAACAGTTTCTATTGTTTGGTTCACAAGCCGAACAGGCACTTATCGATAGCATTGTTACGACCGCTGGAGTTTCGACTGAGCGTTTTTCGAATGTAGCAGGCAGTACTAGTTTTGATCGAATGGAAGATCTCGTTGCGCGATGTAAATTTGTTTTTACTCCTGACACGGCTGTCGTGCATCTTGCCAGTCTTATTAATGTTCCCGTTCTTCTAATGAGTGTCGGTGGTGCACGACCACAAGAGACCGGTCCATACGGCAATGGTCATTACGTATTACAGATCCACGACTCGGCAACAAGGGCAACATTACCAAAAGAGCTATCAACAGTAATTATTTATGGTGAAGGCCGATTCAAAGATATTCGTACCTTGGCTATTTCTAGGACTAAATTGATTAAAACCTCTGACGGCTCTCTGCGACAGATCTTAGAGGCCGTAAATTACAATGCCGAAGAGGTGCGCGACTTTTTTGAGAAGTCTTACTACTTACTAGCTGAGTTTAGATGTGCTGGCCGTAATGAAGACATCAGTCCTCCTACGTTGAAGGATGCTAAGCAGACCCATTCTGCTGATGAATTCGCAAAACATTTTAGAGCACTTACGGCAATAGATAGGCTGGCGGAGTACGGCCTTTTCTACTGTGGTCGAATTTTAGACGCGATTCAGGCCAACAAGCCCATCAAAGACATGAAGGTCTGGTTTGATAAACTCAACGAGTTGGAAAAAATTCTCATCAATACGGCAGACCAAATGGAACTTATTAAACCTCTTGTCGCGCAAAACAAAGTGGTGCGTGAGGTAAGTCCGGTTGCTAGCGGCAGTTTGTCTCAAATGGTCGAGGTTACTGAGACGAGCTATCGCATACTGAAAGAGAACATTCAGATCTTTAACCAACTGCTTTCTAGCATGTTGGAGCAGATGAAAAATCAAACCACACCAATCAATTCAGATCACGACCAGACAACGCCACACATCGCTACAAAAGGGGCACACTAATCATGGAGAACATTATGAAAAAGGTAATACGAGTAGGTGGAGACACTCAAGAGTTAGAGCATGTGGCCCAGGGTTTTGGTGAACTCATTACTACCGTTAATCGATCGCTCGAGTCTAAACATCGAGTGATCTCGCGAGTTCTCATTGATGGTCGAGAGATTACCGAAGAAGAAGAACAAAAGTTGAGTCAGGTGGCTGTGGAAAGTTTGGGTGATATTGAGTTTGAGGTAGCGAATCCAACTGACTTAGCTACAGAGACTTTAAATACGTTGGAGCTCTATCTTACAAAACTTCAAGACACGTTGCATTCAAGTGCGATGGCATTTGAGATAAATAATTTGCGTCAAGGTGAAGCACTTCTGGTGAAGGCTATTGATGGATTAGATCTATTTGTTCAGACGATTAGTGGTGTCAAGCTAGCCATGAGAGTGGGTTTGCACCCCAGAATGGCTCTGACAGAGGCTGGGCTTGTCAGTATTATGGGTGATATCTTGGAATATAAACGTCAGGGAAATTATATTTATTTAGCGCAAATTCTAAAACAGGATCTGATTGGTAATTTAGAAGAATGGAAGACGGATGTATTTCCGCTTCTCAAGAATTTTAGATCGGCTTAAGTTCGCTATATGGGCCGAAATCAAATTGGAATTGTCGTTAAACATTCTGTACCCGAAGCCAAAAAAATAGCCGGTATAGTTAAGCGATACCTGAAGCAAAAACATAAACTAAATTGTATTAATTTAGACACCGGTTCGGAAGTGGAATCGCCCGTAAAATTACGCAGTAAGTTAGTTGGTAGTCTTAAATTTATTATCGTACTGGGTGGCGACGGTACGTTTTTGGCGGCAGCCAGAATGCTTGCGGCCTATAACGATAGTTGTAAGCAGCCGAGTAAAACTATAGTGCCCATATTGGGTGTTAATATGGGGCAGCTCGGGTTTCTAACCGAAGTAAAAAAAACCGAAATTTTAAGCGTTCTTGACGATGTAGTTTCGGGTAGTCGAAAGATAACGACATCGAAACGAACGGTGATGCGTTGCCGCGTGTATCGTGGTGATCAAGTTCACTTAGAGGCTATTGTGTTAAACGATATTGTGGTTAGTCGAGGCGCCATCGCACGCATATTTGATTTGCGTGTGGAGCTCGATCGAGTACTGATAAGTGAATTCAAAGCAGATGGTGTATTAGTGTCTACACCGACAGGTTCAACGGCTTATGGTTTGGCGGTAGGGGGGCCGATTGTGCACCCTGATGTGCCCGCTTTTGAAATTGCTCCGATTTGTCCACACTCCCTGACATTAAGACCGCTTATTGTTTCTGATAGGGCGACTATCGATATTTATCCTCGTTTTCGTGCTGGTACTGTGATTTTGACGCTCGATGGCCAGTCGAGTTTTGTTCTTGAGAATGATGACCGCGTTGAAGTAACTAGGTGTCAGAAACAAAAACTTCATATTCTGGGGACGTCGTCACGAAACTATTTTTCTATCCTGAGAGAAAAGCTGAAGTTTGGTTCTAGAGAGTAGTAAATGTCTTTATGTTAGAACTCCTACGCGTTCGCAATTTCGCTATCATCACGTTTGTTGAATTAGAGTTTTCAAAAGGACTAAACGTAATTACCGGTGAAACGGGGGCTGGTAAGTCTATTCTGCTCGAGGCGGTTGGACTTATACTTGGCAATCGTGCAGACACCGGAGTTATTCGTGCTGGCTGTGATGAAGCTGTCGTTGAGGCTCAGTTTCGATTTGCATTCGACGACGGTGTCGTGCCGGCGTTAGCGATGTTAGAGACTCTCGGCTTTCCACCATCAGATGATCTTTTGTTAATCAAGCGCATTGTGCATCGATCAGGGCGTAACAAAATTTACATCAATGGTGAATTGGCTACGTTACAGCAATTGGCCGCAGTATCAGAGAATTTGGTTGATCTGTGTTCACAGCACGAGAACCAGAGCCTAGTGAAGTCGAACTATCAGCTGGATCTTATTGATCGTTATGGCGGTCTTTTAGAAATGCGACGGAGTCTATCAGATTTAGTTCATCAGCATCGTGCATTAGAAGAACGACGTCGTGAGCTTGAAGGGCCCCATAAAAAGAGCTCATACGGAGTGCACAATGACAGAGCTACCGATTTTATAAACTTTCAAATAAGTGAGATTGATAATTTTCAATTAGCCGTAGGCGAAGAGGACAAATTGCAACTCGAGCGACGTCGTTTGATGAATTTAAGCCAGATTATAGATGGTTTAGCTTATGCGCAGGCTAATTTGAACTCTGAGCATGATGGGCACTCGAACCTACTGGCAATATTAAAAAAAATTGAAAATAAACTTCTGAAGTTGCTGCCCGTTGAGAAATCTTTCGAAAAGATTTTAACGCCGATTCAACAGGCAAAGCTATATATAGAAGAGGCGATATATTCGCTTGATGAACTCAGCAACTCTTTTAATGACGATCTTGAAAGCGTTCCGTCGCAGTTGCATGAAATTGAGATGCGGCTTGGTCGTTATGCCGACATGAAGCGTAAGTATGGTGATTCGGTTGAAGAGATACTACAGTACCGAGCTTCTTTAGAGTTGGAGTTGTCAGAGGCTGCACAGGCCTCTACTCGACTACAAGAAATCGAGGGCGAGATTAAGTTGTTATTTGAGAAATACTGTGACGTAGCTCAGAAACTGTCAAAGAAGCGCCGCGCTGTGATTAAGACGCTTGCAACGAGTGTGAATAGCGAGTTGCGTCAGTTAATGATGCCGAGTGCTGAGTTTGTGGTCTCTCATGCGTCGGTCCTACCATCGTTAACGGATGGGTGGAGCGCTGATGGCATTGATAGCGTTAGTTATTTGTTCTCGGCCAATAAAGGCGAAGATTTGAGGCCCATAAGTAAAGTAGCATCCGGCGGAGAGTTGTCGCGGATTACTTTGGCGTTGCGGCGCACTATTGCTGATAAGGGGCGTTTGGGCGTGTATTTATTTGACGAAATTGATGCAGGCATAGGTGGCAAAACGGCTACAGTCGTCGGAAGAAAGTTGCGTTCGGTGTCGCAGTATAATCAGGTGATTTGTATTACGCATTTGCCTCAAGTTGCCGCTTTTGCAGAGACACATTTCAGTATCGAAAAACATGAACACGATAATCGTACGCAAAGTGAAATACGACGCCTGGCCGATGAATCTGAGCGTGTACAAGAGTTAGCGCGTATGTTGGGTGTTGCCTCAAAACAACGCAGTTCAGCAAAACTACTGGCTAAAGAGATGCTTCAGGCATCGTGCGTTAACTGAGATGCGTCATATAAATATTTTCTGGTTACAAATAGAAAATATTTAATTATTTAGTTGTTAATTAATCTAAATATCTAATAATCAATTATAAGACGGTGGCTTGGTTGATTTAACATAGTTGGGCGCGCCCCGGGGGGGGGGGGGGGGGGGGGGGGGGTGGGGGGGGGGGGGGGTCGGGAGGGGGGGGGGGGGGGGAAGGAGAAAAAAAAAAAAAAAAA
>CAZYPH010000142.1:0-851 GCA_964649095.1 uncultured Oligoflexia bacterium | reverse complement strand
CATCGCAAACTAAATGTAACCCTTCTCTAGGTGGGCTCCGGTCCCTTCTGCGACCAGGGAGACTCCGATGAGTAATAGAAATGAGAGCGCAAGGATTTTAACGGTGGGATGTTTTTCGACAAAATTCGAAATGTAGCCCGCCGACATCAACATAACGAGTACAGCGATAACCATAGCGACAATCATAATGGAAACGTGGTTTGCCATGCCTACGGCCGTAATGACGGAATCTAATGAAAATACAATGTCTAACAAGCCAATCTGAATCAGCGTGCCAACAAAACCTTTATAGGGGCCTTTGCTATTAGGTTGATGCGCGTGATCGCTTTCTAGTTTTTCATGGATCTCGAATGTTGCTTTGAAAATTAAAAACAAACCCCCGAATAAAAGAATGAGATCACGACCTGAGAACTCATGTTCGAACAGCGAGAAAAATGGATCTTTGAGTGACATGATCCACGAAAGAGAAAACAACAGTGCGATTCTTGTGAATAGCGCAAGGCCCAAACCTAAGTTACGAGCCTTGGCTTGCACGGCCTTTGGCATGCGGGCTACGATGATTGCGATGAAAATTATATTATCAATTCCTAATATAATTTCCATGAGTGTTAGTGTTAAAAGGGCAACTATAGTATCCGCATTAATGGGTAGTGGCATAATTCGTCCTGATTATAAGTTAGTGATTGCTTCAAATACTTCATCAACATGATTCGGCACTTTTACGCTGCGATAGGCATGGGTGACTTTTTGGGTGGTATCGATAATGAACGTGGAACGGTCGATACCCATATATTTCTTTCCGTACATCGACTTCTCTTTCCACACGCCATACTTCTCACAAATGGCACCCG
>CAZYPH010000141.1:0-5404 GCA_964649095.1 uncultured Oligoflexia bacterium | reverse complement strand
CATCTTTAAATCAAGAATAATCAGATCAGGTGCATTGGTTTTGAGGTGCTCTAAAGCTTCTCTGATACTGTTACAGGAATGAACGATACAACCTGCAACATTCAATGTGCGAGTTAGGAGAGTTCGCAGCACTTCGTCATCGTCAATGAGCATGATTTGTTTATCGGCGAGCTTCATTGGTAATAAGTCTATTATCGTTTTTTAAATTTACCAGCATTACCCTGTTTTTACGATTGCATCTCTTGCTCTGCGTCAATTAGCTACGCCTACTCTAGAAATGTCCGCTTCTTTTAAAAGACTTTTGTAGGTCTGAGCTTCCGCTCGAAAGCTAAATAAGTGTATCTCAACTATCAGTTGAGTCTAAGCTCGTTACTACCAATAAGTTAAAATATATATATATTATTTTATATTACATTTAGGTGCCATTATTATTTTTTAATAATGATTCCCATAAACCACGCACATCAATCGCACACTGCGTTTGCTCTAAAGTATCGTAAAGCGAGACAAGCATCACACCCAAAATCACAAACTCCGGATGGATAGACGCCTTATACTTTTCACAAGCTTGAAAAATATTTGCAAACGATCGTTGTAATTCTGCCACCGAGAAGCGCACGGCGGTTTGTTGATTCGCACCAAAATGAGCGCGTATTTCAGTTTCAGCAGCGGATAGCCCCAGCGTTTCTAGGCTTGAACGAAAGGCATTGTCATCGTTGCTATAAAATCCACCGTAAAGTCCAATAACGGCATTCTGAAAAGCTGTGGTGGGTTCATGGTAGAAATTATTGGGGTACCATTCTGCCTGCTGTGCCTGATCGGCAAAATGCCAGCACTCTCGACGAAAATCTAACATCCACTTCGGAGCATAGAGGATTTGTTGAAAATACACTTTTAGAACTATTTTAGCCGATGCTTCATTGAGTGGGTGTCGAGAGTGCGACTGGTTTGGAGCCTCAGGCACGATAACTCCAAGTGGGGCGAGTGTGTTTTGAATCGCGGCGCGGACCTCGGTACAGGCCTTGCGCTTATTTGCCTGAACGAACACGCGGGATACAATTTTAAAGCATGCTCCCAACGGAACTACCAAAAAAAAACGCGTCGAAGCAAATTGTGAAAGGGCTTTGAAGTCGGCCTTCTCTATCAGCGCTTTTAATAGTTTTAAAGTGCTCATGACGAAATCCCTGTTGGTGCCTTGGAGAGATTTTGTTGTTGCGCGAGCCACTTCGAAAACAAATTCATAATAATTTTGTGCACAATAGCTTGCGAGAACTTATAAAGGCCCCACGGTAAACTGGGGTGGAAGCCATGCAAGCCTACTAAGCCATACGATGGTTCGAGCGATGTTCTGAATTCAAACGTTCCATAAATATTCTTAGTTGATCGCACGAGCGCCCCGCCGACGATGTTAAACGATGCAAGACTTGTAGAGTGTGGGTTGATTTCATTTCGATGTAATTTGATGAGATCAATATTCAATGAAAATAGTTGAAAGCAAAATTGCACCTCGTCAGCATTTGGTCTCTTCACCTGAATCCATGGCCGCATTTTTGAAGAGGTCCAACTAAAGTACGCATTGGCCAGTTGGTCCGCTGTGGCCCCGCTGGGAATATGTAATCGTTGAATGGATCGGACATCGTGTTCTTGATGCCTTGCCTGTCGCCGCTCTCTAGTAGCCGCCCTCAGTTGTGGCGTGGCCTTTTTCAGGCACGTGCGAAGTGCCTGATCAATAGTTTGTAATGGTTTCCCAAAAAGTTCCAATAGCTGATTGCGACGAACAACCATGGAATGCGTCATGCTGCGCACTAGGGGCGCCACGAGGTTTCTACTGGCTCCGGTTATTAAGCAGACCCAAAGTGTGGAGAGCCCCGGTGAAAATAACGGTGCTCGTACTAACGTACGTTTTAATCCCAGTAGTTCGGCGCACTTCAACATGAGTGCGCGATAGGTGACAATGTCGGGGCCGCCGACATCGTAAGCCCCAGATTGGATAGCATTGTTTTCGATGCAAAATTTAATAAGCTCCACAATATCCTCCACCGAAATGGGTTGCATCGACGTGTGAGCCCAACGCGGGCATAACATCCAGCGCAGGCGCTTCACCAACAAATAGAGCATTTGAAAAGACGAGCCGTTTGCGCCCAAAACAAGGCCTGCGCGCAATGTAATTACCGGAATGCCGGACGAGCCTAAGACATCCTCTACCTCTTTGCGGCTGCGTAGGTGCATCGAGAGCTGAGACTCTGCAACATCAGGCAGAAGACCGCCTAAATATATAATTCGTTTAATACCTGCTTGCCGCGCAGCGCGCGCAAAGGAATCGGCTAACCATAAGTCTGAGTTTTCAAAGCTACTCTGGTCAAGTCGAGCCGTTGGCATCATTGAGTGTATAAGATAGATCGCTGTGTGGGCGCCTTTTAACGCCTGAGCGAGAGAGTCTACCGAAAAAAAATCAGCTTTGATCCACACAAGATCGTGCTGAAAATCTTTTGTTGTGTGTTTTGTCGTCACGTGCCGCGTCAGCGCGTGGATGGTATAGTGCCCTGAAAGCGAACGAATCAATTCTTGCCCGATAAAGCCGGTCGCCCCTGCAATGACAATCGGAACAGATGGTTTTCGTAGGTCATCAACAGTCATAGAGCGCCTCTCGTGTTTTAAAAATTAGACACCGAAAACAACCGGTTGTTAAATTAATTTCCGCAGGTCAACATGCATAAAAATCTAAAGTCGAGGATACTGAAAGATGACACGGAGCGATTCTGGCGAGCGCTTTTGGCCAGTTCTATTTGGCGTATTACTCTGTTCAAGCATGCTGCTGTTATCGTGCCATGACGCTATTTCGATTGACGTCAACAACTGGATTGAAATTGTTACTTATGGTCGCGAGGGTGACTTGTATCGAAACGGTGATATGTACGGTGATCTGTCGCACTTTCTACAGCTACCCGTGGCGCGTTTTCTATATCTTATTACAGGTCAGGTGGGGGTTCAGTTTTCGGCACTAAATATATTAAGATTTATTAATATAATCTGTACGGTGTCTGCAGCTTATTATTTTTCTGCATTAGTGACGGCATTACTACGGCTGCCAGTGTCGAAAGATAGGATCCAGTGGGTATCATATGTCGTGTTGCCGGCATTTTTTGTGTCGGGCTTGTCCGTTTGGCATTTTGTGAATGGAGAGTTGTTTGCGGCGCCTACATTGTTTTTTTTAATGGCCTGTTATCAGGGGGCGAAGCTAAATGCGAACAGAAGCGATCAGCTTAAGACGCTATCGACGGGGCGCTACAGGAAACGACCGTGTCAATCCTACGGTGATTTATTCCAGCTATCTTTACCCCTAAGTCTTATGGTGCTTTCTCACGCTGAGTATATTCTGTTAACGCCGGCCGTGCTTTTTTTGGCACTAGGTGGCCGCAGCGTTTCATATAGAGTCGTACTCCGGGAGATTTTAATAGTCGGGATTGTTTGTATTGTGACCTGCCTCATTACAATGAGCCTCGTCCTGAAAATCATGTATGATGTGCCTTGGCGTGCTTTTGGTGAGTGGTATCAACTCGTTACATTTTTTTTCAGCAATGCATTAAATAGCCCCGACAAAGAGGCAGCCAAAGCGGTTGCGGGGCCGTATCTTCCAGGCATTATTAAAGCTCTGAAAGGGGTTTTTAGTAGCTACAACATCAGTGTGCAGTTTGTGAGTAATTATGCCACCAAAAAGGCGTTGTACTATTCTCACAAGTGGCATGAAGTGGCGTATTTATTTCTATCGCTTTTGTATTTATTTGTGATTCTTGGGGCTCTTGTGAGTGTTAGTTTTCGAACTAGAGTTCGAACGCTTCTAAATTTTAAGATGCCCTTCAATAGTACTCTAATGCGTTATGTTATCTTTTTGGTGCTATCGATCCTACCGAATATCTTGATATTTAACGCGCGTTACTACCCTGTGTGGATGAAATACCATTCGGTCTCGATGGCTGGGGTATCGTTTTTGTTTATATCTATATATATTATTATATATAATCTTTTACGTGAGTGGCTTGCAAAATATAGCCGGCCAAGATTTTGGCCCACTATCATAGTTGTTTTCTTGTTGCTCCTGCAGGTGGGGTTAAACTTATTTGGGTCCATCGTTCCCCTGCGTTATCGAGCTGAGCGATTAGCTGAAAACACAACATCTTTGAATCAATTGCACGCGTATCTAGTGCAAACCCAAATCGAAACGAAAATAAGGCCGGTATATCAAGCTCCAGAGTATCTATTGAACCAGCCAAAACGAAGCCAACAACGAGATTCCGAATTGAAATGGCCTATAGCTATTATTGTATGTAACTACTTTAATGCCTTAAACAGCGTCAGTTCTAAACAAATTGACTTAGGCAGTTTGATTTATTCAAAAAAATTTAAACACCAAGACCCAGCGGAGACTGCGGTCGAGTTGGTTCCGTTAGTTCAGAGTTTAAGTAGTAGCGGGTTGCGTGTATTTCTATTAGGCACGCGATGCGATGCCTATAACTGGTATATTTTGGCTAAAGAGGCCAATGTCGAGCGTCCGTCAGAGTCCTATATAGCGTTTGATATGCAATTCTTAACAAAATATTTTCAATTGAAACCTACGCAGATCAACTTCGAATTGGATGCCGAAAATTTTGCCGACCCCACGTCGTGGCGTTCGGCGGAGTTGGTAGAAGTTGTTGTGAGATAATCGCCTGTTTGGTTTAGTCATTAGTTTTGCATAGGAATAGAACATATAATTTATGGTATATATTGATGTATAACCAATCCCGTATTTTCGTAGCCTGCTTTTTGTATTTAGTAGTCGGATTAGTTTTTACCGCCGTAACCCCACCGTTCCAAGTAGCTGATGAGAATGCTCATTTTTTTCGGGCTTTTCATATCTCTGATGGCGGTTGGGTGGCAGAGCGTGTTGAGAAATCTGCAGGGGGCGCGCTACCTCGATTTTTAGGCAAAGATATGCATCTGTTTGCAGATCTCCCGTTTGACGCCTCAAAACAAATAACACGAGAAGAGTTCTATGCGCGTTGGCATGCGAGCACGCGTTGGGCCTCTCAAAACTTAGAGTTTTCGAGCCAGAATTATGCTTTTACGCCATTCTCAAATACTGCGTTGTACTCTCCCGTGCCTTATCTTCCACAAGTAGTCGCGATTCAAATCGCTAAACTAATTTCTCTCAACACCTTCGGTGCTATGTATTTGGCCCGCATTTTGGCTGGCCTGGTCTCGGCACTATTGTTGGCAGTGTCCCTATACTATTGGAGGTCTTCGCCTAGATTTCAGTTGTTGTTATTTTTTGCGGCGGCGACACCGATGGCGTTATTTCAGGCTTTCTCTGTAAGTGCGGACGCCTTCACTAATGCACTAGAATTGTTTGTTGTCAGTCTCAGTG
>CAZYPH010000140.1:0-5419 GCA_964649095.1 uncultured Oligoflexia bacterium | reverse complement strand
TATACATAATATTTCAAACAACATCTTTTTGGTCGCAATCAACGCCTTTTCGGGCCAAGCGGGTAAAACGAAAAACGTCTTAACAGGCGAGGTGGCTGAAATTCCGAAAGTGGCGCGCGATTACAAAAAAGCCCAATTGCGTTGGGTGGTTGTGGGCGATGAAAACTATGGTGAAGGTTCTTCACGCGAACACGCCGCCATGTGCCCACGTTATTTAGGAGCCGCTGCCGTTATTACACGTTCGTTTGCACGTATTCATGAAACGAATCTAAAAAAGCAGGGTGTGTTGCCGTTGAATTTTGTTAACCCTGCCGACTACGACCGCATTCAAGAAGGTGATCGTGTGAGTTTAGTGGGTCTTGCTCATTTAGCTCCGGGTAAAACAGTAGACTGTGTTGTGAAACACGTTGATGGCTCGGAAGATCGCCTGTCGTTAAAGCACTCTTTAACTGCAGAACAGATTTTGTGGTTTAAAGCCGGTTCGGCGTTGGCAGCGAATAAACAGTAATTATAATATATATAATTATTTGTATCTAAAGCCCCCAATACACTTCGTGTGTTGGGGGTTTTTTGTTAGTGGGACGATGTTGTCTGCGAGACCAATGATCTCTAATTTTAAACGGCATTTTTTATACCCGATCGGGTGCATTTTGTGTCTTTTGATTCAAATTATACCCGTTCGGGTATGTTTATCGCTGATTTGAAGAAAATTATACCCGATTAGGTATAAAATCATCGGTTTTATTACGCTCAAGCGCTTGAAGTTTGTCTGAGGCCGCGGCTACAATAGGTTTATGTCGCGTTCAAGTGATGGTTCCTCCCCGATAGCTGAATTTATCAGAAAAAAACGTAAGGCCGCCAAGCTGACCCAACAGGCGCTCGCCGAGCGTGCTGGTGTAGGGTTGCGTTTCATCCGCGAATTGGAGCGCGGTAAAACGACGTTGCGGATCGATAAAGTCAATCAGGTTCTATTTATGTTTGGTCATGGGGTTGGTCCTGTGCCCGTAAGTCGTGAAGAGAGTCTATAAAAATCGCTATGAAGACGGCTCAAAATAACTCCATAAAACGAGGCCGGGTTTTTGTAGGAGATCAGTTTGCCGGAATTATTGAAGAACGCGATGGGCGTTTTAGTTTTCAGTACGATTCCACTTATCTAAAAAATGATAAGGCGACGGCAGTTAGTTTGACCCTTCCTCTCAGGGCCGAAGCATATATAGAAAAGACTATGATCCCTTTTTTTGACGGCCTCATTCCAGAAGGTTGGCTGCTAAATATTCTTACGGAAAACTGGAAGGTTAATACAAAAGACCGGATGGCCTTACTGCTCTTGTCGTGCCGCGATACGATTGGAAACGTAAGTGTCGTTGATGAAGCATCTATTTTAGATGGGCAATCTGATGTCGGACACTGAGAATTGTTTAGGCTGTTATCAAAAATTGCAATCGGAACGTTATAGTGGCGAGTATCACGAGCGGTGTTCAAAAAAACTATTCGGTATGCTTAAGCCGCCCACTATAGAGTTCGGTGTCGAAGAAATTGAAGAATTAGCAAAACAATCCCTCAGCCAGCATTTAGCTATTACGGGGGTTCAGCCAAAGATCTCATTAAACTTACAGAAAGATGGCGAGAGATTGTCTCGATTAACTATAGTTGGTTTTTTGGGGGAATTTATTTTAAAGCCCCCCAGTCTAAGCTTTCCCGATATGGCTGTTGTCGAAGATCTCAGCATGCACTTAGCGCAGCTAACAAAAATCAAAACAGCGCAGCATGGCCTGGTGAGATTTCGATCAGGGCAATTCGCTTATATTGCGCGTCGTTTTGATCGAATAAGGCATCGAAAAAAATTAGTTAAAATCGCCGTTGAAGATTTTTGCCAGCTGAGTGGTTTGTTGACGGAGCAAAAATACAAAACGTCGATGGAAAAAGCAGGTAAGATAATCTTACGCTATTCGTCTAATCCAGGCTTAGATCTATCGGGCTTTTTTGATGTGACGTTGTTTTCGTTTTTAATTGGCAATGCCGATATGTATTTAAAGAATTTTTCTCTTTTGACAAACGAAGCCGGCGAGGTTGGTTTGTCGCCGGCTTATGATCTTCTGTCGACGCGTTTAATGCCTATTGATGATTCTGAAGAGATGGCTCTAACAGTTCATGGAAAAAAATCTCGGCTCACCCGCAGTGACTTTGTCGTCATGGCACGGTCGCTAAATATTGCCGATAAAGTGATTGAAAATAGTTTCTCACGATTGGCGAGTGCTGTGGCGGAAATGCCTACTCTAATCCAGCAATCGTTTTTACCCGATACGTTGAAAACAGACTTTGTAGAACTCATTCATCAACGGGCCGGCATACTAGGCTTGCGTCGATAGCACTACTCTAAACCCAGCACTTTCTACCTACCTAAAGAAAAGGCTCGTATTGGACGAAGCGCTTCCTGAGATTAGATGAGGCTGGGTATGATTCGATACAAAAGAGAACGTCTTGTAAAAAAACTTTTACTGTTTCTGGGGTTAACGAGTTTTATTCTTTCGTTCAAAGCCAGAGCCGAAACGTACCGTGCGGTCGATGATCGCAGCGGAGGCGCGTCGGAACAAAGCTGGATTTTTCAAAAACGTGATCTCAGTTTTTCAGACAGTGAAGATCAAGTCGATGATCCGTATAGCGGAATTCCTGTAAGACTTTCCACACCTGAGGATGCAAAAACACGCCTAGTCGTCGAAGATACAAACGAGATGGTGCCCATGGCAATTGATGCTGCCGAAAACGTGGTAATGGCTCAGGGAGCGGCTCCAGAAGGTGAGGCTGGCAAAACAAATGGCAAAGAGTCGAATCGCTCGATCGCTTCGGTTTCAAGTGCGTTGCCTTTGGTCGAAAAGAAATTAGTGAGCAAAGATAATTTAAAATCAAAAAGAGGAGCACCGCTTCGTATTGAAAACCCGATTCCTGAGTCCGCGCGTGAGCGTGTGATGGGGCTTCAGGAAGTTAGTCTGATTGCTGCGGATAACGGGTTTTTTCCAAAACATATTACAGTGACTCAAGGTGTGCCGGTGCGTGTGTATTTATCAACACCATCTAAAAACACTCTGTGTTTTGTGCAAGATCAATTGAATTTACGTAAAGGTGTTGCTCCCGGCGGAGTGGCCGAGATTACGTTTGTGGCCGAGCGTGCGGGCAACTATCGGTTTTATTGTCCTGTAAAATCACTTGAGGGTACGTTGACGGTGTTAGAGCCAGTAGATGCGGCCTCAACAGTGCCTGTGAGCCGTATTACACGGGGTGATACCGTGATATCAACGGAAGATATTGATATCAGTGCAACAAGTCTTGTGCCGGTGCCTAAGTTCCAACGCAAAGACCGTCAGCCGAGCTCTATTGCTCGTAGTTTGGGTGAAGATTATCGTCCGAGTGCTACTGCGCCGTCACCACTTATGGTGCGTACGAAACATATAGAATCTATAGTAGATAGTGATTAATATATATAAAGAATCGTTTACATACAGAAAGTCTATGTAATGAGTGTCTATGAAGATTCCGTCGCGTCGTTTTTAGAGCCCATTAAAAAATACCTCGACGACGATAGTGTATCTGAGGTTTTGGTTAACGGACCAAAAGAGGTCTTTATCGAGCGACGCGGGCTTTTAGAGCGTGTGCACGATGCCGACTTTCATGATGAACAAACCCTTCAAGCGGCAGTTCGTAACATTGCGCAGTTTGTGGGTCGGCGTGTGGATGATGAAAACCCTAGGTTAGATGCACGTCTTCCTAACGGGTCACGTGTGCATGCCGTGTTGCCGCCGTCGTCGCGCAAAGGCACTACGCTGAGTATTCGTAAATTTTCTAAAGATTCACCTACGTTTGTGGATCTGATTCAAAAAGGGTCGATCTCAAAAGACGCGGCTAAGTTTATCGATGTTTGTGTGTATCTAGCAAAAAACATTATTATCAGTGGTGGTACAGGCTCTGGTAAAACAACGCTTCTAAACGTCATTGGCTCGCGTATTCCGGGCACACAGCGATTGTTAATTATCGAAGATGCGAGCGAGTTAAAAATCAAAACCGATCATTGTGTGTACTTTGAAACGAAAGCACCAGGTGCCAACGGTAAGGGGGCCGTGACGATTCGTGATTTGATTGTATCGTCGTTGCGATTGCGCCCCGATCGTATTGTGGTGGGTGAAGTACGTGGACCCGAAGCAATCGATCTTATTACCGCCATGAATACTGGTCACGGCGGTAGTATGGGTACTACCCATGCCAACACGCCCTACGACGCGCTTGTACGTTTAGAGACGCTCTCTATGATGGGCGATACCCAGGTTCCCGTTGGGGCCATTCGTCGGCAAATTGCTGCGGCGATTCATATTGTGGTTCAAATTAAGCGTATGAACGATGGTTCGCGAAAAATTACGGACATCGCCGAGGTGATTCCAGAAGTCGATGACTTTGGTCGATATCAAATAAAATCAATTTATAAATTTATTCAACGCGGACGCACTGCTGAAGGCAAAATTGTTGGTGAGCTTGTGCCGACAGGTTATTTGCCTACGTTCTTAGATGAAATCATTGTAAATCGAATTCCCTTTGGAAAAGAGAAGTTCCAACCGCCAGAATGGGCTGTCACGTTGCTGCCAAAAGCCGCATAATTTTTTGCCAGAGTCCGTAAATTTTTATTTACTGTCTCTACTATGACAAAAATTAAATCAATTTTGGCTCGTGAGATTTTAGATAGTCGCGGTAACCCAACCGTAGAAGTCGATCTAACATTTGAGGACGGTTCGTTTGGTCGCGGCATGGTGCCTAGTGGTGCTAGCACTGGTAGTCGTGAAGCCTTAGAACTGCGTGATGGCGATAAAAAACGTTATGGCGGCAAAGGTGTTTTAAAGGCCGTAGCCGCAGTGAACGAGACCATCACGGGTTTAGTAGTGGGACAATCGTTTGAATCAATCGCAGCATTTGACCAGCGTTTAATTGCGGCCGATGGCACTGAGAATAAAGCCCGCTTCGGCGCCAATGCTATTTTAGCGGCGTCGATGGCGTTTGCACGGGCGTTGTCGGTTTCAAAAAAACAACCATTATATGTGACTTTGGGTGAAGCGTATCGGGCTTTGGGTGGGGCTTCGCTGAAAGGCTCGGTGGGGGCTGCTTATACATTGCCACTGCCGATGATGAATATTTTTAATGGTGGTGCCCACGCTGATAACGGCATCGACTTTCAAGAGTTTATGGTGCTGCCCACGGGCGCTGAGACGTATCGCGATGCGTTGCGTATGGGGGTTGAAGTCTTTCACGCTTTAAAAAGTGTGTTGAAGAAAAACAAACTTTCGACGGCGGTGGGTGACGAGGGTGGTTTTGCATCGGTGTTGCCAGCGTCAGAAACGTCGCCGACTGCGCGTGTGTTGGATTATATTTTAGAGGCCAT
>CAZYPH010000139.1:0-5445 GCA_964649095.1 uncultured Oligoflexia bacterium | reverse complement strand
ACACGCATGAAGGCTGCAATCGACTAATAACTTAGGAGCCTCAGGAACCCATGACTGCAAAATCGGAACTCAGTTTTTTCGACCATTTAGATGAATTACGTAGCCGCCTCACCAAGTGCCTCATTGTATTTTTTATTGGTTTTGCTTGCGCGTATTTTTTTAGTGAGCCCATCTTGTCATGGCTCAAGGCTCCGTTATTTGATCAGCTACCCGCTGAAAAACAGAAGCTGTATTACATTAGTTTGTTCGAAAATTTTTTGGTTCACTTAAAAGTTGCAGCCTATACTTCAATTGCTTTGCTCAGTCCTGTCTATATCTGGATTGTCTGGGGTTTTGTTGCGCCTGGCTTATATGAAACGGAACGCAAGAAAACTATTCCCTTTATTACATTAGGTCTGGTCTTTTTTTTGATCGGCGCACTTTTCGCCTACTACGTATTGTTTCCGACTGGGGTGCGGTATTTTCTTCAATACGGAAGCACCGACGAAGTAGCCTTCTTAACGCTCGAAAACTACATCAACGTTGTCGTGAGAGTACTTTTTGGATTTGGTTTAGCGTTTGAAACACCGGTCATCCTAGTGTTTTTAGCAAAGATTGGTCTTATTCAAGCTGACTCCCTAGCTCGAAGACGCCGTATTGCCATAGTTGTTATTACGGCAATTAGTGCTCTCGTGGCTCCGCCCGATGCCATCTCAATGCTAATGTTAATGGCGCCTCTGTATGTGCTCTTTGAAGGGGCATTGCTTGTGATTCGATTGAGCGAAAATGCGCGAAAAACATAGATTCCATCAAATCGTCGATGCCAATTAATCCTACTCAATCCTAATTCATCCTAAACCATACTAACGAATACTAATCAATTTCTTGACCGCCATTAGTAAAGAAACTAAACTTAGATCTCGAGAGGCGCGAGTTACCGCAACCACAGTAATCGCTCCCATTTAGTCCCTAAGTTTTTTAATATCCGGAGGCTGCTTATGAACATTCTTTTAACGGTTGAAGAACTCGCAAAATATTTAAAAATCAAGCCAGATACGATTTACAAGAAGGCGCGTCGCGGCGAACTACCTGTAATTAAGCTAGGTAAGTTATTACGCTTTCCAAAAGAACTCATTGATGAATGGGTGCTCGACGAAGCTAAAAAAGCCATGCGCCGAACAGTAAAAGAAACGATGCGTGATGTACGCGCAGCAAGAGCTAAAGTAGAAGCCCGAGTAGAAGAAGCCGTTACACACGTGCGCAAACGAGCTAAGGCGGCCTCTAAAGTCATCAATGCCGATGTATCCGAATTAATTGATGACGTGAGAAAAGCACCTTTTAATAAGAAACAAGCGGTCATTACGAAAGGTCTGCAGGGACTAATCAAAGACTTGGGAATCGATGGAAGCAAAGGTAGTAAAGTAAAAAAACCTAAACCCAAAAACGCTGCGAAAAAAACCTCTTCGAAAACGGCTAAAGTTGTAAAAAAATCGGCGAAAGCGTCTGTAGCTACAACAAAATCAGCAAATCATTAAACTCTCGTAATTTGCCTAATTCAAGCTACGAGACCAGCCCTTTATCAAACGTAAGAGCTGGTCTCGCTACCAAGACCCAAGTGATGAGTTTGTCCCCTCCATTCTCAAACGCCCTCATCATTTGGGTCTTTTGATTTTGACCCATCTATTCAGATATGTTATCCATCCAGAGCTTTATAAACCTTGCTCCGTCATTATTGTGATTGTCTGGTTTTTAACTAACTCTATAAAACTACATTGGTTTTACCTTTAGATGGTTTAAAGACTTGGTTTTTAAAACTACGCAATCGGCATAGATGGGGCTCTATTAATAGGAATTTCTCCTATTATTGAACCGAAAGGAGTTCTAATTATGGCTTCAAAACAGCCAAGTGCGCTTGATCAAATCAGCGCTCCCGCAGCCACCAAAGGTGCTTATGAAACTACTCTCATTTTCCGCCCAGACGGTGCAGAAGATGTTTCAAAGACTTTACTAGAAAAATTGAAATCGATTATCACCGCACACAACGGTGAAACTTTAACGGTTGAAACATGGGGCCGTCGAAAAATGGCTTACCCAATCGAAAAAGAATCAAAAGGCTATTACGTTTACATGGCCTACACCGGCAATAATGCCCTTGTAGCGGAGTTAGAGCGTAATCTACGCCTTACTGAAAACGTTATGCGTTTTCTTACCATTCGCTTGGAAAAAGATTTCAATGCAGCAACAGAACGCAAGCCTACCGTAAATGCTAACGGCTTCCCTGAAGAGCGCGAAGAACGTTCGTTTGATCGTGGTGGATATGAACGCCGCTATGACCGTGGCGACCGTGGTGAATACCGACAAGACTACCGGTCAGACCGTAACGAGCGCAACGATCGTAATGAAACGCGCGCAGAGTAAATCTACCACCTTTAATTTTTAAGAGGCTAAACACATGGAAAACAGAGAGTACAATAGAGACAGCAAAGATCAGGACCGCTACAACAACGATCGCGATGAAGATGGCAAATCTGGCCGCCGCTCGTTCCACCGCAAGAAAGTATGCCGATTTTGCACAGATCAAGACGTTGTCTTGGATTACAAAGATGTTCGCTTGATGCAGTCGTTCATAATGGACAATGGAAAAATCATTCCACGACGCATTACAGGAAATTGCGCCTCGCACCAGCGTAAAACTACTATGGCTTTGAAACGGGCTCGAAATCTAGCCCTAATAGGCTTTGTAAGTTCAAGCGCGCAAGAAAACTATTTTTCGGGCCGATAATAAATTAGGCAATCAATGGCGCAAACCGATCAAAATCAGTTACCAAAACAAGTTCCTCTAAGCTTAGAGGAGCCATCGAACGATCGTTTGAGCGCGTGCGCAGGTAAAACACCTTCCAAGATGATTTATCTACTAGCACTGGCGCTGCCGTTTGTTTTGGGTGCCTCGTTGCATCTGAGCCTAGTGTTTTCGACAATTGCAGCTCTCCCGATTGCCTTTATCTCGCTAACGCGGGGACGTTGGTTCGGAATAGCTGCGGCACTTAGTAATACCGCATTGGTAATGGCTTTATCGTCGCGTGAGACTGGCGCCATCTTTTTGGTTTCAGGCGTGGTTGTGGGGCTATCGATTGCCGAGTGTTTGCGCGCAAAACGCAGCCCAGAAGTAACAGCTGCGATTACTGTGGGTTTGATACTAGTTGCCGTGTTTGGCCTTTTAGTAGGCTATTCATGGCAAATTGGACAGAACCCTATCAAAAAGCTCGATGCTTATGTTGGTGAGTTGGTACGAGAAACTGTGAACCAGGTGGAGCAAAATGCAAAACGCTATGGACAACAGAAGATCTCGAATCAAGATCTAGAGAAGCTTTTAATTGACCCAGAAACGACGCGAAAAAATATCATGGCAGAACTACCGAGCACGTTTTTAATCGGAACGTTGATTTTGGTCGTGAGCAACTTGCTACTGATTCTGCGTCTTAATTTTGGTCAGATTAGACAGCATCTACAACTACCGCGACGAGCCTTTAGGAACTGGCATGCTCCGGAACACATGGTCTGGCCGACATTACTAGCGGCAGCTCTCATGATTCTAGAGGTGCCAAAACTGGGCGTTATTGGTTTAAATGCATTAAAAGTTTTGATGTCCATTTATGCACTGCAAGGATTGGCAATCGTAACATTCTTTTTTGATCGATGGCGCATCAAAGGCCCCATCCGGGCCTTTGGATACGTCATGAGCGTATTGGTACTTTTGCCGTTATTACTGAGCCTTGGTTTTTTTGATCTGTGGATTGGTTTTAGAAAAAAATTTGTAATTCAGGAGTAAATATAAAATGAAAGTTATTTTAAAAGAGAACGTAGACAATTTAGGCCGCATTGGTGACATCGTGAAAGTTTCCGATGGGTATGCCAGAAACTTTTTGTTGCCACGCAACCTAGTGGTTTTGGCCGATGAAGACAACATGGCGGCTATCGCACACCATCAGCACGCCCTCAACCGCAAGCGCGCAAAAGAAGCGAAAGCGGCCAAAGAATTGGCAAAAAAAATCGAGTCTTTTTCATGCACGATTGCAAAAAAAGTCGGCGAGAACGAGAAGCTATTTGGCTCAGTTACTAACGTTGAGATCGCTGATGCCTTGGCGAAAGCAGGCCACAAAGTAGATCGCCGTATGATTCAACTAGACGAAGCCATCAAAACGCTGGGCGTACATACGGTATCAATTAAACTGACAGCTGAAATCAGTGCCAATGTTAAAGTTTGGGTGGTTGCCGAGAAGTAAAACTCCGTCGCTAAACTACTTAGACCTCGACAAAAGCTAGAGCTTGGCTAGTTGTCCGTAAAAGAAATGATCTAGTTCATCTTTTCGACTATGCTGGGCTCTAGTTTTTTTTAACCTGGCCATGAGGGGCGTGTGGAAGACTTTAACACTTCAACCAGTAACCGATACCAACCTAAATCGAACCGACCCTCTTCGTTTCAGTCTGGGTTTGGTAAAGATATTGAACAGCATGTGCCACCACACAGCCTTGAAGGTGAGCGCTCGGTCTTAGGGGCATTGCTGATTGATCCGAACGCTTTTCACAAAGTTATCGACGTCGGGTTACAACAAACCGATTTTTATAAAGAAGCCCACGGCAAAGTATTTCAGACTATTCAAGAATTGATTAGTAAGTCAGAACCGGTTGATCTCATCACCCTGACCGCGGCTCTGAAGAATCGCGAAATCTACGAACTTGTTGGAGGCAGCGCCTTTTTAACCGGATTATTTGACAATAGTTACTCCAGCGCGAACGTTGTTCATTACGCCAAAATTGTAAAAGAAAAGGCGACTTTAAGACGCATGATCGGCGCAGTTAGCCAGATCGCTGAGAACGCCTACGGGGGCGTTGAAAACGTTGAAGAGTTTTTAGATGAGGCAGAGAAACTAATTTTCGAAGTAACGGATTCAAAACTTCGACAAACTTTTTTACCCATTGGTCAAATTCTCATGACCAATATGGCTACGCTAAATGCGCTTGGTGAACAAAAGACGGGCGTCACCGGACTACCCACCGGTTTCACCGATCTGGATGAAAAAACATCAGGCCTACACCCGGGCAATTTACTGATTATAGCTGGTCGACCAGCCATGGGAAAAACCTCATTTGTAATGAACATTGCAGAGCGTTCGGCCCTTCGGGCACAGGCTAGCGTTGCGATTTTTTCGTTAGAGATGGCACGCGAGGAATTGGGCATGCGGCTTTTATCGGGCGTCGCACGCATTGACGCCTCTCGCCTTAAAACAGGGCGATTGAGCGAGATTGATTGGAAGAATTTATCGAAGGCATCACAACAACTTAGCGCATCTAAAATTTTTATTGATGACACTCCAGCCATTACTGTTCTTGAAATGCGGGCGCGCTGTCGACGTCTTCAAGCAGAACACGGCTTACACCTAGTAATTGTGGATTACCTACAGCTAA
>CAZYPH010000138.1:0-5499 GCA_964649095.1 uncultured Oligoflexia bacterium | reverse complement strand
TGTAAAGGCCGACTCTAAAATGCCTAAGCTGCCTCTGACTGAGTCTGAAATTACAGAATTAACGGCATTCCTAACATCATTGAAAAGCGAGAACATACAATGAAATACCAATCACAACGAGTATCATACTGGTTTTTTGCCGTATGTATGCTGCTGTTCAGTTTGCAGCTCGTATACGGATTTATTATGGGGTTTGCCCATATGGGTTTAGACGGCCTGCACAATCTAATACCCTTTAATGCTGCCCGCGCAGTGCACACCAATCTGTTGGTAATGTGGTTGTTGTCGGGCTTTATGGGGGCCGCGTATTATATTATTCCAGAGGAGGCCGATCGCGAGTTGATCTCGATACCGTGGGCTTATGTGCAGCTGATTGCGTTTGTCGTAGTTGGTGTTACGGCCGTAATTGGCTTCCACTTTGGTTGGTGGGAAGGTCGAAAGTTTTTAGAGATTCCGCGACCGCTAGATTACTTGGTAGTCGTTGACGTGCTTTTATTTATCGGCCTCATCGGCGGCACGATTTGGAAAGGGCGCCGGTATACCACAACGTCATTGGTGTTATTCTTCGGTTTGTTAGCAGCAGCCTTGTTGTACCTACCTGGTATGATTCCGACGGATAACCAAACATTTGATTCTTACTGGCGTTGGTGGGTTGTACACCTATGGGTTGAGGGCGTTTGGGAATTGATTATGGGTGCTATTTTAGCATTCCTATTAATCAAACTCACCGGCGTCGACCGCGAAGTTATAGAGAAATGGCTATATATTATTGTGGGCTTTACTTTCCTAAGTGGCATTCTAGGCACGGGCCACCATTATTACTATATAGGAACTCCTAGATATTGGTTGATTATTGGTGGTGTGTTCGGCGCGCTCGAGCCGGTCGCATTTTTGGGCATGGCCATCTATGCGCTTGCGATGGCCAAAAAAGGCGGGAAATCACCAGATAATAAAACAGCTATGTTATGGACCATTGGCTGCTCGATTATGTCGTTTGTGGGGGCAGGATTTTTAGGCTTCGCCCACACGTTGCCACAGGTGAACATGTACACCCACGGTACGTTAGTGACAGCGATGCATGGCCACATGGCATTCTGGGGTGCGTACGCGTGTTTAGTATTAGGTATCATTGCCTACGCTATGCCAAAACTTACTGGGCGTAAGATGCAAGATACTACGATGAACACGTTTGCGTTCTGGACTTCTAACGTAGGTATGATTGCGATGACTTTAGCGTTCGCCGTCGCCGGCATTGCGCAAGTCTATCTTGAGCGTAAAATGGGACTCGATTTTTTAGCCGTACAAAAAGAAATTGAGGTCCACTTTTTAGGGTTAGTGTTAGCCGCTAGTTTATTTACCGCCGGAATCATCGCGTATGTGTGGAACTTTATTCGCTTTGGTTTACCGGTAGGCGAACTAGAACGCTAAAACGCACGTAAGAAAGTAGGGTGGTTACGATGGCTGAGTTTATGTATGTCGAAGCGAACAACGAGCTCGAGGTGTTTGAACGATGCTATCGTAACGCACTGCCTTTAATGATAAAGGGACCCACTGGTTGTGGGAAGTCTCAGTTGGTCGAGTACATGGCGCACCGGCTAAATCGCCCACTAGTCAAAGTCGCTTGTAATGAAGATACCAATGCGGCGGATTTGTTAGGGCGTTTTATCATAAAAGGTGGCGAGACGATTTGGCAGGATGGGCCGGTCACGCGAGCCGTACGAACGTCATCTATATTATATTTGGATGAAATCGCCGAAGCTCGGGAAGATGTCATTGTCGCGCTGCACCCCCTAACAGACCACCGCCGGGAGATCTATCTCGATAAGATGAACGAGACCATCAAAGCGCAGGACGGTTTTATGGTCGTGGCGAGTTTTAATCCTGGCTACCAAAAGGGATTAAAAGAGTTAAAGCCATCGACAAAACAGCGTTTCGTAAACCTCTCGATCAGTTACTTAAGTGCCGAAAGTGAAGCTAAGCTGTTGGTAGACTTGGTTGGGATTGAAAAATCTCAAGCCAATAAACTGGCAAAGCTTGCTGAGCGTATTCGGTCTATGGCTGAATTTAATTTGAAAGAAACGCTGTCAACCCGACTTTTAGTGTATTCGAGCCGACTTATTGCCGACGGTATGAACCCAAGGCGTGCAGCTCATGTAGGCATTGCGGAAACCCTGAGTGATGATACGCAAACCGTTCAAGCACTAAAAACATTAATTGATTTGAGTCTGTAAATGGACTTTGTTGAAAAGCTTTTTGGTGCGTTGTGGAAAACCAAACGACAAAAAGCATTTTCAAAACAATCGACGGCACAGCTGACCGCTTATGAACGTCAACTATCGATTTTGGCCCAGTATGTTGTGGCCGAGCGCCAGAGCCTTAGTGTTGCCGCCAGTCAGTTTTCTGTTGGTGTGGTGGGGCATCAATTATTGTTGCCAGAATATATTAGTGTTCTTAGCTGTGCAGATGACAATGCCAAGCTCTATATTCTATTAACCCTACAGGCTTCTGCCGCTTCTGTGTTGGGGTTATATGACCCAAATCGAAGCGATTCTAGAGTTCGGCAGCGCATTGATTTTTTAAAAGTCATGCCAGACGTTAATTGTTACCTCTCTTCTTTGTTTCCGGAGTTTCTCAGTTTTAAGTCAGGCGTATTTTTCGAGCTGCAGAAGAAAGTAACAAACACTGATGCCGATTTACTGACTTACTGGTCGCGTCAAATGCTGGCATTAGAATCAACCGGTAATAATATTGTAAAAGCAGAATATAAAAAAAATGATATTTTACCCGATTGGCTGCACGCCACAGTTCCTTGCCTTCCGATAAAAGAAAATCTTGTCCTACAGAGCGCTCAGGCTAGTTCGGGTTCTGGTAAGCGGAGCTTTACTGAGAAAAAAAAACATACCACCGAGCACCGAAAGGCCGTCTCACTAAAAGAAGAACGCAAACGCAGTAATCCGGTTACGCACTCGTTTGAAAAATTAGAGACCGTAGATGAATATCAGGGCGGCTCACGCCCTGAATCGGGTGACGATGATTTATCTTCTCATCAAAAGGGCCTTGACGAAATTGAGGTCAATCAGGTCACTGTTGATGGTGAAACTACACAGTCGATCTATCAGGCTGATCAGACGGCAGCGTTTTCGATGCAAGCGACTGATGAAGTCGCCGAGTTGCCAGTAGTTACCGTGTACCCAGAGTGGGATTACACAAAACACTCCTACCTAAATAAGCACTGCCAACTGCATGAAAAAAATGTGCAGCCCAGCCCGAACGCAACGGCAGAAAGGCGCGAGTTGGTTCAGGTCACCCACCGTGCACAGGTTCAAGGGTGGCGTCGTAAAATCAATTCGTTAGTAAGTGAGCCAATTTGGCAGCGTCGGCAAATGGAAGGCTCTGAAATCGATTATGATTCTGTCATTAGATACCTAGTAGACCAGCGTGGTGGCTCTGCTGTGCCTGAACGGTTATATATGCAGAAAAAACCTAAAGAACACGATCTAGCGATTACGATTCTATTTGATCAGTCGTTGTCGTCTGATTCTTGGGTAAATAACTTACGAGTGTTGGATGTTATCTTAGATTCGATTCATATATGTGGACTATTATTCGAAGATATTTTTGAACAGATCATGATCGCAGGCACATCAAGCGCTACACGCAGTCGATGTGATTTTAATATATATAAAAATTTTAATTCAAATTGGTCTGACTTTTATCATAATTCTGATCACATTCAGGCGAAAGGCTATACGCGATTGGGGCCAGCGTTACGCCATGTGCGATCGTTGATGCAGCCGCTAAAGGCCTCCAAAAAAATACTGATACTCTTGACCGATGGCAAACCAACCGATCTTGATCGCTATGAAGGGCGTTACGGTGTTCAGGATATTAAAAAGGCCTGTGATGAACTGGAGGCGTCAGGGATTGTGCCCTTTGCAATCACTATTGAAAGTGTCGACAAACAGCATTTTGCTGAGATGTTTCGTCGTCGTATTTTGGCGCCTGCCCCTGAAAAATTGGCTGAGCAGATTTTTCACTTATTTTACTCGATTCTGCATTAATTGCATCGTGTCATGATCCGGATCATACCGACAACATTGGCCTAGCAGTAATCTCAGAGTCACGGAGATAGTATATGTACAACGTGAGTTCTAACGATAAAAAACGTTCATTTAGTAAGGCCCTGCTGGCTGCGTTGACTGTGGCTATAGCAGCATCGTCAACTGCTCTTGCCGACATCAAAGGCGAAGAGATTGCAACTTTAACTGTACCACCTAACGTACCCCCGCCGATTACGCGTAGTCACAATACGAAAGTGATTGTGAAGTTAGAAGTCGTAGAAAAAAAGATGCCCATCTCAGATGGTGTCGAATACACATTTTGGACATTCGGCGGCAGTGTTCCTGGAAAATTTATTCGTATAAAAGAAGGTGACCAGGTCGAGTTTCATTTGATGAACCACCCGTCATCAAAGATGCCTCATAATATTGACTTGCATGCGGTGACTGGTCCGGGCGGTGGTGCTGCGGCCTCGTTTACTCTGCCAGGTCATGAGAGTGTGTTTAGTTTTAAAGCAAACAATCCTGGGCTTTATGTCTACCACTGTGCGACCGCGCCGGTTGGTATGCACATCGCAAATGGTATGTATGGTTTGATTTTAGTGGAGCCAAAAGAAGGTTTACCAAAAGTAGATCGCGAGTACTACGTAATGCAGGGTGATTTCTATACAAAAGGCAAGTACGGCAAACAAGGTTATCAGCCGTTTGATATGGAAAAAGCTATCGATGAAAATCCTACCTACGTGGTCTTTAACGGCTCGACCAATTCGATGACAGGCGATAAGGCGCTGAAGGCAAAAGTTGGTGAGACTGTGCGTCTGTTTGTCGGTAACGGTGGTCCAAACTTAGTGTCTTCGTTTCACGTGATTGGTGAGGTTTTTGACCGTGTGTACTCAGAAGGCGGCGGAAAAATTAACACGAACATTCAAACTACTTTAGTGCCTGCTGGTGGTTCTTCGATCGTTGAGTACAAAGTGGATGTTCCTGGAAACTTGGTGTTAGTAGACCACTCGATTTTCCGTACATTCAACAAAGGTTCGTTGGGTTTGATGGCTGTTGAAGGCCCGGCGAACAAAGAAATGTTTTCTGGAAAAGTAGCCGACAACGTTTACCTTCCTGAAGGTGGCGCTATTCAGAAAGTACCTGAAACTGAAAGAGTGACAGTGGCAACTAGTGTTGAACAACGTATTAAGTTAGGGAAAAATCTCTACTCACAAAACTGTGCTGCCTGCCACCAAGGCGATGGACAGGGTATTAAAGGCGCTTTCCCACCATTGGCAAAATCAGACTATCTTAACAAAGACTGGCGCCGTGCCGTTAGTGCGGTAAAAAATGGTTTAACTGGTAAAATCGTAGTGAACGGCGATGAGTACAATAGCGTGATGCCTTCGCTTGGTTTGAGCAAAGAGGACATTGCTAACGTATTGACTTATGTCTACCA
>CAZYPH010000137.1:0-5512 GCA_964649095.1 uncultured Oligoflexia bacterium | reverse complement strand
GAAGACCGTGGTCAATTTCATTCGCGTTGGTACCAATACGAATAAAGTTCAAGCCTAAACTCCGCGCGGACCTTAAGTGATCATCGTTTCCAATCCCTGGAATAAAAAAACATCCCAACTGAATTTCTGCTCGATTTGGTAATTCGGAAATCGCACGCACGGCAGCTTCAATATACTCCTCATCCGTTGCGGCGGCATTCTTATATTTATCATTTGCGCCCAATCCCAAACCGTGACCAAGTTCAATCCATTTAACGCCACTGCTTGCTAAACCCTTTACTAATTCTGCAGTGTCCTCTTTTGTAAATTGAAAATCTATAGTGTAGGATCCATCTCGTAGTGTGCACTCCATCACTTCTACATTTGGTTCTGATGGTTCTGGCACATTCGCAGAAAACATTGCTTTTGATAGATTGGTTTTCAACTTATAGTCCTCGATTAAAACCTGTTAGCGACACTTACAGTAACTCAGTATCAGACCACCGACTTAATTAGTCCATCTTACAATCTTGAGACGCAAATATTATATAGCCCTCATCAACCCCTCCGGCACCCTCACAGTCCCATCTTCCTGTTGGAAGTTTTCGAGGAGGGCCAACCACGTACGCCCCACAGCCAGGCCGGAGCCGTTGATCGTGTGGACGTAACGGGGTTTGTCGTTGGGGCCGGATTTGAAGCGGATTTGGGCGCGGCGGGCTTGGAAGTCTTCGAAGTTGCTGCACGATGAAATCTCGCGGTAGGCGTTGGCTGACGGCAACCAGACCTCAATATCGTAACATTTAGCGGCGCCGAAACCCAGGTCGCCGCCACACAATAAAACCGTGCGGTAAGGAAGCTCTAATCTCTGCAAGATCGTTTCGGCGTGAGCCACTAATTTTTCGTGCTCTTCATACGATTTTTCAGGATGCGTGAAACGCACCAACTCCACTTTGTTAAACTGGTGTTGTCGAATCAAACCACGCGTGTCACGCCCATGCGAACCCGCCTCACTGCGAAAGCACGGCGTATAGGCGGTTAAACAAACCGGCAACTGGTCTTCTGACAAAATTTCGTTTTGATATAAATTGGTAAGCGGTACCTCGGCGGTCGGAATTAAAAACAAATCCTGGTCAGGTAAACGAAACAAATCTTCTTCAAACTTCGGCAGCTGCCCTGTGCCTGTCACGGCTCGTCGGTTGACTAAAAATGGCACACTCATCTCGTCATAACCGTGCTCTTTCGTATGCACATCCAACATGAAGTTAATTAAAGCCCGCTCTAAGCGCGCCCCAAACTTTGATAAAACAGAAAAACGTGCGCCAGATAGCTTTGCGGCACGCTCCAAATCTAAAATGCCCAGATTTTCAGCCAACTCAACGTGGTCCTTTACTGGAAATGAAAATTTCTTGGGCTCACCCCACGTGCGCACCACAACGTTCTCATCCGCCGATTTGCCCGCCGGAACTGAAACGTGCGGAATATTGGGAAGTTCCATCGCGAGAGACCTAAAACGCTCTTCAATATCAGCCAACTCGGCATCAAGTGATTTTATTTGATCGGAAACGCCGCGCATCTCAGCAACTTTATCATCGACATTTTGGCCTGCTTTTTTTGCTTGAGCGATTTCTTGAGAGGCTTTATTGCGCAGTGCTTTTAGGCTTTCTACTTGCGTGATAGCGCGACGACGAGTCTCAGACCTGGTTTTGATTTCATCTACCAACGAAAGATCTGCGTTTCGTTTTTTTAGACCCTCGGCCAATACATTAAGATCTTCTGCAAAATATTTGAAATCTAACATGGCTAAAAGTTGCCATAATTAGTCATTTTTGACGACTGCCAAGATCTAAAAATATTTAGTCCGTCTCAATGAACTATTTCACCTTGGCCAAATAATCTTGAATACTCTGGCGGTCCTGAGCATCGGGGTACATTTCTAGATATTGCTGAAAGCTAGCCTTCATGCGCGCGAAATCGTTTAGGTCGTAATAAACAAACCCGAGGCTTTTGTGGATTTGCGGGTTTCCGGGGTCGATCACTACGGCGCGCTCTAACATCATCTTTGCAGCCGCATAGGTTTTAAGATTGCGGTTTGCAATGGCAGCCTGAATCAAAGCCTGTACGTTATTGGGATTTAATTTTAACGCAATGGTGAGCTGTTTTAACGCCCCTACGTAATCTTTGTTCACGTTTAAAACCGTACCCAGAAGTATATACGCGGCTAAATAAAATGGATTTTGTTTAATCTCAATCGATGCCGCCTCGTGCGCGCCTTTATAATCACCAGCCTCAAATAATAATTGCCCCAACATGTAATAAGCGCCCGGGTATTTTGGAAAACCCTCGATAACTTGCTGAATTTCATATTTTGCAGCTCGTAAATCGAACTCGCCTTTTTCGTTACGTCGCATGAAGAGTTCATAACGTTTAATACGCCCGATGGGTTCGAACGGCGCCAAGTTAATATAAGTTTGATAGGCTTCTAACGCTTCTTTGACTTTGTCGCGAGCCGCTAGAGCATCGGCCCGAGTGCGGTTGGCAGGAATGAACTTGGCGTCTACCATTAGTGCATTCTCGGCTAGTTTCTGCGCCTGATCGTATAAACCTTTGCTTAAATACAGTTCAGCAATGCCATTCATCAAAGCTGCTTTTTCAGGTGATAAATTAATAAACGAACTAACGTATTCAACGCCTTTTTCAACCGACTCCATTTCAGCCAGTGATTTACCAACACCTACAATCGCATCGGTATTGAGGGGATCAAACCGCAGCGCCAAACCATATTGAAACGCCGCCTCACGGTATTGGTGAGACAAATATAAAACATGTGCATACAAAATGAAGACACTGGAATCGACAGACTGACTAGCCAACGCTTTTTTAAAGTATATCTGTGCTTCTCTATATTTATCTTGCCTCATGGCAAGCTGACCTTGCAGGCGATCAAACGTAGCCACTGGGGGATGCAGTTCGCGGTATTTGGCTAGGGCCTCTGTCGCTTGCTCAACCTCAAAGAGATCTATGAGTATTTTTATATATTTAGGATAGATTTCTTGGCCCTTTGACGTCGCACCGGTTTTTACTTTTAACGCTTTTTCATAGTTTAATTTTGCAGACTGCAAATCACCTTTTTTTGTAAAAGCTTCTCCCAATCGAATCAGCGGAATTACTTCAGAGTAGTCGGCATCACGCGCATTCAGAAATTCCGCGATCGATTCCTCGACGAGACCTGCACGCAAAGCCTTTTCGCCTAATGCTAGGTGATGAAACATTTTTGCCTTCGATGCGGCTTCTTTAAAACGCGAAGCGTCTCTCGAGCGCACGGTATAATACTCGAGCACAACGTCATGATTGTCCGGCAACAATTTAACGGCTTGGGTAAGATCGGTAACGGCCTCGGTAATTTTATTATTCAGAAGATGTAATTTAGCGCGATAGAAGAGTGCCATGCCTAATTCGTCTTTTGAAGCGGCGCTAGTATTCTGGAGAATAAAATTCACTTGATGACCAGCGGTATTCAATTGATCTTGTTTATAGCTAATCTCTGCCAACTTTAAGCGGGCCTTAATATGCATGGACGATTTGGCGACCGTTGCCTGAAACGATTTTGCGGCCTCATCGAGTTGACCTGATTTTTCAAATAACAATCCAAACAAATACGGAATACGCGGACTGCTATAGGTGTTGAAATCAATTTTATAGAGTTGTTGTAAGGCCTCAGTGTATTGCCCCTTGCGATATAAAGCTGTGGCCAAATAATAAAGCATCTCGACACCCCAATTGGGGTGCGACTTCGAATACTCCACGATGCGACTAAAGGCAGCGTCGGGATTGCCGAGCATTAAATAGAGTTCGACATCGGCTAAAACCGTCTCTCCAAAATCGACATCTTTTGTACGCGCCTGCTCAATCAAACGCGTAATGACTGAAAAGTAAGTCTCATCGTGGTTTACGACATCAAAAAGATTCATGTAACTACTAGCCAACATGCACAACGCTCGCACGTGATTGGCATCGTAACTAGCCGCACGTTTAAACAGTAAGGCCGCTCGTTTGTATCCTGGAACCGTATCTTGGTTATAAAACCCTAAGGCCTCACGAAAGGCTTTTTCAGCAAGTTGAGGATCAGGGGATTGCATGACCGGTAGCTCAACTTGAAACGGAGGTTCAATAACCTTCTTTGGTTCTTCTGGAGCCAGTAAATAAAATACGGCGGCCAATACTGCGATAGCGATAAATATCTTTTGTTTGGAGTTAGCAGCCTTAAAGCGATCTACAATCGAAGCCTTGGATGGCGCAGCGTCTGGACTGAGTGGTTGGCCGCCCACCGTAAACATGGCTGTTGGTTCGCTTTGAAATATCGGAGACGGGGAGGGGACGTAGTCTACTTCAGGCTCCGCTACCACAGGCGTCTGTATGGACAATGCAATCTGATTGTTAAACTGACCTTCTAAAACAACAGGAGCCTCTAAGCGACTGGCCACAGGGGGCTCAGGCTCTTGAGATCGTGGTGGCAACGTTAGTATTACTGTCGCTTTTGGATCGTCATTTTTTGTTAATGACTCCTCTTTAGTTGCGTCGTCGTTTGCTTCTGGCGAAGGGCTATTACGATTTTCGTGCGTAAATTCAGAGTATGCTTGATGTGTGGGGTCTAACTGGAGCGAGCCTTGATCAGCCACTAACCGTGACAACGATTCGGGCTCTGCCACCAAGGCTGCCAACTCAGGTACATCACAGAATGCGACAAAATCATGCTGGGGCAGAACACATACCTGCTCTGCATCACCAGTGATGACACCTTTGTTTACAAAAAGCTGAATACGCTCAATCGTTAACGGACCTAACACCCGTCCGGATTTTAAACGTACTTTGTATTGAGAAAGTTTTGCGGCAGGCAGCGCCATACCATAAGTGTAAATTACTTTAATTTACATTTGGAGGTCGCGCCGACCGCATGATGTATGAGGGTAAAATAACTGCCTAGAACTGCACGGCGCGTTTTGCCCACTCAAATAATGTGGATGGGAAAAGACCCAAGAGCAACACCGCCGTTGCGGTAAAGCCCACTACTGCGCGAGCAGCTAAATCCGTTTGATACTGCGCGTCTCTCAATGGCTCTTTCATGTACATGTAAACGATGACCTGCAAATAATAGTAGGCAGAGATAGCACTACACAAAACTGAAAGGATCGCTAACTTGATTTCGCCCGCCTGTACGGCGCTATTAAAAATGAGATATTTCCCCGCGAACCCCGCTGTTGGGGGAACACCGGCCATCGAAAACATAAAAATCGTCATCGCAAGACCAATCCACGGACGTTTGAATCCGATACCGGCAATATCACTCAGATCGGTATTACGATCACCGCGCTCACCAATCATGCCGAGCACAGTAAACGCCCCCAAATTCATTGCCACATAGGTGATGAGATAGGCCACCACTGCGCTGTATCCAACGTCCGATGTCGCACCTGAGATAAAACCAATAATTAAGTAACCCGTATGCGCGATCGACGAGTATGCCAACATACGCTTC